>CBFGZY010000005.1:0-131365 GCA_965653375.1 uncultured Pseudoxanthomonas sp.
ACAGCACGTCGTGCGGCTGCAGGTTGGTCAGCAGCGCCGCCAGGTCGCCGGCCTTTTCGATCACCGGGCCTGAAGTAACCCGCAGGTTGACGCCCAATTCATTGGCGATGACGTGGCTGAGCGTGGTCTTGCCCAAACCGGGCGGCCCAAAGATGAGCACGTGATCCAATGCTTCGCCGCGCCCCTTGGCCGCTTCGATATAGATCGACAATTGCTCACGGACGGGTTGCTGCCCCAGGTACTCGTCCAGACGCTTGGGACGGATGCTGGCTTCGATGGCCTCGTCCTCGCGGGTGGCCCGGGAGGCGATGATGCGGTCTTCGGTCATGCCGCCATTATGAAGGACGCAATGGGTGAGAGGCGCCCGATTTGCCTGCTCTTTTTTGCCGCGCTATCCCTCGGCACGGCGCATGCGCTCGCCGCTCCCGGTGGCACGTGGCACAATCCGCGGCCGTTCCCGCCTGTTTTCAACCCCGCTTTCAACCATTTCCCCATTCGGGAGACACCGCTTGCTAAGACGTGGGATCCAACACCCGGCGCGGCTGATTCCACTGACGTTCCTCGGCGCCATCCTTCTGGGAACCGTGCTGCTGATGTTGCCGATCGCCCGGACGGGCGGAGGCTCGGCGCCGTTCCTGACCGCGATCTTCACCTCGACCTCGGCGGTCTGCGTCACCGGCCTGGCGGTTGTCGACACGCCGGTGTACTGGTCGATATTCGGGCAAGTGGTGATCCTGGGGCTCTGCCATATCGGAGGTTTCGGCATCATGACCGGCGCCACGTTGCTGGGCCTATTGGTCATGAGGCGGCTGCGCCTGGGCACGCGGCTGATCGCGCAGGCGGAAACCCGCAGCCTGGGGCTGGGCGATGTGGGTTCGGTGTTGAAGCTGATCCTGCTGGTGACCTTCAGCGTGGAAGCATTGGTCGCTATCGTGCTCATCCTGCGCCTGCACTACGGCTATGGAGAGCCTTGGGGCACCGCGTTGTGGAACGGCGCATTCCACGCGATTTCGGCCTTCAACAACGCCGGCTTCTCCACCTATTCCGACAGCCTCATGAGCTTCGTCGCCGATCCGCTGATCGTCATGCCTGTCATGTTGGCGATCATCATGGGCGGCCTGGGTTTTCCGGTACTGCTTGAACTGAAGCGCGAGCCCGGGCAATGGGCGCGATGGTCGATCCACACCAAAATCACCTTGCTGGGTAGCGGCATCCTGATCGTGGGCGGCACCCTGGCGGTCCTGCTTTACGAATACGGCAATCCTGCCACGCTGGGTCCGCTGGGCATGGACGGGAAGCTGCTGGGGGCGCTGTTTCAATCGGTGAGCGCCCGTACCGCTGGCTTCAACAGCATCGACATTGGCGGCATGACGACCGAAACCTTGGCGGTGAACTACGTCCTGATGTTCATCGGCGGCGGTAGCGCTGGCACCGCCGGCGGCATCAAGGTCACCACGTTCTTTCTGCTGGGCTTCGTCGTGTGGACTGAAGTGCGCGGCAGCCAGGACACCACTGCGTTCCGGCGGCGCATCTCCGCCGAAACCCAGCGGCTGGCGCTCACCGTGGTGCTGCTAGGCGTCAGCGTGCTGGCAGTGGCGACCTTGCTGATGTTGAGCGTGACCGACCTGCCGCTGGAGGTGGTGATGTTCGAGACCATCTCGGCCTTCGCCACGGTAGGGCTGTCGACCGGCATCACTGCCGGCCTGCCCCCCATGGGACAATGGATCCTGATCGCCCTGATGTTCGTTGGCCGTGTCGGTACCATTACCGTGGCCACCGCCCTGGCCCTGCGCAGCAAAGCGCCGGCATATCGCTACCCAGAGGAGCGCCCCATCGTTGGCTAAACAACAATCCACTCCCGCCGACAGTGTCGTCGTCATCGGCTTGGGGCGATTCGGGGCCGCTGTCGCCACTTCGCTGATCCGCCTGGGCCACGATGTGCTGGGTATCGACGAGAACCCCGAGATCGTCCAGCGCTGGTCGGATGAACTGACCCACGTGGTCCAGGCCGACACCACCGACAGCGATGTCCTGCGCCAATTGGGCGTCAAGGATTTCAGCCGCGCCGTGGTGGGCATCGGTTCCGATATCGAGGCCAGCGTGCTGACCGTGCTGGCGCTGGAGGAACTCGGCGTTCGCGACATCTGGGCCAAGGCCACCACCACCAAGCATGGACGGATACTCGAGCGCACCGGCGCACATCATGTGGTGTATCCGGAAGCGGCGATGGGCGAGCGCGTTGCGCACCTGGTCACCGGCAAGATGACCGACTTCATGGAGTTCGACGATGGTTTCGCCATCGCGAAAACCGGTGCGCCACAGGAAAGCTGGGGCAAGACGCTCAGCGAATCCGCCCTGCGCAGCAAGTACGGCGTGACCGTGATCGCGGTCAAGCGCACCCGCGCCGACCTGACCTACGCCAAAGCCGACACCATCGTCGAACCCGGCGATACGTTGGTCGTCACCGGCATCGCTGAAACAGTGGAGCGTTTCGCTGCGCTGACGTAGGGCGGGCCATGGCCCGCCATTCCACGTGCAGGCAACAACCTGACGGCATCACGTCAACGTGCTTTTTGGCGCGGCAATTCACTGACTGAAAGCGGCGGGCCGGGGCCCGCCCTACTTTTGGCATCAGATTTCGACTTGCGAACCCAGTTCGACCAAGCGATTGCCGGGGATGCGGAAGAAACCGGTTGCCGGCGCGGCATTGCGGTGCATCAGCGCGAACAACTTGTCGCGCCAGATCGGCATGCCGCGCCGCGCCGACGCCACCACGGTTTCGCGGCTGGCGAAGTAAGTGGTGTCCATGGGGTCGAAATAGGTACCGCCGTTGTCGCAACTGCGCATCAGCGCCATCGGCACATCCGGCGTTTCCATGAATCCGAAACGCAGCACCACACGATAGAAACCTTCGCCGATCTCATCGATTCGCAGCCGCTTGTGCGAATACGGCACCGTCAGCGTTTCGACCGTGAGGAATACGTTGCGTTCGTGCAGCACCTTGTTGTGCTTGAGGTTGTGGAGCATCGCATGCGGCACAACCCCCGTTTGCGCGGTCAGGAACACCGCCGTCCCCTGCACCCGCACCGGCGGCGCAAGCATCAGCCCGGGCAGGAAGGTATCCAGCTGGATGCCTTCCTTGCGGATCTCGGCGCTCAGCAGCTCGCGCCCGCGTCGCCAAGTGCGCATCACGGAGAATGCGACGATGCCGATAAACAACGGCACCCACGCGCCGATGCCGCTGAGCAACTTGGCGCCATTGGCAATCAGGAACGCCAGATCGATCAACAAGAACAATCCGCACAGCGGCAATACCCATCGCCGCGAATCCGGCCACCGCGTATACGCCACTACCGCCAGCAGCAGTGTATCGATCAGCATGGTGCCGGTCACCGACAGTCCGTAGGCCGTAGCCAACGCGCCCGAGGAGCGGAAGCTGAGCACCAACAGCACCACCGCCACGAACAGTATGGTGTTGATGGAGGGCACGTAGATCTGGCCGATGGTTTCCTTGGAGGTGTACTTGATGGCCAGTCGCGGCAGATAACCCAACTGCACGGCCTGTCGCGTCACTGAGAATGCGCCGGTGATGACCGCCTGCGAAGCCACCGCCGCCGCGGTCGTCGCCAGCACCAGCATCGGGATCTGCGCCCAGGTCGGGATCGACATGTAGAACGGATTGGCGATAGCGGCCGGATTCTTCAGCAGCAAGGCACCCTGGCCGAAATAGTTGAGCACCAAGGCAGGTAGCACGAAACCGAACCAACCCCAACGGATCGGTCGTTTGCCGAAATGGCCCATGTCCGCATACAGCGCTTCGCCACCGGTAACCGTCAACACCACCGCGCCCAGGATCAGCACCGCATGCCAATTGTGGGTCGCGAAGAAGTGCCATGCCCAGTACGGATTCAGCGCCTGCAGCACCGAGGGATTGTGCAGGATGCTCATCACGCCAAGCGTCGCCAGCGAGACGAACCAGAGCACCATCACAGGGCCGAATATCTTGCCGACGTGGGCGGTACCGAAGCGCTGGAACGCAAACAGGCCGGTCAAGATGAGCAGGCTGATGGGTACCACCCATTGCTTGAAGAGCGGCGAGATCACTTCCAGGCCCTCCACCGCGCCCAACACGGTGATCGGCGGGGTGATCATGCCGTCGCCAAAGAACAGCGCGGCACCGAAAATACCCAGGATGCCCACGACATAGCTGAGACGGGACCCCTTGGTCAGGCTGCGCTGCGCCAGCGCGGTCAGCGCCATGATGCCGCCCTCGCCGTCGTTGTCGGCGCGCATGATGACGATGACGTATTTCAGCGTCACCACCAGCAACAGCGACCAGAAACCCAGCGACAGCAAGCCTCGCACCGTATCCGCATCGGGCACCAGCCCGAAGTGCGGATGGAACATCTCCTTGATGGTGTACAGCGGGCTGGTGCCGATGTCGCCGAAGACCACGCCAACCGCACCGACGACCAGTCCCGCCAGGCCTACGTTGCCGCCATGGCCATGATGGCCGGTGTTACCGGCACTGGCTTGAGAGGTTGTTTTGGACATGGCTGCGGAAGGCTAACTCGTGATTTCCGAGAGAAGGCTCTAGATCCAGACGTGCTTCAACGAAGCGCCGACTGCAAGGCCTTGCGGATAATGGTGGCGACATCGTCGCCATTGGCGGTGGCCTCGCGCGCCATGCGCACGGCCTCGGCAGGCTTGTAGCCCAGTTGTTGCAATGCGCTGACGGCTTCCGACTGCGGATCCTGCGGCAACGGCGACGAGCCCGTGGGAGCACCGCCAAGATTGGCGGCACGGTCGCGCAATTCCACCACCATGCGTTCGGCGGTCTTCTTGCCGATTCCGGGAATACGCGTCAAAGCGGTCACATCGCTGGTCTGCACCAGGCGCGCGAATTCGTCGACGCTGACCCCGGACAACACGGCCAAAGCGATCTTTGCGCCAATGCCGCTGACTTTCTGCACATCGCGGAACAATCTGCGCTCGCTATCGCGCAGGAAGCCATACAGCGACACGCTGTCTTCCTTCTGCGCATAGTGGGTGAACAGCGTCACTTCGCGGCCAACTTCGGGCAGGTCGTAGAAGGTGCTCATCGGCGCCTCCAACTCATAGCCCACGCCACCCACGTCGATGACCAGCCAGGGCGGCGACTTGTAGGCCAGGATGCCGCGCAGGCGTCCGATCATGGGTGCGCCCTCTGGGCGCGGGAATGGGGAATGGGGAAGACCAGCCATTCGGCTGTTGAAAACGGGGAATGGGCTGGAAGCCAGCCTTCCCGCTCTTTCCTATTCTCAATTCCCGACTTCCGATTCCCGGCCTTCATCATTTCCTGCTCCAGGCCGCGCGCGCATCGATGCCGATCCGGTTGGCAGTGGCGCGCACGTGCGCGTGAGTGATTGCGATCGCCAGGGCATCGGCAGCATCGGCCTGCAGCTTGCCCTGCAGTCCCAGCATGATGCCGACCATATGCTGGATCTGTGTTTTTTCCGCGCCGCCACGGCCGACTACGGCCAGCTTCACTTCCTTGGCGGCATATTCGTGCACCGGCAGATCGCGCAGCACCACCGCGCAGATCGCCGCGCCGCGTGCCTGGCCGAGCTTCAGCGCCGAATCGGGATTGCGCGCCATGAAGACTTTTTCTATCGCCACTTCCTGCGGCTTCCAGGTCTCGATGATCTCGCCCAACCCGTCCAGCAACCGCTTGAGGCGCTGCGGAAAATCATCCGCGCCCAGCAGCACCAGCGGCGCATGGAAAACATGCGTCGTCTTGCCCGCCGCGTCGATATCGATGATGCCGATGCCGGTGCGCTGCGAGCCTGGGTCGATGCCGAGGATTCGGGTCACGACAAGGTAGCCGGTAGCGGGTAGCCGGTAGCCGGAGCGACAAGCACGCAACCTGCCACTGAAGACTTGCGTCCTCCCGGCTCCCGATTCCCGGTTACCGGTTCCCGGCTCTTATACATACGCATCCGCTTTCAGCTCGGCATTGGAATAGACGTTCTGCACGTCATCCAGGTCTTCCAGCATCTCCAGCAGCTTGACCACCTGCTTGGCGGCGTCGCCTTCCACGGCGATGTCGTTGTCGGCGCGCACGGTCACTTCCGCTTCGTCGGCGGTCAGGCCGGCGGCTTCCATGGCGTCCTTCACGGCTTGGAAATTCTCCGGCGCGGTCACCACGTCGATGGAACCATCGTCCGGGTAGACGACCACGTCCTCCGCGCCCGCTTCGATCGCGGCGTCGGTGATCTTGCCCTCGTCCGCGCCCGGTGCGTAGCCGAGTACGCCTAGTCGCTTGAACATGAAGGCCACCGAGCCCTCGGTGCCCATATTGCCGCCGCACTTGCTGAAGGCATGACGGACATCGGCCACGGTACGGACGCGGTTGTCGGTCAGGCAGTCGACGATCACCGCCACGCCACCGGGCGCATAGCCTTCGTAGCGGATCTCCTCGTACTCCACGCCTTCCAGTTCGCCGGTGGCCTTCTTGATCGCCCGCTCGATCACGTCCTTGGACATGTTGGCGGACAATCCCTTGTCCATGGCGGTGCGCAGCCGGGGGTTGTTGGCCGGATCGCCCCCGCCAGCCCGCGCGGCCACCCCGATTTCGCGAATGATCTTGGTGAAGATCTTGCCGCGCTTGGCATCGGTGGCGTTCTTGCGGGCTTCGATAGACGGTCCACGACCCATGGATATTCCGGATGGCGCATTGAGGAAGCCGCGAATTATAGCGCCGCGGCGCCATGGGAACGCCCCGGGGATGCGGATTGCCCAGGATGCTTACGGCGCCTCGAAGCGGCCCGCTCTCAAGAAATGGGCTGCCTGGCGTGCCGCCTCGGCCGAGAACACCAGCCCGGTGTGGCTGGCGGCGACCGTGCAATGATCGGCCAGGCCCGGCAATCGGGTTTCGGCAACCGCCACCGTGCCATCGGATTCGCCGTCGAAGTGGACGAACAACCGCCCCATTCCTCGGGCGATGGTGCCCGCCACCATGCCCACCTCGGTGTGCCCCCGCCACGGCTCGCAGCCTTGCCGCAGCAGGCTTGCGCTGCGCCCCAGCACGGGAGCATGCCGGCTCAGGCGGCGCGCGGCTTCGCTGCCGCACAACGGCGAACCAATGCAGACCATGCGCGGTACCGCCAGCTCAGGCCTGCGCCGCAGCGCCTCCAATCCAATCAATCCGCCCAGGCTATGCCCTACCAGATGGGTCGGTTCCGATGCGGACAACCGTTCGATCAGCTGGGCGATAGCGACTTCCGCCCCCCCGAAAACGCTGGGATAGCCGAAGACTTCGACGTCGAAACCTTCCGAACGCAGTCGCCGAGCCAACGGCGTCAGCCATGACTTCGCGTTCCAGATGCCGTGCTGGAGCTGGATGCGGTTGTTCATGCCGTGCAGGTTTGCGGGTGCGGGGAGCGGGGAGCGGGGAGCGGGGAGCGGAACAAGGCTCCACTTACCTCCCCCTTTAATAAAGGGGGACCGAGGGGGATTTGCTTTTGCTTCAGAAAGCCGCGCAGGGCGGGTCTTGACCCGCCATGGCCGTCTCGAAGTCGTGCAACCAACTTCCAAGAAAGCACTGGCGTTGACCGCTACGTCGCTTCGAAAGACATGCGGCGAGGTGAAGCATGGTTCCGCTGGTTGGCAAGGTCATCGGCCAGATGGCAATGGCGGGTCAAGACCCGCCCTACGCTCGCTCGCCATTTCCCTGGGCGAAGAAACAACCCCGCCGACGACCCGTCAGGACTTCGCGGGAACGTTCGGCTTGACTTTGACCCGGCTGCCGGCGGCCAGCAGGGCATTGGGCGACAGCACGACGGTTTCGCCGGCCGCCAGGCCTTCGACAACTTCCACCTCATTGCCCAGATTGCGTCCCAGCCGGACCGGCTGGTAGTTCACGGTCGAACCTTTGACCACGGCGACCTTGGCGCCATCGGCGCCTTGCAGCACCGCACTGATCGGCACCACCACGACCGGCGCGGTGCGTGGCACGCTCAAGCGGACCTGGCCGACCATGCCCGCGGGGATCTTGCCTTCCGGATTGGGCAGGCGCAGTTCCACCCGCATGCCGCCGACCGTATCGGAGATGCTTTGCGCGGACCGCACCACCTCGGCCTGGAAACGCTCACCCGGCATCTCCACGAAATCCACATCGGCACGCAAGCCGGGACGTACTTGCAGCGCCAAGCTTTGCGGCACATCCACCACGACCCGCAGCGGATCCAGCGCATTGATTTCGAACAGCGGCGCCGTTGCCGATGCGGAATCGCCGACCACACGATCTCCGCGTTCCACATTACGTGCAGAGATCACCCCCGCAAACGGCGCACGCATCACTTGGAACCCTTGCCGCTCACGTGCACTGGCCCAGCGTGCTTCGGCAGCCGCCAGCGCAGCGCGGCTGGCATCGCGTGCGGCCAGACGGTCGCTGTAGATTTCGCGCGAGATCACTTGCGACTGCACCAGCCGCTCCGCACGTTCGTAGTGGCTGCGTGCCAGTTCCACGTCGGCACGTGCCTGCAAGACATCCGCCTGGGTTTCGCGCACGGCCTGATCGACTTCCGGCGCGGAGATCACCGCCAGCACTTGGCCTGCGTTGACACGGTCGCCCAAATCAACGCGGCGTTCGCTGACAAAACCGGTGGCGCGCGGAAACAATCGCGCGGTCTCGCCGGCGACGGTACGCGCCGGCAATCGCAACTCGTAGGAATCGCCGGCGGGCTTGGCCTGCGCCGTCAGCACTTCCGGCGGCGCGGCTTCGCTGGTTTGCTCCGCCGCACTGCGGTTGCAACCGGCCAGCGAAACACCGACGGCAATCGCAAGCAGCGCCCACAAGATGTTTTTTCCACGCGTCATGTTTTTCATCGAATGACTCCTGTGCCGGGCGCGGGATCTGGATCGCCGGGCGTAATGGCGGCGGACGCCGGTACGGCACGATTGCGGCGCCGGCCCAGCACCGCGAGAAGGGAGGGGACCAATACCAAAGTCGCCGGGGTTCCAAACAACAGTCCGCCGATAACCGCACGCCCCAGCGGTGCGTTCTGTTCGCCACCCTCGCCCCAGCCGAGCGCCATCGGCACGATGCCCAATATCATCGCGCTGGCGGTCATCAGCACCGGACGCAGGCGCACGGCCGCGGCTTCGTACGCAGCTACCTCGGGGTCGTGTCCAGCGGCAATCAAGTCGCGTACGAAACTGGTGACCAGCACACTGTTGGCGGTGGATACGCCGATCACCATCATGACGCCCATCAACGCGGGCACGCTGAGCGGCGTACCGGTCACGAACAACGCCACCGCCGCACCGGAAATCGCCAACGGCAAGCCGCACATGGCAGCCAGCGGCAGAATCCACGATTGGAAATTCACCACCAACACCAGGAATACCAACACCGCCGCCATCAACAATCCACCCGCCAGTTCGCTGTAAGCGCTCTGCATCTCGCCCGCCTGGCCAGCAATCTCGATGCGATTGCCGGGCTTCAATGTGGATTGCAGCTGTGTGGTGATGTCGGTCAACCGGTCGTACACCGCACCGAGATCGCGGCCCTGCACGTTGGCCACCACGCTGATCGTCGGCGCCAAGGTGTTGCGGCCGATGCTGGCGGGCACCGCGCGCGCGGTTGCCGTTGCGACGTTGCGCAGCAAAACCGTACCGCCATCGGCATCCACGCGCAGCGGCGTGTTGAGAAGCGTCTCGATATCGCTCAGGTTGGCGGGAGGCGCCTGTACTTGTACGGTGTACGAGGTGGCGCTGGCGGTATCGACCCAGTACACCGGCGTCACCGTACCGGCCGATCCCAGGACCGCGAGTACTGCACGGCTCGCGTCCTGCGCGCTTACGCCCAACTGCGCCGCGCGGCTGCGGTCGATCGCGATCCGGTATTCCGGCAGATCGAGCACTTGGCGCAAGGTGACGTCGACGGCGCCAGGTACCTCGCGCAGCCGCGATTCGATCTGCCTCGCCAGGGCCAGGTTGCCGGCCACGTCGCGGCCGATCACCTGCACTTCGAACGCGCCCACGGCCGACCCCGCCAACGTGCGGCTGGTGGCGTCGGGCGGGCGCTCGAAGATTTTCACTTCCGGAAATTTCTCGGCGATCCGCTGGCGTATCTGCGCCAGGTAATCGGCGCTGGGCGCATGCGGCCTGCGTAGCTGCAGCATCAGTTCGGCTTCGAACGATCCCACCACCGCGCTATCCACCAACGCCAGGTTGACTGCGTCCGGGGTACCGATCTGCTCGTAGACGGTCTGCAGTTCGGCGGGCGGGATGATGGCGCGAATCTCGCGCTGTATGTCCGTCAGGCGCGCTGCGGTCTGCTCCAGGCGGGTGCCTGTCGGCAAACGGATTTGCAGACGTATCTGCCCGGCATCGACCTGCGGAAAATACTCGCGCCCCAGCGACACCGCCGACAGCGCGCCCAATCCGATCAACACGAATGCCGCCAGCGTCAGTACGCCGCCGTGGTGGCCCAGCTTCATCAGCAGCGCGTGATGACGCTCGCGCAAACTCTCCAGCGTGTGTTCGACGCGGTGATTGACCGCCAGCAATTGGCGTTCCGCGGCCCAGCGTGGATTGCGGCGGCTTTCCACATCGGCCGGCAGCAACAGCGAGCACAACACCGGAATCAGCGTGCGCGACAACAGGAAGGAAGCGGCCATGGCGAAGATCACCGCCAATGCCAGCGGCGTGAATACCCAGGCCGAAAGACCGGTCATCAGCAGGATCGGGGTCAGCACGATACAGATGCAGATCGTGGACACCATTTCCGGGAACACCACCTCTTTCGCGCTATCCAGGATCGCGGTACGCACGTCTTTTCCCAGCGCGATGTTGCGGTTGGTGTTCTCCACGTCCACCACGGCGTTGTCGACCAGGATGCCGATGGCCAACGCCAATCCACCCAGCGTCATCACGTTGAAGGTGTAGCCCAACAGATTGAGCATGGCGACCGAGGCCAGCAGTGCCAGCGGAATCGCCGAAAGCACGATCAGGCTGGAGCGCCAGGAACCGATGAACACCAGCACCACGAACGCCACCAGCAAGCCGACCAGCAAGGCTTCGTGGCGGATGGATTCGATGGCGTTGTCGACGAATACGGATTGATCGAAGATCGGCTCGATGCGCATGCCCGGCGGTGCCGAGGCGATGATCTCCGGCAGCCTTTCCCGCACGCCGCGCACGATCTCCACCGTGGACGCGCCGCCCAGCTTGATCAGTGCCACCGACACGGCAGTGGCGCCGTCCAGGCGCGCGACATTGGTCTGCAGCGCGCCACCATCGCGCACCGAGGCGACGTCGCGCACGTAAATGACGTTGCCGCCGCGGCTGGCGATAGGCAGGTCCAGGAACCCGGCTGCCGTTTCCGGGCTGGTTTCCAGCGAAATCTGCATCTCGCGGGAGCCTTCGCGAATATTGCCCGACGGCAGCGTCGGACTGCCGCGTTCCAGCGCGGACGTCACGTCCGATGGAATCAGCCCATAGGTCTGCAAAGCCCGAGGATCCAGATCGACCATGATCTGCCGTGCGGCGCCGCCATAAGGCAGGGTCATGCGGATACCGGGAATGGTTTGGATCTGCGAGCGCAATTGCAGCCGCGCGTAGTCGTACAGCTGTGCCTCGGTCAACGAATCGGATGACAGCACCAGTTGCAGCACCGGCGTGCTGGAGACGTTGTTGCGGATCACCAGCGGCGGTGAAGTGCCCGGCGGCATGCGCCGCAGGATGGTCTGCGAAACCGCGGTGATCTGGCCCAGCGCGCGCTCCAGGCTGACGTTCGGCTGGAAGTCGATACGCACGATCGACGTGCCATTGAGCGACACCGAGCTGACCTCCTTGAGGTCGTCGACGGTGTTCATGATCGCCGCTTCCGAAAACGACGTGATCTTGGCCGCCATTTCCGCCGCGGGCAGGCCGTTATAGGTCCAGATCAGGTTGATGGAAGGAATGCCGACTTCGGGCAGGATGTCGGTGGGCGTGCGCCGCGCGGCCAAGGTGCCGAACAACAGGATCAGGATGGCCAGCACCCCGATGGTATAGCGGCGATTCAACGCGTATTGGACGATCCACATGCCAGGATTCCCTCATTCCGCACGACGACAGCGGCGCGACACACCGCATGCTGCACTGCAATATAACTTGACCGAAACCGTCTTCCTATGACGTGAAGACAGAAAGCGGCGTTTGCGTTTGATGTCTACCCGTTCAGCAGCGCGCGGCCGACTTCCGCATAGCGCTCACCGACGACTTGCTGGGTCTGAAGGATGGCTTCGATCTGGCTGCGCTCTTCATCGTGCAGTTGGATCGTCGCGGCCGCGCTGTTTTCCTCCAGCCGCGCGATCCGCCGCGTGCCCGGGATCGGCACGACATCCGGCGCGCGATCCAACAGCCAGGCCAATGCCAACTGCGCCGATGTGCAGCCGCGCGCCTCGGCGATGCTCTTGATCGCCTCGACCAGCATGGCGTTGCGCTCGATATTGCCGGCCTGGAAACGTGGATTCTGCCTACGGAAATCGCTGGCGCTGAGTTCCTCGGCGGACTGGATGGCGCCGGTCAAGAAGCCGCGCCCAAGCGGACTGTAGGCAACCACGCCGATGTTCAGTTCGCGGCAGGCCGGCAGGATTTCGTCCTCGATATCGCGCGACCACAGCGAGTATTCGCTCTGCAGCGCGGTGATCGGGTGCACCGCATAAGCGCGCTTCAACGTGGCCGCCGAGGCTTCCGACAGGCCGAGGTGACGCACTTTGCCGGCATGCACCAGATCGGCCATTGCACCGACGGTCTCTTCGATCGGCACATTGGGGTCGACTCGGTGCTGGTAATAGAGATCGATATGGTCCACGCCCAATCGCTGCAAGCTGGCGTCGGCGGCCTGTTTCACGTATTCGGGCCGGCCGTTGATCGGTCGCGCAGCCGGATTGGCCGGGTCGCGCATGAATCCGAACTTGGTGGCCAGCACCACTTCGTCACGGCGCGTGCTCAGCACCTTGGACAGCAAGCGCTCGTTCTCGCCGCTGCCGTACATGTCGGCCGTGTCCAGAAAGTTCACGCCGATGTCGAGCGCATGGTTCAGCACTTTCAGCGATTCTGCTTCGTCGGAGGGGCCGTAGAACTCGGACATGCCCATGCAGCCAAGACCGATGGCGGAAACGGACAGGCCGGCCGCGCCCAGTCGGCGGCGTGGGAATGTGGGGACGGAAGGCATCGTTAACTCCGTGTATGGGGGAAGGAGTATGGATACGGTAGATTCCAGGGCACCTTCAGCGTTAGCTCATTGCTGCGACAGAATTGCCTGATCCTGCAAATCGTCCGTATCGATGCGCCACCTGTCCGTCGCCATGCCGATAATCGACGCAACCGCTCCCCACGCGTGAATACCATGAGCCATCTAAGCCCTTCCGAACTGATCGCCCAACAATCGCTTCATGCGCCACAGAACGAACTGGCCGACCGGATTGCCCGATTGGCGCCTAGCGATGGCATACACAACACGGCGCTACCGCAACTGCAGCTGGTGCGCATCAGCACGCTGACGCCTTGCTCGCCCACGGTGTACGAACCGCGCCTGTGCATCGTGGTGCAGGGACGCAAGATCGCGATGCTGGGCGACCAGACCTATCACTACGATCCGCTCAATTATCTGGTGGTGTCGATGACACTGCCGATGCTGGGCCAGGTTATCGAGGCCACGCCGGAAAAGCCTTATCTGTGCCTGCGGCTGGATATCGACCCGGAACAGATCGCCGACTTGATCATGGACACCGAGCCGGCCGATAGCGGTCGTCACGGCAACAATGCCAACGGCGCGGGTTCCACGTGCGCCGCGTTCGCCGCACGGGTCACGCCGCCGTTGCTGGACGCGGTACTGCGCCTGATGCGGTTGCTCGACGACCCGGCGGACCTGCGCATATTGGCGTCGATGGCGATGCGGGAAATTTTCTACCGGGTGTTGCTGGGCGATCTGGGTCATCACCTGCGCGACCTGGCCGTGCGCGACAGCAGCCCGCAACGCATCGCCAAGGCCGTGGAACTGCTGCGGCAACGCTACCTGGAGCCACTGCGGATCGAAACGCTGGCGCGCTCTGTCCACATGAGCGTGTCCTCGCTGCACCACAATTTCAAGGCGGCCACCACCTTGTCGCCTTTGCAGTACCAGAAGCAGCTACGCCTGCACGAAGCCCGCCGGCTGATGCTGGCCGAAGGTCTGGAAGCGGCCACCGCCGCGCATCGGGTCGGCTACGAAAGCCCTTCGCAGTTCAGCCGCGAATACAAACGTCTGTTCGGCGCACCGCCGCGTTCGGAGATCAGCCAAGTGCGCTTGGCGACGCGCTGATCTCGCGTGCTAATTCTTGGCGCTAACGCTCAAGGCGAACGCTTCAAGATGAACTCGTCGTCCAAGGTCTTGCCGACCGGAAACTGGTACTCGCCAACGCGCTGGAATCCATATCGCTCATAGAACCGTTGCGCGCCATGGTTCTGCGACCACACGCCGATCCACAGCGTTCTCGGCCCATCGCGCCCCAACCACTCCAGCGCGGTATGGAACAGGCGCCCGCCCCAGCCGCCATTCTGCAGCGACTTCAGTAGGTACAGGCGTTTGAGTTCGCCATCGCCGGGCCGCACGTCAGGATGCGGCAGCCCACAGGGCCCGGCGGCGGCATGGCCGACAGCGACACCGTCCTCTTCCAGCAGCCACACCGCATAGTCAGGATGCGCCAGGATCGTGCGTTGCTTGCCGACTTCGTAGGCGTCAGCGAGGAAAGCCGCGAGATCCTCCGGCGGATACAGATGACCGAATGTTTCGGTGAACGTGCGTGCGGCCAGGTCCGACAGAACCTGGGCATCTTCGACGGTAGCGCGGCGAATGATAAGCATGATGGGTCAGCTCGAATCTGGCTCCGTTCTCCGCCCGGGATGAAAGCATGCAGCTTACGAGCCACTGCTCGTGCATGCCTTCATGCCCCGCGTATTGCGCAAAGATTACGCAGCAGCGTGACGATTACTTCTCGTCCTCGTCCTCGTCCTCGTCTTCCTCTTCCTCATCTTCGTCGAGGTCTTCGTCTTCCTCCTCGTCGTCTTCCTCTTCTTCGTACTCGTAGTCGTCTTCGCCGAAGTCCTCGCCGTCCCAGCGTCCCTGGCCGTCGGGTACGAAGGTCAACGCCATATTGCCTGCCTGACCCACGCGCACCAACCAGCCGCCGAACACGCGGGCGCGCTGCGTTACCAGGCCGGCCTCGGCGCCTTCATTGGCCAGTTTTTCCCATTCCAATGCGAATGCGTACTCTGTCATTTCGGTGGTCTCTCTCGATCGATGTCTTCCGTGTGCGGAAGAGCGAAGTTGGAAAGGTATCGTCTGCGCCTTGCCCCGATTCCCTCCCCTTTCCCGGCAGGCGGAAGAAGGGCGAGGGCGCCATGCGGGATCCGCTTCGGTGGCGGCAAGTGCATCTTTGTCCGCAAAGGTTTCGGCGACGTTACTTTGGGGGACGTACTTGTATGTGCACTTCTGCCAACTGCGCATCCGGGATCGGCGACGGGGCGCCGGTCATCAGGCACTGCGCGGTGGTGGTCTTGGGGAACGGGATCACGTCGCGGATCGATTCGGTGCCCGCCATCAGCGCCGCGATCCGGTCGATGCCGAAAGCGATACCGCCGTGCGGCGGTGCGCCGAATTTCAGCGCATCCAGCAAGAAGCCGAACTTCGCCTCCGCCTCTTCCGCACCGATACCCAGCAGTTCGAACACCGCGCTTTGCATTTCCGGACGATGGATACGGATCGAACCACCGCCGATCTCGTTGCCATTCATCACCATGTCGTAACCGCGCGACACCGCGGTCTTGGCGTTGGCGCGCAGATCGGCGATGTCGTCGACTGCCGGCGCGGTGAATGGATGATGGAGTGCGACATAGCGCTGCGCTTCCTCATCCCATTCGAACATCGGGAAGTCGGTGACCCACAGCGGGCGCCAGCCCTCGGCAACGCGCTGGGTGTCCTTGCCGACTTTCAAGCGCAACGCGCCCATGAAATCGCTGACGGTCTTGTAGTCGCCCGCGCCAAAGAAAGCGATGTCGCCGTTCTGCAGGCCGACGGCTTTCACCAATGCCGCGAAGGCGTCTTCGGCAAAGAACTTGGCTATCGGCGAGGTGATTTCGCCGCCCTCGCCCAGCTTGATGTAGGCCAGGCCCTTGGCGCCGTACTTGCCGGCATGCGCGGCATAGTCGTCGATCTGCTTGCGCGAGAACGCCGCGCCAGCGGGCACGCGCAATGCGGCCACGCGCCCGTCCGGGTTGGCGGCGGCGTCGGCGAACACTTTGAACTCAGACGTCTTGACCAGCTCCGCCACGTCCACCAACTCCAGATCGATACGCAGATCGGGTTTGTCGGAGCCGTAACGGCGCATGGCTTCTTCATACGTCATGCGCGGGAAGGGATCGGCGAGATCGACACCCATCACTTCCTTGAAGATGTCGCGGATCATGCCTTCCACGGTGTCCTGGACGTCACGCTCGCGCACGAACGCGAATTCCATATCCAACTGGGTGAATTCCAGTTGGCGATCGGCGCGCAGCGCTTCGTCACGGAAGCAACGCGCGATCTGGTAGTAGCGGTCGAACCCAGCCACCATCAGGATCTGCTTGAACAGCTGCGGCGATTGCGGCAACGCATAGAACTCGCCCGGGTGCATGCGCGCCGGCACCAGGAAGTCACGCGCGCCTTCCGGCGTGGCCTTGGTGAGGATCGGCGTTTCGATGTCCTGGAAACCGCGCGCATCCAACCAGCGGCGCAGCGCCTGCACCAGCTTGATGCGGGTGCGCTGCTTGCGCTGCATTTCCGGCGTGCGCAGATCCAGGTAGCGGTACTTCAGGCGGATGTCTTCGCCGGCGTTCTCGTGAGCATGGAATGGCAACGGCTCGGCCTTGTTGAGCACTTCGATCCTGGTCGCGACAATCTCGACCTTGCCGGTCTTGATCTTGTCGTTGACGCTGTGACGCGCGCGCACCACGCCTTCCACGCGCAACACGTCCTCGTAGCCCAGGCTGGCCGCCACGGCGAACACGTCCACGCTGTCGGGCTCCACCGTCACCTGCACGATGCCTTCGTGGTCGCGCAAATCGATGAAGCAGACGCCGCCGAGGTTACGGGCGACATCGGTCCAGCCGCATAGAGTGACGGTCTGGCCGATCATGGCCTCATCGATGAGGCCGCAGAAATGGGTACGCATGGGGGCTCCGCAAATATCGTCCGGCGGCTGCCGGACAGTTCATACCAGCCATGGAACCTGTTTACGATCCGTCGCAGCAGGATCGTGAACAGGCTCTTAGGTTGATCAAGCCGCGTAGTTTAACCCGGTGCGGCTCGAAGCAGTTTCCAAATGGCGCTTGCGCCGGCGCGCGCCGTTGGGATTAAGCTATGGCCTCCCAACGGGAGACCACCATGAATAAGCCTTTGATGCAGTTCGCTTTTGCGCTGTTGCTGGCCTTCATGGCTGGCAGCGTATCCGCCCAGGTCCAGACCCGGGCCTATGCACCGGAAGACCTGCGCACCTTGTCGGTTTCCGATCAGACCCGAGTGATCAGCCTGGAATATTCCGAGCAGTCGCGAGGGCGCCGTATCCCGGACGATCAGTTGCGCTTCTACTTGGACCAGGTCAACCGATCCAACTGGACCTTCAGCCGAATCAAGCAGGACATCGCCTCATCGCTGGGTGGCGGTTCCGGCGGTTGGGATCCTGGCCCCGGCTATCCCGGCACCGGCCGGGTCGTCCGCTGCGAAAGCATCGACATGCGCGAGCGCAGCTGCCAGACCGGCTTCCGCAACCGCGCCCGCCTAGTGCGCAATATCTCCAAAGGGAAATGCATCGAAGGCAATTCCTGGCGCCAGCAACCCGGCATCATCTGGGTCCGCAACGGCTGCCGTGGCGAGTTCGAGGAGATCACCAGTGGTGGCGGGTGGAATCCGGGCGGCGAAAGCGGCTATACCGTGACCTGCGCCAGCGAAGACAACCGTCACCGCACCTGCGCCTGGGACAACCGCCAAGGCCGGCCGGTCGTCATCCAGAACATTTCCAAGACGGCCTGTCGCGAGAACGTCAACTGGGGCTACCAGGGCCAGCAGATCTGGGTGAACCAAGGCTGCCGCGCCCGCTTCGGCGTTCGCTGAGCCGCGCACACAAACTGGTCGTCCCGGCGGTGTTAACGGGGCCGCCGGGACGACCGTCGACGTTTCGACGCTCCCGGCTACCAATTCCGCGCTACCGGCTCCCCGCCTAATCGGCGCCCCACGGCGCCGGCGGCACCGCCACCGGCTGGGCGAGATCAAATTCCACGCGGAACAGCCGTCCATTCGGGCGGCTGAGCTCGTAGACGAAACGCTGTCCCGGCACGATTTCCATGGCCCAGGTATTGGTCACCGACGCCGCCAAACCTTCCCGCTGGAACAGCGCAATGGATTCCGCATCCACCGGAAAGGCGTGTCGACCGGCGGTACCGGCATCAACGGTGTCGCCGCCATACATCGTGGTGGCATCCGGGCTGCCGTCCTGATGCCGGTGATCGTGCTTGAGCTGCAGGCCTTGCGGCGTGCGGGTCAACACCCAGGTGCGCGAACGGTCGTCGCCGACATGGAAAGGAATCCGCAACTGCTTCTGCGGCTCGTCGCAACCGCGCACGTGCATGACCAGCGGCTTGCCTTCGAAAGCATCCGGCGCAGCCGGTTTGGACACATTGGCAACGATCCGCCCAGCGAATGCCTGGCCGCAATAACCGGCGATAGCCGCCATGAACCGATCCACCGGCTCCGTTGCAGCACTACCGGAAAGCGGAACGCCGGGAGAAGAAGCGCAGCCGGCGAGCAACCATACCGCCGCCACGATCAGGGTGGGTTTTAGGGTTTTCATGCCCCACCCTACCCGCGTTGCCAAGCCGGCATCAAGCCGCCGCTTGCCTCAAGCGACGGCAGACTTTGAACGGATTCTCAGGCAGCGGGCGTCGACGGTGCAGACGCGGGCTTGGCTTCGGCCTTGGTCTCGCTCTTAGCCGCGGGAGCCGCTTCCGCCGGCTTACTGTCGCCAGTGGACTTCGCGGCACCTTCGCCGCCGTCCGCCAGATTGCGCTTCTTGTCGCCGTCCTTCTTGAAATCGGTCTCGTACCAACCGCTGCCGGCCAACCGGAACGCCGGCGCCGTCACCTGCCGCTTGACCGAAATCGTGTTGCATTCGGGGCAGGTATCCGGATCCGGATCGGACAACTTCTGCAAACGGTCGAAACTGTGTCCGCACTGGGTGCATTCGAAGGCGTAGATAGGCATAAGGCGAAGGGTACGTACTTTACCGGCTCTTGTTTTGGGGGCAGTTCGGCGGTTTTCAACCCCCCGCGCGGGCATCGCTGCCGGATCTGCGACTACTGGGCTTATTCCAGGGGCAGAAGCGCCAGCGGTGAAGCGAGTTAAGCAGGCGCCGCCTGTACAAGCGAAATAACCCGGGACGGAATCCAACCGCATTAATGGCCCTACGCTGGTCTGCCCCGAGCCATTGCCCATAAGAGGCGTCTGGTAGGACTCCCAAATCCCATAGTAACGGTCCAGTGTCTTCAGAATCGGACGGAAATAGGTTATCTGGACGGTACACATTGCCGCTCCCGCCGCCAACGCCTGGGAGCAAGAACGAAAATACTGATTCGGCCCGCTAGCGAATCTGCCTATCGCCCGCATGTCGTAAGCGGCGCCATCAAGCACTTCCCAGAACATCGGGAAGTCACTGACGACCTGACCATCCACCGACGTCCCGAGGTTTCCGGTACCGCCTGCGTCACGCTTCATCCAATAAGAAACAGGGGGCTGGCGCCGTACCGCGGTCTTGCGATAACGCTTTGTTCCCGAGCCCATTCTCCGAGGGCCTCTTCCGCAGAAAAAGTCGTCACGGTAGGAGTGCTCGTCATGCTCAATCCAACTTTGACTTGGCCAGCCGACCCGCCCGCCAAAGAGCGCGACAGATAAATCACGCTGCCCACGGATTGGAATCGGCCTTGTGTTCGCCAAAATCGGGTGTCCGCATGGCTGGAGATCACCCGCAACACTCCCGCATCCATTGACCAGCTGAATGACTGACTGTTTGTCGATGGTTGAGGGATCAGGCTGCCAGAGTCGACGTTCCAGCCGTGTCTTATCGTCTTTCCACTACCGGCGGTAATATTTTGGAATTGATGTTGGACATAGCCGCAGTCGCTTAGTTGCTTGATTTCCCACACGTCGGTCGTCGTCTCGCAAAGCCAAGGCAGCGGGCGAGCGCCGGCCATCAGCGCTGGCCAGCCGTCCGACCTGGCCCAGCCGTCCAGACTGGCTGCGGAAAAAACTCGGTAATCGATTTGCAAGGATGACCCGTTGCTATCGTGCCGATGCCAAGTGGTTTCTATTGCCCAGACGCCCACCGCGTTACCAGCGGTCAAGCGCCGCAAAACATGGCTCTCGATTTCCTGGGCCGCAATACCACCTAAGCTCTCGAAGTAGCGACGTACCTGGCTGGTGGGATAAAGAATCAAACTGCCCCCGGTTAGCCTTGCCGAGTAATTAGGATTGACGAGAGGCTCATCCTCATACAGGTCGTAACTACCGTCAGCTTGCTTGCTCAATAACGCGACGTCGTTCGCGTGCATGGCGATTTCACCGTAAGGAACGCCGTCAAGCATCACCATTCGGTCTGGAACCTGCGTCCAGGCAGTCAGCGGCGAAAGGTAGGCTTGACCAAATAGATATCCTTTGGCCTCTTCGGCGAACCCGGGCTGGCTGATGAACTGCTGGAACGCGGCTTTGTCCTGCAACAACTGATAGCCGTTTTCGTATGAAGCAGGTAGGGACCATTCATTGGTGACTACCGCGGACAATGCATATGCCGCCAATTCCAATTCCGAATTGACTGCCGACCGAATGGCTTCTTCAAACTCCACATCGCTCGTAGCATCCCGATCACCCAAAACAAACTGCACCATCCACGCCAACGCCGTGCTGTACGGCGAGATCCGCAACGAAGAGTGTTCAGCAAGCACAGCAAGGGAGTCACCGCCGGCCAGCGTCCTTAGCCGCCCGACACTGCCGGCAACCGAACGAAAGTGGATTCCAGGGGCACGTGCTTCCAGGATGACCATCGCCTCTGGCGATGGATGTCCAAGGTTCACCGTATAGGCATTGCCCTGCACCGTCGCCGCATAGGCCTGATCGCCTACCTTGATCGTAACCACAAGTCCGGTCGACTCTGGCAGCAGACCTGTCACTTCACCGGACAATCGCAATGCGGGTGTAGGTACCAGCGGCTGCGAGCCGTTGACTCGGATAGCGCCGGCGGGGATCGCGGCAACCACTTGCGACGCAACGGCCGTTCGCGAAAAAGTGGGATATCCGCTGGTTGCCAGCATCGTCGCCGCTGCGAGCACAGCCACTGAAAACATGGCCGCGACGGCCATCCTTGCCTTGCTGGTTCTCATCGATTTCCCCAAGAGCGAGTGCCGGTGGTTTCCTTAGAGGTTCCCTTTCCCTGAGGAAACGCCCCACCACGCCGTGGAGAATCTACACGCCGTGAAAGCCAGTGTCGACTGGATCGTAGGTCAATGAAGCGCCCCTACGCGCTCGACCTCGCATTGCCATCAGACAGCAGAGGTCACGCGAGATCATAAAGCGAAGACCACGCCTGCTCAGCTTCCGCCAACTGGCGAAGCAGCACTTCGCGGTCCCGCCCCAGTTGGGCGATGAGGTCGGCTTGTGCGAAGACCTTGGGGTCGGCCAACGCCGCGTCCACTTCCGCCACCTTGGCTTCCAATTCGGCGACACGGGCTTCGGCTTGGGCCAGCTTGACCGGGTTGATCTTCTTTGCCGGCGCCAACGGCTTGGCTTGCGGCGGCGGAGTGGGAGCGGCTTCGGCCAGTTTCTGCTTGGTGCCTTGGGCCGCAGGGCGTGTGCGCAACCAGGCGGCGTACTCGTCCAGATCGCCGTCGAAGGGCTCCACCACGCCATCGGCGACGCGCCAGAACGTATCGCAGACCAAGCCGATCAGGTGACGGTCGTGCGAGACCATCACGATGGCGCCGTCGAAGTCGCTCAGCGCTTCGGCCAATGCTTCGCGCATCTCCAGGTCCAAGTGGTTGGTCGGTTCGTCCAGCAGCAGCACGTTGGGCTGCTGCCAGGCGATCAGGGCCAGCGCCAGGCGCGCACGTTCGCCGCCGGAAAAACCATCGACGACCTCGAACGCACGGTCGCCGGGGAAATTCCATTTGCCAAGAAAATCGCGGAAGGCCTGTGTGGGCGAATCCGGCGACAAATCACGGAAGTGATCGATGGGTGACTGCCCTTCGTGCAGCGACTCCACCGTGTGCTGCGCGAAGTAACCGATGCGCAGGTCTGGATGCGCACTGCGCTCGCCGGCAATCAACGGCAAATCGCCTACCAGCGTCTTCACCAGCGTGGTCTTGCCGGCGCCGTTGGGGCCGAGCAGGCCGATACGGTCGCCGGCCTCCAGCCCGAAGCCGACGTTGTGGAGTATCACGGTGTCGCCGTAGCCCGCTTCGCCGTGATTGATGCGGATCAGCGAGTGCGGCAGACGATTGGGCTGCGCGAACTCGACACGGAATTCGCGCTCGGCGCGGACAGCTTCGGTGCCCGACAGTTTGGCCAATCGCTTCATCCGGCTCTGCGCCTGCTTGGCTTTGCTGGCTTTGGCCTTGAATCGGTCGATGAAGCTCTGCAGGTGGGCGCGTTCGGCTTGCTCCTTCTCATGCGCGATCTGCTGCTGGCGCAGTTGCTCGGCGCGCTGGCGCTCGAAGTCGGTATAGCCGCCGGTATACAGCTTGGCGCCACCGCCATGCAGGTGCAGCGTATGGGTGGCGACGTTGTCGAGGAATTCGCGGTCGTGCGAGATCAACAAGAGCGTGCCCGGATATTTCAGCAGCCATTGCTCCAACCACAGCACCGCATCCAGGTCCAAGTGGTTGGTCGGCTCGTCCAGCAGCAACAGGTCGCTGGGCATCATCAGTGCACGCGCCAGATTCAAGCGCACGCGCCAACCGCCTGAGAACGCGGATACCGCTCGCGCATGCGTATCGGCGGGGAAGCCCAGGCCGTGCAACAGCTTGCCGGCACGTGCGGTGGCGTCGTAGCCGTTGACCTCTTCCAGGCGATGGTGGGCATTGGCTACCGCTTCCCAATCCTCGGCAGCCAGCGCATCGGCTTCCGCCTTCAAGGCGGCAGCCACATCCACATCGCCGCCCAGCACGAAATCCAAAGCGGAATCCGGCAGCGATGGGGTTTCCTGCGCCACGCTGGCGATACGCAGCCTGCCGGACAGCTCCACGTCGCCTTTGTCGGCTTCGAGCTCGCCACGGATCGCGGCGAACAGGCTGGACTTGCCAGTGCCGTTGCGACCGACCACGCCCACCCGGTAACCGGCATGCAGGGCCAAATCCACATTGGAAAGAAGCAGGCGCTCGCCCCGGCGCAGGGCGAAATTACGGAGGGAAATCAAACGGGAACCTATGCGGTCAGCGGATGCGTGGGGGCGCTAGTTTATCGGCAGATGGCCGTCCCATATTTGTTAATAAATTGTTGACTTCGCTGTCATAGCACGGTAATCAGCCTTGGTGCACTGCAAAAAATCCCTTTCAAATGAAACAGATCGGCACACCAACTTGACCTTTCCTAGGAGTAGCTATGACCCGTAAGCCGTCTCCGTTAGCCCTCGCAGTGGCTTTGGCGTTGACCGTAGGCCCCGCTCTCGCGCAAGAACAAGCCACCCCCGCAAATACCAGCACGTTGGACACATTGATCGTGACCGGCACACGCGTTGCGGACCGTACAGTGGCGGAATCCACCGCGCCGATCGACATCATCACGCCCGAAGTGCTGGCATCGACAGGCACGGTCGAGCTGGCCACGGCACTATCGCGTGCCGTGCCTTCACTGAATTTCCCGCGCGCGGCCATCAACGACGGAACCGACGCCATGCGTCCGGCGCAATTGCGCGGACTATCGCCCGACCACACGCTGGTGCTGGTCAATGGCAAGCGCTACCACCCCGGCGCACTAGTCAACGTCAACGGCAGCCAAGGCCGCAGCTCTTCGCCTGTGGATCTGAATTCGATCCCGATCTCGGCCATCGAGCGCGTCGAAGTGCTGCGCGATGGCGCGTCGGCGCAATACGGTTCCGACGCCATCGCTGGCGTCATCAACATCGTGCTGAAAGGATCGGACCATGGGGGCAGCGTTTCCGGCACCTATGGCCAATACAGCGCAGGCGACGGCGAGCAGTACCAACTGCTAGGCGACGCGGGTTTCAAACTCGGCGAGGCGGGCAAGGTTCACTTCGCCATGCAGGCGGGTCATCAGGATCAGACCGACCGCGCACGGCCTTACCTTGGTGTGGTGACACCCACTAGCGCACCGGCAGGGAAAGTCGTTCAACGCCTGGGCGATCCGGAAGTGGACAACGGCTCATTCCTGTACAACGGCGAGATCGCCCTGGCCGATTACCTGACTTTCTATTCCTACGGCTTGTACACCAAGCGCGAGTCGCTCTCCAACGGCTTCTTCCGGCCGGCGGGCGACACCCGCAATGTCCCGGAAATCTATCCGGAAGGTTTTTTGCCGCAAATCTTCAACACGTCGACGGACTACAGCTTTTCCGGCGGCATCAAGACCTTCACCGCGGGCGGTACGAATATCGATATCAGCTACACCTACGGCTCCAACGAGCTGGAATTCGATATCAGGAACACCCTCAACCGCAGCCTCGGCCCGACGTCCCCGACCGAGTTTTATGCCGGTTCGCTGGAGATCAAGCAGCACGTGTTGAATTTCGATTTCAACAAGCCGTTGGAATGGGGACTCGCCTATCCGATCACGCTCTCCTACGGCGCGGAGTGGCTCGGCGAGGAATTCACGATCGGGCCGGGCGAACCCAATTCCTATATCAATGGCGGCGTCCGGTTACCCAACGGACAACCCACGGCGTCCGGCGCACAGGTATTCCCGGGTTTCCGCCCCAGTGACAGCGGCAGCTTCGATCGCAACAACCTGTCTTTCTATGCCGGCTTGGAAGGCGACCTCACCGACAAGCTTTCGGCTGGTGTAGCCGTGCGCTATGAGGACTACAGCGATTTTGGCGACACCACCACCGGCAAGCTCACCGGCCGTTACGCTTTCAACGACGCGATCGCGTTGCGCGCCACCGTGTCCACGGGCTTCCACGCTCCCTCACTGCAGCAGCAGTATTACCAGACGACGTCTACCAACTTCATCGGCGGTATTCCGTTCGATCTGGTGACCTTCCGCGTCAATCATCCCGCGGCTGTCGCTCTAGGCGCCGAGCCATTGAAGGCCGAGGAATCCGACAATCTGAGTCTGGGCCTTGTGCTGACACCGGTCGAAGATCTGTACGTAACGATCGACGCCTATCGCATCAAGGTGAAGGATCGCATCACGCTGTCGGAGAACCTCACCAGTACCGCGGTCAGGACCTATCTCAATAACAACGGCTTCCCCGACGTCACGGGTGGGCGCTACTTCACCAATGCGTTGGACACCACCACCACCGGCGTGGATGTGGTCGGCACCTATAGTTGGAAACTATCGGGCAGCAAGCTCGATCTCACCGCCGGTTACAACTACAACAAGACCGAGATCGATCGCGTAGCCGAGAATCCGGCGACGCTGGAAGCCATCGATCCAACCGCGGTGCGTTTCGGGCGAGTGGAGTTGGGCCGCTTCGAAGTGGGCGCCCCGCGCGACAAGTTCTTTCTCAACAGCATCTGGACTATCGGCAACTTCAAAGCCGGCGCCACGGTTACCCGCTACGGCGAGTTCACCATACGCAACGCTAACCCAGCGCTGGACCAGACCTTCGACCCGAAGTGGCTGTTGGACCTGTCTTTCAGCTACACGCTGAACAGCTGGGAGTTCACGCTGGGCGGCGACAATGTGCTCGACAAATATCCCGACGAGGTGATCTTCGCCAACTCGACCTCCGGACAGCTACCCTACCCGACACAGAGTCCGTTCGGTTTCAACGGCGCCTATGCCTACGCACGAGTAGGCTACAAGTGGTAGCCATCCTTGGCTGAATCGCCTTGAACGCCCCGCTTTTGCGGGGCGTTCTTTTTGGCCGCCATACGACGCTCGGATGAATCGCTCGCTCATTTTCGGTTTGCGCCAGACAGGTCGAGCGGCGAAACTCAACGCCTCCACAGAGGAAATATCCGCCCCAGATGCATCATGACACCGACCTGATCGCCATCATCGCAGTTGGCCTTGCCCTTGCTTTCGTGCTGGGTACGCTGGCTCACAAACTGCGTCTGTCGCCTCTGGTCGGTTATCTGCTCGCCGGCATCTTCGTAGGTCCCTTCACGCCGGGCTTCGTCGCCGATCAGGATCTGGCCAATCAGCTGTCGGAACTTGGCGTGATGCTGTTGATGTTCGGCGTGGGTTTGCACTTTTCGCTGGAAGACCTGCTGGAAGTCAAAGCCATCGCCATTCCGGGCGCTTTGGTCCAGATCGCGGTCGCCACGCTGTTGGGCTGGGGCTTGGCCTGGGGCATGGGCTGGTCGCCATTGAACGGTTTTGTCTTTGGCCTGGCGCTGTCCGTGGCCAGCACCGTGGTGTTGTTGCGGGCCATGGAAGACCGCCGACTGTTGGATACCAAACGCGGGCGCATCGCGGTGGGCTGGCTGATCGTCGAGGACGTGGCCATGGTGTTGGCATTGGTTCTGCTGCCGGCGCTGGCAGAAGTGGTAGGCGGTAAAGCAGACGCGGAAACAGGCAGCGCGGCGACCGGCAGCGCAATGGCCATCGCGATGGCGATCGGCTGGACGCTGTTGAAGTTGGGTTTGTTCGTTGCCCTGATGCTGGTGGTGGGCCGCCGCGTCATTCCTTGGACGCTGGAACGCATCGCCGCCACCGGCTCGCGCGAATTATTCACACTGTCGATCCTGGCGATCGCACTGGGCGTTGCGTTCGGCTCGGCAACGCTGTTCGGGGTGTCGTTCGCACTGGGTGCGTTCTTCGCCGGCATGCTGCTCAACGAATCCGAACTCAGCCAGAAGGCCGCCAACGATTCGTTGCCGCTGCGCGATGCCTTCGCCGTGCTGTTCTTCGTCTCGGTGGGCATGCTGTTCGATCCCTCGATCCTGCTGGACCGCCCGTGGCAGGTATTGGCGACCTTCCTGATCATCGTGGTCGGGAAGTCGCTGGCCGCGTTCGCCATCGTGCGGCTTTTCAAACACCCTACCGGTACCGCGCTGACGATTTCGGTCAGCCTGGCGCAGATCGGCGAATTCTCCTTCATCCTGGCCGGATTGGGGGTGAGCCTGGAGATACTGCCGCCAGAGGGTCGCGACTTGATCCTGGCCGGCGCGTTGCTGTCGATCGTCGCCAATCCTTTTCTGTTCTCCTGGCTGGACCGTTGGCAAGCGCGGCAAGCCGCCAAAACAGCGACCGAAGCGGTGCAGGAACCAGAGTTGCCACCAGGGCCATCGCTGGACGTCAGTGACCACGCCATCATCATCGGCTACGGCCGCGTGGGCAGCGAACTTGCGCACGTACTGCGCGACCGCGGTGTACCGTTGATCGTCATCGACGACAACGGCGATCACGTAGCGCGGGCACATGCAGCCGGCATTCCCGCCATTCGCGGCACGGCCACCGCGGACAAGGTTCTGGCCGAAGCGCGTCCGGAAAAGGCCAAGATCGTCGTGCTGGCGATTCCGCAACCGTTGGAAGCCGGAGAGGTCTTGGCCAAGCTGCGCGCGCTCAACCCCGACCTCACTTTGCTGGCGCGTGCGCACAGTGACGCGGAAGTGAAGCACTTGCTGGAACACGGCGCCGACGGCGCCGTGTTGGCCGAACGCGAACTCGCGTTTTCACTTGGCGAAATGGTGATGGCGACGCCGCCATATCGGGCCAAGCGGGTTTAGACCCATCGGACGCTCAACGGCAACTCGCTTAGCCCTTGAAGCATCGCTTCGTCATGGCAAGCCACCGCCAGCAGCTTCGACCATCAATTACCGCTGTCTGGATCGTCTACCAGACAGCCGACGCCGTGACAGCCCTGCCAATTGCCGTGCGTGTCGAAATTAGGGTTGCCTTGGCGGTCGAACGACGGCCGCGGGTCGATGGCTTGGCTGTCATTCCGGTCCGGATTGTCGACCTTGCAGCCGATGCCATGGCAGCCGCTGTAGCTGGTCTTGCGGTCGTAGTCGACATTGCTGGTGGTATGCCGCCGGTCGTTGTTTTCCGCCGCGCCTGCGATGATCGCACCCAGCACCAAGCCCGCTACCACCGCGCCAGAATCATGGCCGCGGTCGCTGTAATGACGAGCGCCCTGATCCCAGGAATCTCCACGCCCGTGATGGTAGGCGTTGACGTCGGCGAATACACCCGCGCACCCCTGCGCCACCCAGATGTAGCCGCTACGAGGGTTGTAGCCCCAGCTTCGATTGACGATACAGGCGCTGTTGGATATCTGGTGCACCAATTGCGGCGCCCGCAGCGGACCTGCCCAGCATTCGCTGTATTCGTAATGGATGGAGTGGCACTCCACCGTACTTTGCGCCTTGGCGGGAGCCGCCACGCTGTAGAACAGGCACAACAGGACCACGAAAAGTATGCGCTCGACCATGACGATCCCTCTTCCGTGTGAGTGGATTGGCTACGGCGACTACCCCTGCGCGGCGGATGCTATCACGCCTTTCTCGGCTGCTGTCACCCTGCCCCGGCGACGGCAGGCACGGGTACGGACCTTCTTTTTTAGCCTTGATAGCCGATTGCCGAAGCATTCGACGGCATAGCCTCGACCAATACGTCCGACAGCACTTCCGACAGCGGCCGCGGCGCACCGTACAGATAGCCTTGCACACGCTGCACACCTAGTTCGCGCAGGCAGTCGGCGATGGTTTCGTTCTCGACGAACTCCGCCACTGTCTCGGCACCGAAGGCCTTGGCTATCGCTACCGATGCCTGCACCAGTGCGAAGTCGTTACCGCGTGCGGCAACGTTGCGGATAAACGAACCATCGATCTTGATGATGTCTACCGGCAATTCCTTCAGGCGCGAAAAGCTCTGCATGCCGGTGCCGAAATCGTCGATCGCAATACGGCAACCCTTGGCGCGCAGGTCGCTCAACAACTGGCTGGCAGCTGCAGTGCTGGAGATCGCCGCCGTCTCGGTCACTTCGAAACACAGCGACGACGCAGGCAGTGGCGCATCGGCCAGCAGCGTACGCAATTCCACCTGGAAGCTGGTGGATGCCAGGCTTTGACCGGTCAGGTTGATGGCGACTTGTCGGCAGTAAGGCAGCGACTCGGGATATTTGCGCAATTGCCGGAACAAAGCGCGCAGCACCGCAAGATCGAGTTCGGCGCCGCGGCCGGCGGCTTCGATGGGCCCCATGAAACGAGCCGGTGGAATCAGTTCTCCACTTTCGCTGCGCAACCGGCACAGCACTTCGCCGTAGATGACCGATGAGGGTGCTTCGCCTCCCGCTTCCGCCGGCAACGGCAGAATCGGCTGGAAGTACAACACCACGCGCTCATTGCGCAGACACGCCAATGCTTCGGCCGCGTTCTGCAATTGCTGGCGGTGCGAATGGCGCATCTGCGAGTCGCCTATTTCGCTGTAACGCGGGCGGACTTCACCATGCTGGCGCGCATTGAAGGCCAAATGGGAAGCCGTCAACAGTGCGGCATCGACCTTGTCCGGGCGGCCGCCGGGGACTATGGCGACACCCAGATAAGGCAGCAGACGCACTGGCTGTCCGTCCGCGTCGATCTCGGCGTGCTCCACGCGCGCCATCAAAATCTCCCAAAGATCGTCATCGGCGGCCGCCTTTGGTAACAGGGCGAATTGGCCAGTACCCACGTAATAGGAATCCACCATGTCGCTCAGCCGGCGTGCCACGGCGTTCATCGCTGCCGCCTGGGTGTCCAGCCCGAAGCCGGCGACCAGCGAGTCCGTCTGGTCCAGCAGCAGGTAACCCAGTTCCGCGCGGCGCGGCGCCCGCTGCGTCATCCGTAGACGCAATGCCTTCAGGTTAGGCAGGCCGGTAACGGTGTCGCGCAGGGTTTCCTCGGACAGGCGTTCCGCGAGTTCGCGCCGATCGCGATTGATCAGCCACAGATACAGCATCGCCATCAGCAGGATGTTCACTTCCAGCGCGATGTGCAGCAGATTGAAGAAGCCGATGGCGCTGTTGCCGTATTCAGCGGTACCGGCAACGGCGTACACCAACAGCAGCAAAGCGCCGGATAGCGCCAGCATCGACCATTGCGCGGGCAAACGCAGTACGCACCAGGCCAGCACGATGAACAGCGCGAAGCGGTAGTCCATCAGCACGATGCGTGGCGCCTGTGCCTCGGTAAGAGTCTCTCGCACGTGCCCTGTGGTCCAAAGACTGACCACAAGCACAGCGCACAACAGCAGTGGCCACCACCAACCGCGCTTGGGTATCCGCGAAGGCCCGCGACCGCGTTCGCACCAGACGATCACCAGCGGCATGGTCACCACCGCCACGCCGAACTGCTTGGCGAAGAAGGTCTGGAAGACGTCGCTCAGCGCCACCTGCGGGGTCGACAGCAGGATGATACTGGCACCCAGCAGCGCCAATCCCGCCGGGTACAGGAAAAGACCCGCGCCCGGAAAGCGAACCAGATCGGCTTGCCGGACCCGTCGGGTTTCGGCGGGGCGCGGCCAGCCTGCCCAGCGGGCGCAAGCGATGGTCCATCCGCAGCCCAGCAGCGACACCGCAAATCCCCATAGCAACGTGATGCTGGGGCCGCCTTCAACACCTGATTGGCGAACCGTCCAGCCCAGATAGACCAGGAAGTAAGTGCCGATCAACACCCAACGGTCGCGCTCCAGCATCGCGATGGCCAGCAACACACCGGTTTGCAGATGTATCAGCGAGGCGGCGGCTTGGCTGCCGAAGAAATCGATGCGGTACGGAATTGGAATCTGCTGCAGCAACAGGCATAGCGAACCCAGCAGCAGGATCTTGCCGGCTCGGCTGTGGACCATCTCTTCCGGAAGGAATCGGTCGATCTGCATGCCTCAAACAGGTTCGTGCTCCCCCAGCACGCCACTATCCTGACATGAAAGATGGACTTGGCAAGAACTGTGCGTCGCGATTGCGTCGCGGCCGGCAACGAGATCGGCAGCGAGGCCGCGTAAAAGCGCTACCCGTAGAGCGGAGGCTTGCAGCGGAGGCTTGCTCCGCTGCTCTTCGTGACGCCGAAACGATTCATGTCGGTGGCAAAAAGCAGCGGAGCAAGCTCCGCTCTACCAGGAGCGCCGTCTATTGCCCCGACTTGGTGCTATCTCGGGGCGCGCTCCGCTCTGCTACAAGGGCTACCGCTTGACGAACGACAGCTGTCCACCCGCCGCTTCCACCACCACCGTGTCGCCCGCTCCGAATTCTCCCGACAGGATTTTCTGCGCCAGCGGATTTTCAAGTTGCGATTGGATGGCGCGCTTCAACGGACGAGCGCCGTAGACCGGATCGAAACCCACGTTGCCCAGCAGCATCAGCGCCGATTCGTCCAGCTCCAGCGCGATCTGCCGGTCCGCCAGGCGCTTGGCCAGGTAGCGTGTCTGGATACGGGCGATCTCGCGGATCTGCGCCTTGTCCAATGGGTGGAAGACCACGATGTCGTCCAACCGGTTGATGAACTCCGGCCGGAAGTGCGCCTGCACCACGCCCATCACGGCGGCCTTCATCTGTGTGTAGCTTTCCGGCGTGTCGCCCGCTCCGCCACTATCGGACATGTCCTGGATCAGACTGGAACCCAAGTTGGAGGTCATCACGATGACGGTATTGCGGAAATCCACCGTGCGTCCCTGCCCGTCGGTCAAACGCCCGTCGTCCAGCACCTGCAGCAGGATGTTGAACACGTCCGGATGCGCTTTTTCCACTTCGTCCAACAGGATCACGCTATAAGGCCGGCGCCGTACCGCTTCGGTCAGGTAGCCGCCTTCTTCATAGCCTACGTAGCCTGGGGGCGCGCCCACCAAACGGCTGACCGCGTGCTTCTCCATGAACTCGCTCATGTCGATACGGACCATGGCGTCGCTGCTGTCGAACAGGAATTCGGCCAGCGCCTTGCACAGCTCGGTCTTGCCGACGCCGGTCGGGCCCAGGAACAGGAACGATCCGCTGGGACGGTCGGGATCGGACAAACCGGCGCGCGAGCGGCGCACCGCGTCGGACACGACCTTGATGGCTTCTTCCTGCCCGATCACGCGGCCACGCAGCGCATCTTCCATTTTCAGCAGCTTTTCGCGTTCGCCCTCCAGCATCTTGCTGACCGGAATACCGGTCCAACGCGATACGACTTCGGCGATCTCTTCGTCGGTCACTTTGTCCTGCAGCAGCCGGAAGCCTTTCTGCTCGGCTTCCTGCGCAGCGGCCAGCTGCTTTTCCAGCGACGGCAGCTGGCCGTACTGGATTTCGCTCATCAGCCCGTAATCCTGCTTGCGTTGCGCGGCCTCCAGTTCCAGCTTGGCGCGTTCGATCTGTTCCTTGAGTTTGGTCGCACCGGTCAGCATCGCCTTCTCGGCCTTCCAGATTTCCTCCAGATCGTTGAACTCGCGCTGCAAGGATTCGATTTCGGTTTCCAGATCGGCCAGGCGCTGCTTGGATTGCGCGTCCTTTTCCTTCTTCAGGGCTTCGCGCTGGATCTTCAGCTGGATCAACCGGCGTTCCATGCGGTCCATTTCTTCGGGCTTGGAGTCGATCTCCATGCGAATGCGGCTGGCGGCTTCGTCCATCAGGTCGATGGCCTTGTCCGGCAGCTGGCGGTCGGCGATGTAGCGGTGCGACAAAGTGGCGGCAGCAACGATGGCCGGGTCGGTGATTTCCACGCCGTGGTGAACCGCGTATTTTTCTTTCAGTCCGCGCAGGATCGCGATGGTGTCCTCCACGCTGGGCTCACCGACGAACACTTTCTGGAAACGGCGCTCCAGCGCGGCGTCCTTTTCCACGTACTTGCGATATTCGTCCAGCGTGGTCGCGCCGATGCAATGCAACTCGCCGCGCGCCAGCGCCGGCTTCAACATGTTGCCGGCATCCATGGAACCCTCTGCCTTGCCGGCGCCGACCATGGTGTGCAGCTCATCGATGAAGAGGATGATCTGGCCTTCGTTCTTGGACAGGTCGCTGAGCACCGCTTTCAACCGTTCCTCGAATTCGCCGCGGAACTTGGCGCCGGCAATCAGCGCGCCCATGTCCAGCGACAACACGCGCTTGCCGCGCAGTCCTTCCGGTACCTCGCCGTTGACGATGCGCTGGGCCAACCCTTCGACGATCGCGGTCTTGCCCACGCCAGGCTCGCCGATCAGCACCGGGTTGTTCTTGGTGCGCCGTTGCAGGACCTGGATGGTGCGGCGAATCTCTTCATCGCGGCCGATCACCGGGTCGAGCTTGCCCGATTCGGCGCGCTCGGTCAGATCGATGGTGTACTTCTCCAGCGCCTGGCGCTGTTCTTCGGCATTCTCGGACTGCACTTTTTCGCCTCCGCGCAGTTTGTCGATGGCGGCGCGTAGCTTCTGCTTGTCGACGCCGCTGGATTTGAGCTCCTGCCCCGCCGCACTCATGTCGTCCAGCGCTGCCACCAGGAACCACTCGCTGGCGATGTACTGGTCGCCGTTGTCCTGCGCCAGCTTGTCGGTGACGTTGAGCAAGCGCGCCAGGTCGTTGCCGATCGACAGATTGCCAGCCTGGCCAGAGACCTTGGGGAGTTTGTCCAGCGCTTCGCCCAGCCGTTCGCGCAGCAACGGGATATTGGCCCCCGCCTGGGCCAGCAGCGGACGAGTGCTGCCGCTTTGATCCAGCAATGCGGTCAGTACGTGGATCGGTTCGATCATGTTGTGGTCGCGGCCTACGGCCAGCGATTGCGCGTCGGCCAGCGCCTGCTGGAAACGCGAGGTGAGCTTGTCCATCCGCATCGGGATTTCCTCGGGGCAGCGCCCTTATAAAGAAGGAGGCCGGGGTGTTTCCGGCAATGCTATCCAGATGCGGTTAAAGGCGGGACGATTCAAGCCCGCCTAGGGCAGCCATTAGCCTCTGAGCGGGCCGTATTCCAGTTTCCCCCTTTGAAACGCCCCTCAACAGCCGAATGGCTGGTCAAAAGGGGGATCAAAGGGGGATTTGCTCTTCGCGGTATCCAAGATCAAAAGCAAATCCCCCGTAGCCCCCTTTATTAAAGGGGGCAAAGCGACAGCCACCTTACCAATCCGTTCCGGTTCCACTTTCTTCTACAACGACAGTGCCGGCGATCCTAGGGCGGAGCTTGACCGGCCATCACCATCCAGACGCTGGCAAAGATAACCATCGAAAGCCATATCGCGGTGTTTGGAGCCGGCTCCGATGATTGTTATCGGGAACTCAGACATGGCAATGATGGGCCGGGGCCCACCCTACGTGGGCTGCTTCTGCAACGACAGCAAACCCAGCAACGTCGCCAGCGCGACATAGGCGCCAAAGAACTGCCACAGAATGATCTTGGGCAGGCCCTCCACGGCCCAGGGCAGATAGATGCTGCCGCGCGGATCCACCGAGTGGATCAGGCCGAACAAAGTCAGCGCGGCGCCCACCAGCAGAACGCACGCGGCGCGGCGGAAACGCTGGTCGATCATCGCCACCAACGCGGTGGACCAGATCATCGCGGTAATGATGAAGCCGTTGCCCAGAGTGACGATGGCGGCAAGATCGGGCAAGCCATGTCCTTCGATGCCGTTGTACAACGCGGCGAAACGATCCGGCGCGATCCAGGCCGGGTTGCCCACTTTGATGACCAGCAAATAGGCGATCGATGGCAGGAACGCCAGCGCCACCGCCGGCGCATGCTTGCGCGGACTGTCGTGGAAAGCCTGCAGCGTGATGTCCATGCCGACGTAGACGATGATCGGCGCCAGCACGGCGATCGGCAGCCACTGCACCAGCCCCGAGACATAGCCGAGCACGCCACCGAGGCCGATGAACAATCCGGTCAGCAGCGTGTAGCCCGTACGCGCGCCCATATGCTTGTAGGCGGGCTGCCCGATGTACGGCGTGGTCTGCGCAACACCGCCACAGAACCCCGCCACCAGTGTCGAAACGGCTTCGGCGAGCAGCACGTCGCGGGTGCGGTAGTCGTCGCCGGCCGCACGCGCGCTTTCACTGACATTGATGCCGCCCACCACCATCAACAATCCGAACGGCAGCAGCAGCGGCAGATAAGGCACCGTGTAGGCAAGGCCATCCAGAAAGCCCAAGCTCGGCAACGGCAGGGTAAAGGTCAACGGCACCGCCTTCGGCAAGGCGAAGCCCGGCGCGCCCAGCCCCGCCAAGCCCAATCCGTAGTACAGCGCCGTACCGATAATGAAGGCCAGCAACACACCGGGAATCTTCACCGGCAACTTGCCTTTCGCGACCAGCACATACAGCAGCAATCCGAAGGTGACGAATCCGACCACCGGCGAACGCAGCGTTTCGATCAACGGCAGAAAACCCAGCAAGGTCAGCGCAGCGCCACCGATCGAACCCAACAGCGCCGCACGCGGTACGGCGCGCGTGATCGCATCACCGAAGAACGACAGCACCAGTTTCAGCAGACCCATCACCACCAGCGACGCCATGCCGAGTTGCCAGGTGGCATTCGCCGCAGCCTGCACGTCCATTCCCTGCTGTTTGAAGGCGACGAAGGACGGACCCAGCACCAGCAAGGCCATGCCGATACTGGTGGGCGCGTCCAAGCCCAACGGCATCGCGGTGACATCGTCGCGGCCGGTCTTCAATGCAAGCCTGCGTGCCATCCAGGTGTAGATCAGATTTCCCACCAGCACGCCCAGCGCGGTGCCCGGAAACATGCGCGTGAACACCACTTCGGCGGGGAACTGGAAGATGCCGATCAACGCGGCGGAGATGAAGCCCAGGATGGACAGGTTGTCCACCACCAAGCCGAAGAAACCGTTGAGGTCACCAGCGACGAACCAGCGAGGGCGGGATAAGGAGGGGGTCATGGCGGGATTGGAAGTGAGGGGGCGGAGGTAATGGTGTCAGAACATTGGCAATCCGGGCGACCTGGGTACGTGTCATCGGTGGGCTCCGATCCACCATCGCCATCTCAAAGCATGCGCGGACAACCATCGAAAACGCGATAATGGTCCTTATTGCAGCTTGGATTGTTCGCCCATCCAGACGCGCTGCGGCGCGTTCTTCATCGTGCACTCTGAGCAGCTACCGGGGCGCGGCGATGGCGGGTCAAGACCCGGCCTACGGCACGTTAGAACGACACCTCGGCGGCTTGCTGCGACCACAGCACCGACTGGTGCTTTGTCGCCTGCTTCCATGCGAGGCGGATGGCCTCGATGTCGGCACGTCGCTGCGGCGTATTCTCATGCAGGATCACCAGCACTTTGGAATTCAAGCGCTCCGGGCCCTGCGCCCCGCGGAACATCCACTGGCCGTAGGCATCGAATACCGTCAGCCCGTCCGGAAACCGCGACGTCACTTCCTTGTCCAGGAACGCACGCCATTGCGCCTCACTGATGGTGTTCTTCTCGTCGCCCTCGGTGCCCACGCCGAAATACAACTCGCTGCGCACCCAACCCTGTACCTGCGCGGGGCGCGCAGCGTCGCCCTGCATCGCGGCGGTGGTCGCGCCGGAACCCTCGGCGGCCGGCAGCTGGCTCGCGCAGCCACCCACTCCCAACAACAAAGCCAACAATACGGCGCGCAACGGCATGGAACGACTCCTCTGATAGATGCGGCACTCACTTCTGGAGTACCGCTGTTTTCCCTCCTCCGCAAGCGGAGAAAGGCAATATGGAAATTGATTCGATCACTTCGAGATGAGTTGTCCGAATCAATCGAAACGGTTCACTGTCGATCTGGGTGACAGCTCTCGCGAAATAACCGATCGGCATGTCCACATAGACAGCCGGCATAGCGCGAGTTGGCCGAAGCGGTCCCGCATGTGTAATGTATTGCTTTATCCGGATGAATGGATAGATCGTCATCGGATGCACGAACAACTAGAAAGATTCCCTCCCGATGCCCCCAATTGCCCATTACCGTCAAGCACCGAGCTTGCGCGCCCGACGCGCGGGGTGCGCCTGGCTGAGGGTGATATGCCCCGCGTCGCCATCGTAGGCGGCCATTGCTTACCCGTTTCGCCCCATATGTCGCTTCACCCCACAGGAGTCCGCATGTCCCGTTCTTCCATGGCGCCGCTCAGCGTCGCTATCGCTTTGGCGATCGTCAGCCCGGCGTTCGCGCAGAGTCCGTCCAGCCCCGCGCCCGGCGATGCCGTCGATCTGGATAAAGTCATCGTCACCGGTACCCGCGCGCGCGACCGCACCGTGCTGGAATCCACCTCGCCCATCGATGTGCTGACCGCCGAGGACATCCGCAAGGCCGGTGTGTTGAACGGAGAGCTGGGCAGCGCATTGCAGGCGCTGCTGCCCTCGTTCAATTTCCCGCGCCAATCCAACTCCGGCGGCGCCGATCATGTGCGCGCCGCGCAACTGCGCGGACTCAGCCCCAATCAAGTACTGGTGCTGGTCAACGGCAAACGTCGCCACACCAGTGCATTGGTCAACACCGACAGCAAGATCGGCAAGGGCAACACGCCGGTCGACTTCAACGCCATACCGGTGAGCGCGATCAAGCGCATCGAAGTGCTGCGCGACGGTGCCGGCGCGCAGTACGGTTCCGATGCGGTGGCCGGGGTGATCAACGTCATCCTCAACGACGCCCCGGAAGGCGGCGCCTGGGAAGCCAGTTATGGCGCGCATCACACCGACGTGGAGCCGATCGGCCGAACGCTGACGGATGGACAGGCCACCTTCGCCAGCGGCCAGGTGGGCAGCCGGGTTGGCAACGACGGAGGGTTCTTCCGCGTCGGCTTCGAATACAAGAATCGCGAAGCCACCAATCGCGCCGGATTCGACCAGATTCCGTTCTTCGAAGAACAGACGCCCGACAACCTGGCATTGGCTGGCCAGCGCAATTACGTGTTGGGCGATGGATCATCCAAAGCCCTCAATGCATGGCTCAACAGCGAAGTTCCATTGGGTGAAAACGCCGAGTTCTACACCTTTGGCACCTACCATCAGAGCGACACCGAAGGTGCCAACTACTTCCGCTATCCCGATGGCGTGGCCAACTGGAAGGAGGTCTATCCCAACGGCTATCGCCCCATCTCCGAGGGCGAGAATCTGGACCTCGCTGGCGTTACCGGCGTGCGCGGGCAATGGGGCGACTGGGACTACGATGCCAGCCTCAATTATGGCCGCAACGAATTCACTTACCGGCTACGCAACTCATTGAACGCCTCGCTGGGCCCGGGGAGCCCCACCCGATTCAAGACCGGCGATTACGAGTTCCAACAAGCGTTGTTGAACTTCGATCTGAGCCGCGTATTTGGCGAAGGCGACAACACGCATACGTTTGCGACCGGCGTGGAGTTCCGCCGCGAGGATTTCGAAACCGGCGCCGGCGACCCGGCGTCGTATGCGGCGGGACCGTTCACCGATCGGCCCACCGGCTCGCAGGCAGGTGGCGGCCTGACCCCGCAGGACACCGCCGATCTCAGTCGCGATGTATCCAGCCTCTACGCCAGTCTCAGCAGCCAGTTCGGCGAAAAGTTCTTTACCGATGTCGCCGCGCGCTATGAACACTACGACGACTTCGGCGGCGAGTTGACCGGCAAGCTGGCCGCGCGTTATGAATTCGCCCCGGCGTTCGCACTACGCGGCTCGGTATCGAACAACTTCCGTGCGCCGTCGCTGAGCCAGATCGGATTCGAATCCACCTCCACCGGCTACGATGCGTCCGGGCAACTGCTGCAGGGGCGATTGCTGTCGGTCAACAATCCCATCGCCCGCGCGCTTGGCGCACAAGACTTGAAGCCGGAAAAGTCGGTCAACTTCAGCTTGGGCTTCACCAGCCAGATCGGCGAGCGTCTGGACTTGTCGCTGGACGTGTTCCGCATCGATATCGATGACCGCGTCGCGTTGACCGAACGCATCAGCGGAGACGCGCTGACGGAATTCGTACAGGACAACTTCGGCGTGCCCGGCGTGCAGAGCGCCAACTTCTTCATCAACGCCGCCGACACCCGCACCGAAGGCGTGGAACTGGTTGCCAACTGGCGCCAGAAACTCGGCAATGGCGACTTGCTGTTGAGCGGCACGTATAGCTATGCCAAGACCGAGATCAAGCGCATCGCGGCAACTCCCGACGCGTTGCTGGCCATCGATCCCAGCTACGTGCTGTTTGGCGTGGAGGAAAGCAACACGCTGACCGATGCCGCACCGCGCACGCGTGGTGTGTTCAGCGCCAACTGGGGCAATGACGACTGGTCGTTGCTGGGCCGAGTCAGTCGCCATGGCAGCGCCAAGCGCGTATTCAACTTCGGCGGCGGTTTCGAACCGGAACAACGCTACGGCGCCGAATGGCAACTGGATGCCGAAGTGGAATACCGCTTCACGCCACAACTGAGCCTGGCCATCGGCGGCCTGAACCTGACCGATGAATATCCGGATCTGTCGAACGAAGATATCTACTACTTCGGCAACCTGCCCTATGACGTGTTGTCGCCCATAGGCAGCAACGGAGCGTATTACTACACCAGAATCCGCTATACGTTCTGACGATTCATCACTTGTAGGAGCGGCGTGAGTCGCGATGAGGCTTTACAGGTAAAGCTTCATCGCGACTTACGTCGCTCCTACAAGGTAAAGCCTAATCGTTGATCGGCCCTGATGGCTGGAGCAGATCAAACAGCATGCAACCAGCCCCGGTAATGCACCAGCAATCCGGCGATCGGCATCGAAGCCGACACATCAAAACAGTAGCGACCGTCATCACTCGCTGATTCCCGAGCTTGCACGGATCGGAACCAACGCGCCGGCAGCGGCACGCCCAACGCGTGTACGCGCGCCACCCGCCAGACGATCACGCCTTCTTCCACCGTTAACCGGAAACCGAAACGCGCCAGGCCCAGCTGTTCGCACAGCAGATCGTCCTGCATCCAAAGTCGTGATGGCATCGCGGCATTCCCAATCATGCGAACCCACGACTCGCCCTGCTCGTTGCTGTCGATGCTGACTTCAATCGCGCCACGGCCCGTCGGTGGCAGCCTCGTCGCCCATGCGAGCAATCGCGAGAGGGGATGGCGACCGCGACGCACCTCGACTTGTCCGTGGTAAAGGTGTCGGCCGACTCGCAGATGCAGCGCTTGCACTGCGGACGGCAGCGCATGGAAATCGTCGCCCAGCAAGCGCTGGAATAACGGCGGGCTTATCGCTGCATCCACACCAAGGTCGCCATGCGGCCCGTGCGCGCGTCGCGCCGGTGCGAGTAGAAGCGCTGCGGATCGGAGATGGTGCAAAGGCCGCCGCCAAAAACTTTCGTAACTCCCGCATCGGTCAGCCGCTGCCGGGCGAGCGCATACAGATCCACCTTCCAATGTCCCGGGCGAGTAGCGACAAAAGCCGATGCCGCGCGCGCATCGCGGGAAACGAAGGCATCGAACACCTCCTGACCGATCTCATACGCCTGCGCTCCCGCCGCCGGCCCTAGCCAGGCGAGGATGCGTTCTGGCACGACGCCCATGGCCGCCACCGTGCTTTCCAGCACACCACCCGCCAATCCACGCCAACCGGCGTGCGCCGCACCAACAGCGCTGCCGTCTTCAGCGGCGAACACGACCGGCAGGCAATCCGCGGTAAGAATCGCCAGAACCGTGCTGGGTGCGGAGGTTACCGAGGCGTCAGCGATGGGTTCTGCCGCCGCCCCTGCTGTCGCAAGGGAGGGGGCAGCAGCGCCGAGCCGCAGAACATCAACACCATGCACCTGCTGCAACCAACACGGAGCCGAGGGCAGCGCGAAGCGTTCGATCAGCTCCGCGCGGTTGCTTGCGACGGCCACCGGATTGTCGCCACAGCGCGCGCCCAGGTTGAAGTGATCGAAAGGCGACAGCGACACGCCGGCGCCATGTCGCAGCGTGGTGAACGCATGGATTCCCGGCGGTGCCGGCCAATCCGCCCGCAACGCCGCGCTCATCCCCGGTGCGCCTCGGTATCGGCGCGCAGGGCTGCCATCAGTTCCAGCATGTCGGCCGGTACCGGCGCCGACTCCCGGACCGGTTCGCCAGTGCGGGGATGCTTGAATTCCAGGGTTTCCGCGTGCAATGCCTGCCGCTTGAAACCGCGCAGCGCGGCGATCAGTTCTTCGCTGGCGCCCTTGGGCAACTTCAATGGACCGCCATACAACGGGTCGCCCACGATGGGGTACTTGATGTGCGCCATATGCACGCGGATCTGATGGGTGCGGCCGGTTTCCAGGCGGCATTCCAGGGCGGTATGCGCGCGAAAGCGCTCACGCAACCGGTAATGGGTGACGGCTTCGCGGCCGTCTTCTCGCACGCCCATCTTCAGGCGGTCACGCGGATGGCGATCGATAGGCATGTCGGCGGTGCCGCCGCTGACCATCGCACCCACCACGATCGCCAGATACTGACGGTGCACCTCGCGTGAGGACAATTGCGCCACCAACGCGGTGTGCGCCTGCAGGTTGCGCGCCACCACCATCACCCCGGAAGTGTCCTTGTCCAAGCGGTGCACGATACCGGCGCGCGGCAATGTCTCCAGCGAAGGGTCGCGGTGCAGGAGCGCGTTGACCAGCGTGCCGGTCGGATTGCCGGCGCCGGGATGCACCACCAGCCCGGCGGGCTTGTTCAGCACGAAGACGTCGGCGTCCTCGTACAGCACATCCAGCGGGATGTCCTCGGCGACGGCATGGGTCTGGGTTTCCAGGACCACCTCCAGGCTGGCGATCTGGCCGCCGTGGACCGGATCGCGCGGCCGCACGGCCTGGCCATCCAGCCGCGCATCGCCGGACTTGATCCATTCGGCCAGCCGGGAGCGGGAGAATTCGGGGAAAAGCTCCGCCAGTACCGCATCGAAGCGGCGGCCGGACGCGTTGTCCGGCACCGTGGCGGTGCGCGAAGGGGTCGGAGAACTTGTGTTTGGGGTATCTGTCATGCGGGGAAGGACGGCACGTTGGCCGATTGTTCATGGCTTGGGCGGCGCCTAGGCTATCATCGACATCCTGTTTCCCTGCCGCGGCTTGCCGCCAGCCCATGACCCAGCGCGTCCCGACCCGTTTCATCGCCTCTGCCCGACTCTTCGCCCTGATGCTGGCGATCGCCGTCACCGGAACCGGCTGCGGCAAGATATTCAAGCGCGACAAGGACAATGCGGAAGGCCAGCCAGTCGAAGCCATCTACGAAAAAGCCCATGGCGCCATGACCAAGGGCAATTGGGATCGCGCGGAGACCACTTTCCGCCAGCTGATCGCCCAGTACCCCTACGGGCCGTACACCGAGCAGGCGCTGATGGAATCCGCCTACGCGCAGTACAAGGCCGGCAAGATGGACGATGCGGTGTCGACGATCGACCGCTTCATCCGCACCTATCCGACCCAGCGCAACATCCCGTACATGTACTACCTGCGCGGCCTGGCCAATTCCGGCCGCGACACGGTGTTCCTGCAGAAGGTTTGGAGCCTGGATGCCAGCCGGCGCGACCTGTCCACGCCGATGCAGGGCTACAGCGACCTCAACACGGTCGCCGAGCGCTACCCCAACAGCCGCTACGCCGCCGATGCGCGCAAACGCATGATGGCGCTGCGCGACCAGTTCGCCCAACACGAACTGGATACCGCGATCTACTACCTCCGCCGCCAGGCATGGGTGTCGGCCGCCAGCCGCGCCCGCTATCTGCTGGAAACCTATCCGCAAAGCAGCCACCAGAACGACGCCATCGCGGTGCTGGCCGAGGCCTACACTCATCTTGGCAACGAAACCCTGGCCAACGATGCCAAGCGAGTGCTGGAACTCAACGATCCGCAGCATCCTTGGCTGGCCGGTAAGTGGCCCGACTATCCCTGGATGATCCGCAAGTTGAATCCGTTTGCCGGCGAAAAATCGATCAACACGGCCGCCCGCAAGCAGAACTGACGCTGCGCGAGGTGGTTAAGAAAAAAGGGCCGTAAGGCCCTTTTTTTTGTTGAGTAATAAGACTATTTGACGTTTGCGAACTACCCTTCCCCCGCATGCGGAGGAAGGGGCTGAATCATCGCTCAGGCCGGATATTTATTGGTGATCGGGTAGCGCCGTTCGCGACCGAAGGCGCGCCGCGAAACCTTGGGTCCGGGCGCGGACTGATGGCGCTTCCACTCGTTGATGCGCACCAGCCGCAGCATTCTGTCCACCGTGTCCGCGTCGAAGCCGGCAGCGACGATTTCGTCGCGCGACTGTTCCTGATCGACATAGCGGAACAGGATCGCATCCAGCACGTCGTATGGCGGCAGCGAGTCCTGGTCGGTCTGGTTCTCGCGCAGTTCGGCCGATGGCGGCCGGGTGATGACCGCCTCGGGAATCACCGGCGATCCACCGACGGTATTGCGCCAGCGCGCCAGCGCAAATACCTCGGTCTTGTACAGATCCTTGATCGGCGCATAGCCACCGCACATGTCGCCGTAGATGGTGGCGTAGCCCACGGCGTACTCGCTCTTGTTGCCGGTGGTCAGCAGCAGTCCGCCCAACTTGTTGCTGAGCGCCATCATGATGGCGCCACGGCTGCGCGACTGCAGATTCTCCTCTGTAGCATCCACGTCCAGGCCGGCGAAAATGGGTGACAGTGCTTCCATGAAACCCTTGAACGGTGCCTCGATGGAAATCGTCTCCAGCTTCACGCCCATCGCCGCGCATTGTTCGGCGGCCAAGTCGTTGGACAGGCCGGCGGTATAACGCGATGGCAACCGGACCGCGGTGACATTTTCTGCACCCAGAGCGTCGACGGCGACGGCCAACACCACCGCCGAATCGATGCCGCCCGACAAACCCAGCCAAGCCTTCTTGAAACCATTCTTTCCGTAATAATCCCGCACGCCGCGCACAATGGCCCGCCATGCCAGTGCATCGCGGCTCTCGTCGCCGTCTTCCATCCATTGCACCGGATTGAATCGGCGCGTGGAGGCATCGAAATCGACGACCAGCCATTGGTCGGTGAACGCTGCAGCTGCCGGATGCACTACCGCATCGCCGTCCGCCACAACGGAGGCGCCGTCGAATACCAGTGCGTCTTGCCCGCCTACGACATTCAGATACGCCAACCCCACGCCGGATTCCTTGATCCGCATGGTCAGCAGCGCGTCGCGCTGGGCATGCTTGTCGCGTTCGAACGGCGATGCATTGGGCACCACGACCAATTCCGCGCCCGCAGCGGCCGTTTCCGCCAGGGGCTCCGCGAACCATAAGTCCTCGCAGATCACCAATCCCACCTGCACGCCCTTCATCTCGAAGACGCAGGCGCCACCATCGGGATCCACGTCGAAATAGCGGCGCTCGTCGAACACCGCGTAGTTCGGCAATTCGCGCTTGCGGTAGGTGGTTTCGATGGCGCCCTCACGCAGGATGCTTGCAGCGTTGTAAACCACGCTGCCCACCGACTGCGGCCAACCGACCACCGCCACGATCCCATGCGTAGTCGCCGCAAGCTGACGCAGCGCGCTTTCGCAATCGGACAAAAAGCGCGGCCGCAGCAGCAAGTCTTCCGGCGGATAGCCGCTGATCGCCAACTCGGGAAACACCACCAAGTCCGCGCCATATTCGTCGCGCGCCTCGGCGATCATCGCCTCGATACGTGCTGCGTTCTGTGCGACCGCGCCGACGGGGAAATCGAATTGGGCCAGGGCGATACGAAGGGTACGGGACATGTCAGCCTTTTTGGTTCTGCCCTTCCCTTGCACGCAGAAAGAGCCGATCTACGCAAACGGACACATCATCCGAATGCGCCCCCTCCTCCGTTTACGGGGGAGGGTTGGGGTGGGGGCAAGCCTCCGAAAGCCATCGCGCGATCACCGCACGAACACCTTCCAGATTCGCCAGGACATCATTATTCCAGAACCTTAGGACTCTAAAGCCTCGGCTCACCAGAAAACGGTCGCGGGCGGCGTCGCTCGCCGATTCCAAGTGCTGGCCACCATCCACTTCAATGATCAGGCCGGCTTCCAGGCACGCGAAATCGGCAATATACGGACCAAACGGCATTTGGCGCCTGAAACGGAATCCATCAAGCTGCCGCGCCTGCAGTAGCGACCACAGCTTGCGTTCGGCAAGCGTCATGTCTTTGCGAAGCTCGCGTGCGCGATCGCGTTTTTGTCCCTTTCGCATGTGCACTTCCTGTGCGTGAACTTGTCGCCATTTTGCCCCCCTCCCAGCCTTCCCCCGCAAGCGGGGGAAGGGGCTGTTCCATGCCAACGGACAGATTTCCTGAAAACGCGCTTCCCCTTCTTTCACAGGTAAAGAGGCCGATACATACGTTGATCGTACGAAAACCTGCCCCCTATCTACGGAAAGAGTCGATTCACGTAGACAGACAAATCATCCGAATGCGCCCCCACCTCCGTTTACGGGGGAGGGCTGGGGTGGGGGCCAACGAAACCGACCACCTTGACCAAACAAAAAGCCGCCCGAAGGCGGATTTTTGCGTTGCTACGTACCGCTGGCTTATTTCAATCGCGAGGCAATATCCGCACCCAGGTCGCCCGGCGAACGGACGGTGGTGATGCCAGCGGCTTCCATTGCAGCGAACTTGCCTTCCGCCGTGCCCTTGCCGCCCGAGGCGATCGCACCTGCGTGGCCCATGCGCTTGCCGGCCGGGGCCGAGGCGCCGGCGATGAAGCCGACCACGGGCTTCTTGACGTGCTTGGCGATGTATTCGGCGCCTTCTTCTTCGGCCGAACCACCGATTTCGCCGACCATGATGATGCCTTCGGTCTGGGGGTCCTCGTTGAACAGCTTCAAGCAGTCGACGAAGTTCAGGCCGTTGATCGGATCGCCGCCGATGCCGATGCAGGTGCTCTGGCCCAGGCCGACAGCCGTGGTCTGGTGCACTGCTTCATACGTCAGCGTGCCCGAGCGCGAGACGATGCCGATCTTGCCCGGCTTGTGGATGTGGCCGGGCATGATGCCGATCTTGCACTCGCCGGGGGTGATGATGCCGGGGCAGTTGGGCCCGATCAGCGTGACGCCGGGGTAGCCCTTCAGCGTGTTCTTGACGCGCAGCATGTCCAGCACCGGGATGCCTTCGGTAATCGTCACGATGACCTTGATGCCGGCGTCGGCCGCTTCCAGGATGGCATCGGCCGCGAACGGCGGCGGCACGTAGATCACCGAGGCGTCGGCGCCGGTGGCTTGCACGGCATCGCGCACGGTGTTGAACACCGGCAGTTCGATATGGGTGGTGCCGCCTTTGCCCGGGGTCACGCCGCCCACTACCTGGGTGCCGTATTCCACCATCTGGGTGGCGTGGAAGGTGCCTTGCTGTCCGGTGAAGCCCTGGACGATGACCTTCGTGTTCTTGTTGACCAAAACGCTCATTTGAAAATCCTTAGGCTCTTTGTAGGAGCTGCGTAAGCTGCGAGCGGAAGTTTTCCTCGCCAACGGAACGATCCGTAGAGCGGAAATGCCACGTCGCGACTTACGTCGCTCCTACAACTATGGGGGTCAGGCGGCGACCGCAGCGACGGCCTTCTTGGCGCCGTCGTTGATGTCGTCTGCCGGGGTGATGGCCAAGCCGGAATCGCGCAGCAGCGCCTTGCCGGCTTCCACGTTGGTGCCTTCCAAGCGCACGATCACCGGCACCTTGACGCCCACATCCTTGACCGCGGCGATGATGCCTTCGGCGATCATGTCGCAGCGGACGATGCCGCCGAAGATGTTGACGAAGATCGCCTTCACCTTGTCCGAGGACAGGATCAGCTTGAACGCCGTGGTCACACGTTCCTTGGTGGCGCCGCCGCCCACGTCCAGGAAGTTGGCCGGCTCGCCGCCGTTGAGCTTGATGACGTCCATCGTGGCCATCGCCAGGCCGGCGCCGTTGACCATGCAGCCGATGTTGCCGTCCATGGTCACGTAGTTGAGGTCATGCTCGGAGGCCAGCACTTCGGTCTCGTCTTCCTGCGCCTTGTCGCGCATGGCCACCAGGTCCGGGTGGCGGAAGCTGGCGTTGTCGTCGGAGTTGACCTTGCCATCCAGCACGGCCAGATCGCCGTTGGTGAGGATGGCCAGCGGGTTCAGTTCGACCAGGGCCAGGTCCTTTTCGTTGAACAGCTTGTACAGGCCCATCATGATCTTGGTCAGCTGGTTGACCTGCTTGGCGTTCAGACCCAGCTTGAAGCCGATCTCGCGGCACTGGTAGGGCTGCAGGCCCTGGACGAAATTGACGTCCAACTGGTGAATCAGCTCGGGAGTTTCCGCCGCGACCTTCTCGATCTCCACGCCGCCTTCGCTGGAAGTGATGAAGGTGACGGCCTTGGTGGCGCGGTCGACCAGCACTGACAGGTACAGTTCCTTGGCAATGTCGGTACCTTCGGAAATCAGCACGGCGTCGATCGGCAGGGCCACGCCGGCCGACTGGTAGGTCGCCATCTTGGTGCCCAGCATCGCAGTGGCGTACTGCTTCACTTCGTCCAGGGTCTTGGCCAGCTTGACGCCGCCGGCCTTGCCGCGGCCGCCCGCGTGGATCTGGGCCTTGACCACCCAGAGATCGCCCGGGATGGACTTCGCGGCTTCAACCGCTTCTTCCGGCGTGCGCGCGACGCGCCCGGCCGGGACTGCAATGCCGTATTCGGCAAACAGTTGTTTTGCCTGGTATTCGTGGAAATTCATGCGTCACCGTGGGTAGGGAACAGAAGTAAAGCTAGGCACTTCGCCCGCGCCAGGCCCTGGCAAAACACCGCCGGGCGGCTCGGGCGAGCCCCCTATTGTGGCCGACCCGGGCGGGTGGCGCAAAACGGGACGCCCGTGGCGCCTTCGCACCGATAAAGGATGCCTATACTGTCCGCCTCGTTCTGGGGGAGGCACGGGCTTGCGACACGCACAAGCGATCATGGCGCATATCGAGTCGGCTCCGAAGCGCGAGCTTTACTCCTTTGCCCTGTTCCGTGTGCTGGAAGCCGGCCTGCTGGCGGCATTGTTGTTCAGTCCGCTGATCAGCGTGCTGGGCCAAGCCCGCGACGCGGAACTGGCCACCTGGGTCACCATCGCCTACCTGACGATGGCGTTGATCCTGCTTTTCGCCGGCCGCAACGTGCGCTGGCTGACCGGCATCGTGTTCGGCAGCGTCTGCATCGACATGGCGGCGGCGATGCTGATCACCTATGCCCTGCCCTCGGCTACCGCCGGCGTCGCCATGATGCTGTTGTTCAACGTGTCGGCCGCCGCCTTGCTGATGCGTTCCTGGCGGTGGGTTGCGGCAGTGGCGGTACTGTCCTCGGGAGCGCTGTTTGGCGAATTCTTCTGGAGCACGTTCACCGTAGCCAACCACTCGCGCCCCGTCGCCGAAGTCATGATGTTCGCCATCGGCTATTTTTCGCTGGCGTACCTGGCTTATCAGATCGGACGGCGGGCCAGATCCAGCGAAGCCCTGGCCGACAAGCGCGGGGTGGAAGTCGCCAATCTGTTCGAAGTCAACGAACTGATCATCCGCCGCATGCGCACCGGCGTGCTGGTAGTGGACGCCGATAACCGGATCAAATTGGCCAACGAAGCGGCCAGCTTGCTGCTGGGCGATGGCGGCGGCGATGGCGGCAACGACGCCGACAGCAGCCAACGCAAGAACGACGGCCAGGGAATTTCCCTGAACGACGCCGCCCCGGAACTCGCCCGCCGGCTACAACGCTGGCGCAGCGGCTGGCAGACCGACGAAACGCCGATGCAGCTTTCGCCCGACCAGCCGGAGGTACAGCCGCGCTTTGCCCGTTTGCTGGCCGATAGCGAAACCTCGCTTATCTTTCTGGACGACGCCACCGTGGTCTCGCGGCGCGCCGAATCGCTGACCCTGGCCGCGCTGGGACGCTTCTCCGCCAGCCTGGCGCACGAAATCCGCAATCCACTGGCAGCCATCAACTACGCGGTGCAGCTGCTGGAAGAATCGCCCAGCATCGTCGACGGCGATCGACGCCTGCTGCAGATCATCCATCAGCAATGCCAGCGCACCAACGGCATCGTGGAAAGCGTCCTGGGCCTGGCCCGGCGTGAACGCGCGAGCCCCGAGCATGTCGAACTCGGCACGTTTGCGCGGCGCTTCATCGACGAATACCGGCAGAGCCTGTCCATAGAAACCGATACGCTGGAAGTCATCGCCGGCGCCAAATCCGTGCCGGCACTGGTCGATACGCGCCACCTGCAGCAGGTGTTGACCGTGCTGGTGCACAACGCACTCAACTACGGCCGCCTGCCAGGTGAGTCGGCGCGGGTACGGATCCGTGTATTCCAGACCGACCATCGCCCGATGATCGACGTGCTGGATCGCGGCCCCGGCATTCCCGAAGCCGTCGCCGCGCAGTTGTTCCGGCCGTTCTTCACCACCTCCGAACACGGTACCGGCCTGGGCCTGTATATCGCCCGCGAACTGTGCCGCGCCAATCAGGCCACGCTGGAATACGTCCCCGTCCCCGGCGGCGGCAGCTGCTTCCGCATCACCCTGCCCGGCCCGCATGCATTACTGCCAGCGTGAAGATGGGAGCGGCACGGCCCTTGTAGGAGCGACGTAAGTCGCGATGGCGCCCCGATAGCCACTCGGGATGCAGGATGAAGAAAGCGCCGCAGCGCGTCCGGATGGCGAATGGGCAGGCTGCAAAAATCGTCCCCCCAGCCTCATCGCGACTCACGTCGCTCCTACAAGGTGCGGACAAGCTGGAGGCACCCCTAGCGAGCTCTCACACCAAGCCGGTACACTCACGCAACAGGGGCTGAAGGGGGATTCATGAGCGAAAATCGTAGCGCCCTGATTGTCGACGACGAACGCGATATCCGCGAACTGCTGGTATTGACCCTGGGCCGCATGGGCCTACGCATCGACACCGCCGCCAACCTTGGCGAAGCCCGCGAACTACTGGCCCGCAACACCTACGGCCTCTGCTTCACCGACATGCGCTTGCCGGACGGCAACGGCATCGACCTGGTCAGCGAGATCGCACGCCTGTATCCCAAGATGCCGGTCGCCATGATCACCGCGTTCGGCAATATCGAACTGGCGGTGGAAGCCTTGAAAGCCGGTGCCTTCGACTTCGTCAGCAAGCCGGTGGATCTCACCGTGCTGCGCGGCCTGGTCAAGCACGCGCTGGAACTCAGCAACGCTGACCGCACCCCGCCCGCTCCGCCGCCGCCGGAACAGGCCAGCCGTCTGCTGGGCGGTTCGGCCGCCATGGCCACCTTGCGCGAGACCATCGCCAAAGTGTCGCGCAGCCAGGCGCCGGTCTACATCCTGGGCGAATCGGGCGTGGGCAAGGAGCTGGTCGCCCGCACCATCCACGAACAAGGCGCGCGTGCGGCCGGGCCGTTCGTGCCGGTCAACTGCGGCGCCATTCCCGCCGAACTGATGGAAAGCGAGTTCTTCGGCCACAAAAAGGGCAGCTTCACCGGCGCGCACGCCGATAAACCCGGTCTATTTCAAGCGGCCAACGGCGGCACTTTGTTCCTCGACGAAGTAGCCGAGCTGCCGCTGCCGATGCAGGTCAAACTGCTGCGCGCCATCCAGGAGAAATCCGTGCGCCCGGTCGGCGCCTCCACGGAAGCGCAAGTGGACGTCCGCATCCTGTCGGCGACCCATAAAGACCTGGGCGAACTGGCCAGCGACGGACGCTTCCGCCACGACCTTTACTACCGCATCAACGTCATCGAATTGCGCGTGCCGCCACTCCGCGAACGCACCGGCGACCTGCCCCAGCTGACCGCCGCCATCCTGGATCGCCTGGCCGAGCAGCATGGCCGCAATCCGCCCTCGGTTTCGCCGGATGCGATGGCGGCGCTGGGCCGCTACTCCTTCCCCGGCAACGTGCGCGAACTGGAAAACATCCTGGAGCGCGCACTGGCCATGGCCGAAGGCCACAGCATCGAAGTGGACGACCTTTACCTGCCGCAAGCCCCCGCACACGCCCGCAAGTTCGGCAACGACTTCAGCGCCGGCGAAGCCATTCCCGACGCACCCGGCGCCATCGATATCGACCCAGCCGGCGGCGCACTGCCCTCCTACATCGAACAGTTGGAACGCGCCGCCATCCAGAAAGCGTTGGAAGAAAACCGCTGGAACAAAACCAAGGCTGCCGCGCAATTGGGCATCACGTTCCGCGCGTTGCGGTACAAGCTGAAGAAGCTTGGGATGGAATAACCGTAAGAGTATCCGCCCCGCCAGCCTCTCAGCGCTCGCGATCAAGAACACACCGCAGCGCGTCCATATGGCAAACAGGCAGACTTCAGTCGCCCTTCGCTTCCATCTCGACCTTCTCCCTCTACCGCGGACCGCCCTTAGAGAGAACGCAACTTGTAGGAACGACGTGAGTCGCGGCCGTGGATGCAGACGATACGAAAGCGTCGCGGCTCACATCGCTCCCACACGGCCAGCGCTATCGCAGCGTCTACAGCACACTCAAATCCAGCCTCCTGACGGAGGAGACGGTATCCACAAAAACAAAGAACTCCGCTGGAAGCGCTTTCTCGGCACAACCTCTTCGCTCACCGCCCACGACCGCCTGCTCGCCATGGGCGTATCCGCCATTTCCTTGACGGCACTCGTAAGACACACCCCCACAAACTGACCCGCAACGTCACAATGTGACGCACCTCGTCAGCCTTGCTGCAACGAGCTTTGCGCCGGTTTGGGGCGCCCCTATCAACGAGCTTCAAATTCTGTGATGCATCCCGAAATTGCAAACTTTGACCGCTACACAAAGCAAAAAATGATGCGATAGTCGCCGCCGACTTCAGCGTCTGGGTCCCCGAAGCATTCGGGACAGGGGACCACTAGGGGGCTCTGACAGTTGGCACGCATCCTGCTCCGGTTCTTAAGCACGTGCGGCGTAAGCACGGCGCCCACGGGTCCATTTCTAGGGGCATGGACGCTCGCGTGTCCCTAACCACCACCGCCAAATCCTGAAAGGGGAATTGTTATGAAGAAGAACATGCAGGGCTTCACCCTGATCGAATTGATGATCGTCATCGCCATCCTGGGCATCCTGCTGGCCATCGCTATTCCGGCCTATCAGGATTACCTGGCCCGCGCCCGCGCCGCTGAAGGCCTGAACATGGCCGCCCCGGCCAAGCTGGCCGTGTCTGAGTCCATCCTCAGCCATCCCAGCAACACCCCGCCTGCTGACGCTACGGCAGCGGGTTATACGCCGGCCACCTCGACCTATGTAAGCTCGATCGCGATTGCCAATGGCGTGATCACCGTCACCACCCGCGATACTGGCTGCGCCACCGCACCGGTCTTCCAGATGACCCCGACCTTCAACAATGGCAAGGTCGCATGGACCTGCGTTGCTACCGCCGGCGATTCGTGCGCTCCGGCCAGCTGCCGCTAATCGTTGTTGTGTGAAAAACCCCGGCCTTGTGCCGGGGTTTTTTTTTGCTGGTTCTGCTTAAGAAAAAGGCGCCCCAACCGATGATCAACCCGCAGAGGATACTGTTGCTGGCAACCGTACTCGTTGCTGCACTCTACTGGACCGGTTTGTCGGGCCCCTTTTTGTTCGACGATTTCGAGAACTTCAAGCCGGTAGTCAAATGGCTGGAGGGAAGCGCATCCACCGGTGAGGTCATCTTTGGATATCAGTCCCTGCTGTTCGCGCGGCCTGTGTCCATGGCGAGCTTCCTTGTCAACGCCGCCATCGGCGGACCGGAAGCGTTTTACTTCAAGCTCGGAAATCTACTTATACATCTTGGCTGCGGCTGGCTCGTCTGGGCACTTTGCCGACGTTTGCTGATGTTGGACTCCCGGCTCGCACCCACGGCCGATTTTCTTTCGGTGTTTGTAGCTATCGTCTGGTTGGTGCATCCGCTGCATGTAAGCACCGTGCTTTATGCAATACAGCGAATGACTCAGCTTGGCTCCTTGTTTGCATTGCTAGCAGTGCTCGCTTACCTTGCGGGGCGGCAGCGTCTAACGACACGCCGTCCTGTCGCATATCTCCTGCTATTCCTTGTCTTTCCGCTATTTGTCGTGGCAGGGATACTAAGCAAGCAGAATGCGGCCGTCGCTCCCGCCCTTTGCCTGGCAATCGAAATCGCTTATCAGCAAAGGCTATCTCCCGCGCGGAAACCAATACTCGCTTTCTTTGTAGTGTTCCTGGCACTACCGATGCTGGGGCTTACCGCCATTTTGATATCCAAGCCTCATTTACTGTTAGCCGGGTATGCCGATTATGATTTCACGCTCGCGGAGCGCCTATTATCCGAGCCACGCGCATTAGCCGACTACATCGGCCAGATCCTCTTCCCGCGCACGCCGCGAATGGGCCTGTACACCGATGATTTCCCTATCTCACGCAGCTTTCTGGACCCGGCCTCCACCGCATACTGTGCTTTGTTGCTCGTGGTTGTGTCCGCCGCCGCGATCGCTTTGAGAAAACGAGCACCCACTTTTTTTGCGGGTTGGTTCTTCTTTCTGGTCGCGCATGGCGTGGAGTCCAGCTTTCTTCCGCTGGACATCTATTTCGAACACCGTAACTACCTGCCAGCAGTTGGATTACTGCTGTCGGTCACCGGGTTGCTGGCTCTACTTCCCGCGACGATCAGCACAAACGTATTGACACCTAAGCAACTGGGCCTGTTTGCCGCCATCGCTATCGTCTTGGTGTTCTCGTTCGCGACCCTGGGGCGCGTACTCGTCTGGAAAAACCAGGACACAATAGTTTCTCAGGGGCTTAAATATCACCCGGACTCCCTACGCGCGCTTCTGGACAAGGCTGCGCTGGCGCAACGCGCACAGCGGTATGACACATACATGGAGGTCATGGGCAGCTTGAAGAACAGCGCCATTGCAAGGCATCGAATGCTGGGGCACCTGTACTCTGTTTCCCTGGATTGCATCCGCCGGCAGGACAGCGATCCAACGCATCTTGCTGCCGCAGCCAAAGAAACCAGCCGACACGTAACCCTTGCCGAGCTAATGGCATTCCGGGTGGTTGCGCAGGAAATCGGGCGCCCGCAGAGATGCGGCTCCATCACCAATTCCAAAGTCGCGGACACCATCGACCAGATCCTGGACGCCACATCCGACCAACCCGACGCCATGCAACCAAAGGTGTTGATGCGCATCTTGGCCGCAGAACTTTATATGCGGGACCAGCGGTGGCCGGAAGCGGTTATTCAGGCCAAGCTTGCCTGGCAGCCAGGTGCCGACCCAAGCATCGGTGCACAGTTGGGGCGGATTTATATGCAGCAAGGACGATTGGACGACGCCGACCACGTGTTTGAGGACGTAGCTGAACGCGTGAAGTGTCACAATATGACCGATCGCACCAACTTCGAATCGCTATGGCAGTCGTTGCAATCCCTTAAGACCGCGATGGGAGGCGTAGCTGCACCATCACCTTTGCGCTGTAGATAAGCATCTAGGGCGCAAGACCAGTGGTGCTAAGGCGCGCAGCCGCCCCACACTCGCCCCGCCGCTTGCGGAGTACGACTGCCCAGCTATTCCCGATTGTTGGCTTGGTTCTTGCTTTTTTAGCCAAAGCCCGTGATTAGAAACCCGGAAGAACGACCATGAATGTTGCTGTAGCCAGTACCGCCAACCTAGTCGGGATTACCGGTATCGCCCGTCGCTTGGTCATGGACGGCGTAATGGACGAGACCGTTGCCCGGAACGCCATGGCCAATGCCACAGAGGCAAAGGTGCCATTGGCTCAGTGGGTGGCCGAGAAGAAGCTGGTGACCGCACCGCAACTGGCTGCCGCCAATGCCATCGAATTCGGCATGCCGTTGCTGGATGTAAGTGTGTTCGATCCTGCTCACAACGCCGTCAAGCTGGTCAGCGAAGAACTCATACAGAAGCATCAAGTGCTGCCCCTGTTCAAACGGGGCAACAAGTTGTTCGTTGGCGTATCCGATCCCACCAAGACCCATGCCTTGGACGAGGTCAAGTTCCATACCAACCTCGCAGTTGAACCTATCCTGGTCGACGACGATTCGCTGCGCCGGACGCTGGATCAGTGGCTAAATGCAGCCGGTAATCTGTCCGGGGCCTTTGGCGGTGACGATGACGAAGGGCTCGACAACCTGGAGGTCGGCACCGACGAGGATGCCGCCGCAGGCGATAGCGGCGTCGATGCCAAGGGCGACGACACGCCGGTCGTCAAGTTCGTCAACAAGGTACTAATTGACGCGATCAAACGTGGCGCCTCGGATATCCATTTCGAACCCTATGAAACCGACTACCGGGTGCGTTTGCGTATCGATGGCATCCTCAAGCAGGTCGCCAAGGCGCCGGTCAAACTCAGCCAGCGCATCGCTGCCCGCCTGAAGGTCATGTCGCAGCTCGACATCGCCGAAAAGCGGGTGCCGCAAGACGGCCGTATCAAGTTGAATCTCAGCAAGACCAAGCAAATCGACTTCCGTGTCAGCACCCTGCCCACCTTGTTCGGCGAAAAAGTGGTGCTGCGTATCCTGGACGGCAGTGCCGCCAAATTGGGCATCGACAAGCTGGGTTACGAGCCGGACCAGCAAGCGCTGTTCGAGGCTGCCATCCAACGGCCTTACGGCATGGTGCTGGTGACCGGCCCAACCGGCTCAGGCAAGACCGTGTCGCTGTACACCGCCCTGGGCATCCTCAACGACGAAGTCCGCAATATCTCCACCGTGGAAGACCCGGTGGAAATCCGCCTACCGGGCGTCAACCAGGTGCAGCAGAACGTCAAGCGCGGCATGACCTTCGCCGCCGCGCTACGCAGCTTCCTGCGCCAGGACCCGGACGTGATCATGGTCGGCGAAATCCGCGACCTGGAAACCGCCGAAATCGGCATCAAGGCAGCCCAAACCGGCCACATGGTGCTGTCCACGCTGCACACCAACGACGCTCCGCAGACGATCGCTCGCCTAATGAACATGGGCATTGCGCCCTACAACATCACCAGTTCGGTGACGCTGATCATTGCCCAGCGCCTGGCCCGGCGGCTTTGCAGCCGGTGCAAGCGTGCGGTTGAGCTGCCGGCGCATGCTCTGCTGGCCGAGGGTTTCAGCCAACGGGAGATCGACGCCGGATTCACCGTCTACGAGCCGGTGGGCTGCGATGAATGCACGGAGGGCTATAAAGGCCGGACCGGTATTTACCAGGTCATGCCGATGAGCGACGAGATTCAGGCGATCGTGCTGGAAGGCGGCAATGCCATGCAGATCGCCGAGGTCGCACAGAAGGCCGGTATCCGGGATCTGCGCCAATCTGCATTGCTGAAGGTCCGTAATGGGATCACCAGCCTGGCCGAGATCAACCGCGTTACCAAGGACTGACCAGCCCGATCTGCCCTTCCAGGACAGAAACGCCGCAGGGCGCCATCGGCCAGCCAGATCGCGATAGAAGCCTGCCTGTTCACCGTCCGGACAAGCTATGTCGCGCCCCTGATCCCCGCGCTGAGTGAAAACCCTGCGGACCGTCACAGCGGGGGTGGTTCCCTTCCGCCGATAACCCGCTACCATGAAGAGAGACATCCGGCTGGGGAAGCCGGATAGGGGAAACCATATGGCCGTTACCCGTTCCGCCGCCAAGAAAACCGTCACGCCAGTCCGCGAGAACCCACTGAACCTGTTTGTCTGGGAAGGTGTGGACAAGCGTGGCGTGAAGATGAAGGGCGAGCAGCAGTCCAAGAACGCCAACATGCTACGCGCGGAACTTCGGCGCCAAGGCATTACGCCCAATGTGGTCAAGACCAAGCCCAAACCATTGTTTGGCCAGGCGGGCAAACCGGTCACCCCCAAGGAAATCGCTTTCTTCAGCCGCCAATTGGCGACCATGATGAAATCCGGCGTCCCTATTGTGGGCGCACTGGAGATCATCGAGGGCGGACAGAAGAACGTCCGTATGAAGAAGCTCGTGGAAAATGTCCGCGGAGATATCGAAAGCGGCTCGTCTTTGTCCGAAGCGATCAGCAAGCATCCAGTGCAGTTCGACGAGTTGTATCGCAACCTCGTGCGTGCCGGCGAGAGCGCGGGCGTACTGGACACGGTGCTGGACACGATCGCCAGCTACAAGGAAAACATCGAGACCCTGAAAGGCAAGATCAAGAAGGCGCTGTTTTATCCGGCTACGGTGATCGCGGTGGCCATCCTGGTCAGTGCGGTTCTATTGATTTTCGTGGTGCCGCAGTTCGAAGCGGTATTCAAGCAATTCGGCGCAGACCTGCCCGCCTTCACCAAGATCATCGTGGGCGCTTCACGCTTCATGGTGTCTTATTGGTATGTGGTATTTGGCATTATTGCGGCTGCAATCTTCGCCTTTATCTTTTTCAAGAAACGTTCGTTGGCGTTCCAGCACTTCCTGGACCGAGTGATCTTGAAGATCCCCGTGATCGGTCAGATCATGCACAACTCCTCAATCGCACGGTTCGCACGCACATTGGCCGTTACCTTCAAGGCCGGCGTGCCGTTGGTAGAAGCTCTGGAAACGGTCGCTGGTGCTACTGGCAATACCTTGTACGAGAAAGCGGTGTTTCGCATCCGCGACGACGTCTCGGTTGGCTATCCGTTGAACATGTCGATGAAGCAGGTCAACCTTTTCCCGCATATGGTCATCCAGATGACCGCCATTGGCGAAGAAGCCGGCGCGCTGGACACGATGCTGTTCAAGGTGGCCGAATACTACGAGCAGGAAGTCAACAATGCCGTGGATGCGCTGTCCAGCTTGATCGAACCTTTCATCATGATCTTCATCGGTGCGGTAGTGGGCGCGATGGTGATCGGCATGTATCTACCTATCTTCAAGCTTGCAGCAACGATGTAAGCTTGTCCGATGGCCTTTCTTGATCAGCACCCCGGACTGGGCTACCCAGTCGTAGCCGGCCTTGGCCTGCTTGTCGGTAGTTTCCTCAATGTCGTGATTCTGCGGTTGCCGCGCCGGTTGGAGTGGCACTGGAAGCGGGATTCGCGTGAAATTCTGGAGCTGCCGGAGATCTACGACCCGCCTCCGCCGGGGATTGTGGTGGAGCGGTCGCACTGTCCGCATTGCAAGCACACGCTGTCGTGGTTCGAGAACATCCCACTGATCAGCTGGCTGGCGCTGCGTGGGCGCTGCCGTCATTGCAAGGCGCCGATTTCGGCGCAGTATCCATTGGTGGAACTGGTGACCGGCTTGCTGGCGGTCGCGGCAGTCTGGCGATTTGGCTTTGGCTGGCAGGGTTTTGGCGCGGCCTTGCTTAGCTGCTTTCTGGTAGCTCTGTCCGGGATCGATCTGCGCACGCGGCTGCTACCTGATCAGCTGACTTTGCCATTGATGTGGCTGGGGCTGATCGCCAGCCTGGACAACCTCTACATGCCCGCCAAGCCCGCGTTGCTGGGAGCGATCGCCGGCTACGTCTCGCTGTGGGTGGTGTGGTGGCTGTTCAAGCAGATCACCGGCAAGGAAGGCATGGGTCATGGCGACTTCAAGCTCCTGGCGGCCATTGGCGCTTGGGTTGGTTTGAAAGGCGTGCTGCCGACGATCCTGCTGTCGTCGGTGGTGGGCGCAGTGATCGGCTCCATATGGTTGGGAATGAAGGGGCGCGACCGCGCTACTCCGATACCTTTCGGCCCCTATTTGGCCATCGCCGGCTGGATTGTCTTTTTCTGGGGCGATTGGTTGATTGATGGGTATCTGCGGTTCGCTGGGTTGAGGTAGCAACCCGCGCCGCGATAGCTATCAGCGAGAGCGGTCAGGAACGCGCCGCAGCGCGTCCGGATGGTGAACAGGCAGGCTTCTATCGCGATCTGACGGGAAAACCTTCGCGCTCCTACGGCAAATCGCGGCTTCCCTGTCCTTGGGGAACAAGGTTTAATCCTGTTCTATGGCCGATTACTTCATTGGACTGACTGGCGGCATTGCGTCGGGCAAGAGTGCGCTGGAAAAAAGCTTTGCCGCCAGAGGTGTGGCGGTAGCCGACGCCGACCTGATAGCTCGCGAGATTGTCGAACCAGGTCAGCCCGCTCTGGCTGCAGTAGTGGCACATTTCGGGGCACAGGTGCTGCAGGCCGATGGTGGTCTGGACCGTGCCGCTTTGCGGACGCGGGTGTTCCATAACGACGAGGAACGTCGTGCGCTGGAAGCGATCTTGCACCCCGCCATCCGGGCGCGCTTGCGCAGCATCTGCACTGAAGCAACAAGTCCGTATGCCATCGCGACGATACCGCTACTGACCGAAGCGGGCGGACGCGCAGGCTACCCGTGGCTGGATCGGATCGTAGTGGTGGATGTTTTGCCTGACATGCAGAAGGCACGACTGATGCAGCGCGATGGTATCGATGCGGCATTGGCCGACAAGATGATCGCCGCCCAAGCCAGCCGTGCGCAGCGTTTGGCACTGGCCGATGACGTGGTGGTCAACGATGGCGATATCGCGCACTTGCAGGAGGCCGTGGCGGAGCTGGATGCCCGTTACCGCGTGCTGGCTGCGGAAGCTCGCAAGAACCACTAGCCGTAGGAGCGGCGTCCCGCCGCGAGCTCTTGTTTCTATCGCAATCTGTTGGAGAAGCTCGCGGAGGGACGCCGCTCCTACCTAGTGGCTCTATGGTGTTGCTAGCCTGGCCAGAGCGCGCGAATAGCGGCGATGCCTTGGGCTCCGTGCTGGCGGGCCTCGGCGATGTCCTGTGGGCTCATGCCGCCGATGGCGTAGATGGGTAGGGAGACGTTCTCGCGGAGGCTCGCAAAGCCTTCCCAGCCTAGCGGCGATGTTGCATCAGGATGGGTAGCGGTGGACCGCAGGCTGCCGAGCACGGCGAAATCGCAGCCCAGCGATTCGGCCAGGCGAAGGTCCTCGGCCGTGTGGCAGGAGGCCGCCACCGGCACATCTCCCCCCAGTGGCCGTGCCGTTGTCTCTCTCAGTTGGGAAGCGCGGAGCTGCACGCCGGTGTTTAGCTTCCGTGCCAAGTCGATGTCGCCATTGATCAGCACTTCCGCCTCGGCCTCGCGACAGACCTGCACGGCTGCGCTGGCGAGTGCCGGCCAACGTTCGCCCTGGACGGTGCGTGCCCGCACCTGGACGCGGCGGATGCCGGCCCTCAACGCACGCCGCAGCGCCTCTAGCCACGCTGCATCGTCTTCGCCTGGCTCGGGCGTTACCAGATAGCGGTCCGAATGCAGCAGGGCCGCCACCACCGGCCGGTCTGCCGGCGGCATGGCGTAACGGGGTAGCTTGTCGGGCGCCACCCAGGCCAAGGCTTGGCCTTCGTGCCCGCGCGGAGTGCCTTTCCAACTGGCCAACCGGCGCACGTCCAGCCGCAGGCGCTTGTCCGGATATTGCTGGGGCACGCTGATCACGTGTTCCCCAACTTCAACCTCGATGCCCAGCTCTTCCTGCAGCTCGCGCGCCAGTGCAGCTTCCGGCGTCTCGCCGGGTTCGCGCTTGCCGCCGGGGAATTCCCAGCACCCGGCCAGGTCTCGGCCTTCGGTACGCCGGGCCAACAAGATACGGCCGCGTGCGTCGGTGATGACCGCGGCCAGGACGTGAATTGAGCGGACAGGAGTGAGCATGCCCAAAGCTTGCCGGGAATCAGGTGGGTAACGCAATTACCTGATCATGCCGTCACTCGGCATTGATCCCGTCGTGTAGGGAGCGCCATCTCGACGGTAGGAGCGGCGTCCCGCCGCCAGCTCTTCGCGTCTATCGCGATCTGACAGCCAGAGCTCGCGGCGGGACGCCGCTCCTACATCTTCAATGGAGACCCAGGTTCAGCCCAATTGGCCGTGGCAGTGCTTGTACTTCTTTCCGCTGCCGCAGGGGCAGGGATCGTTGCGTCCCACCTTGGGCGAATCGCGGTGCACGGTTTGCGGCGGGGACTGCACGAAACCGCCCTGTGCCGCTTGGGCCATCGCTTGTTCGCGCGCGGCTTCCTCGTCGGCGCCGTATCCGCCGGCATCCTCGTGCTGGAACTGCAGCTGCCGCGCCTTGGCTTCGGCCAGCGCGCGTTCCTGCGCTTCCAGTGCGGCCACTTCCTCTTCGCTGCGGATGCGCACACGAGCCAGGATGGTGACGACTTCGCGCTTCACCTGCTCCAGCATGCTGGAGAACAGTTCGAAGGCTTCCTTCTTGTATTCCTGCTTCGGTTGCTTCTGCGCATAGCCACGCAGATGGATGCCCTGGCGCAGGTAGTCCATGCGCGCCAGATGTTCCTTCCAGCTCTTGTCCAGTACCGTCAGCATGATGTGCTTTTCCAGCGCACGCATGGTTTCGGCGCCAATCACTTCTTCCTTGGCGTTGAAGTACTGCGCCATGGCGTCCTGCACGCGCTGCTCGATCGCCTCGGCGTCCAGTTCCTCGGTTTCCTGCGGCCAGCGCGTCACCGGCAGCTCCAGGCCTGCTTCCTCGCGCAACTCGTTTTCCAGGCCGGCCAGGTCCCATTGCTCGTCCACCGAATTGGGCGGCACGAAACGACCCACCAGTTCCTCGACCACGTCGCCACGAATACCGTCGATGTTCTCTTTCACCGACTCGGCATCCAGCAATTCGTCGCGCTGGGCGTAGATGACCTTGCGCTGGTCGTTGTTCACGTCGTCGAAATCCAGCAGGTTCTTGCGGATATCGAAATTGTGCGCTTCCACCTTGCGCTGCGCTTTTTCGATCTGGCGGCTGACCAGCTTGTCCTCGATGACGTCGTCTTCCTTCATGCCGATCAGCTTCATCGCCTTCTGCACCCAGTCGGATGCGAAGATGCGCATGAGGTTGTCTTCCAGCGACAGGTAGAAGCGGGACGAACCCGGGTCGCCCTGGCGGCCGGAGCGGCCGCGCAGCTGGTTGTCGATACGGCGGGATTCATGGCGCTCGGTGCCGATGATGTGCAGGCCGCCGGCAGCCTTCACTTCGTCGTGGCGCTTCTGCCATTCGCGCTTCACGCGCAGGCGATCGGCATCGGTGGCGTCTTCAGGCAGTTGCTCCAGCTCGGCTTCCAGCGAGCCGCCCAGCACGATGTCGGTACCGCGGCCCGCCATATTCGTGGCGATGGTGACCGCTTTGGGACGGCCGGCCTGGGCCACGATCTGCGCTTCGCGCTCGTGCTGCTTGGCGTTGAGCACCTCGTGCGGCACGCCGGCCTTGCGCAGGTGTTCGGACAGCAGCTCCGACGTCTCGATGGACGTGGTGCCTACCAGCACCGGTTGGCCGCGGGCGTAGCAATCCTGGATGTCGGCCAGCACTGCATTGAACTTGCCTGTGCGGTTGAGGAACACCTGGTCCGAAGAGTCGCGGCGCACGGTCGGGCGATGGGTCGGAATGACCACGACTTCCAGCCCATAGATGCTCTGGAATTCGTAGGCTTCGGTATCGGCTGTACCGGTCATGCCGGACAGCTTCTTGTACATGCGGAACAGATTCTGGAAGGTGATGCTGGCCAGCGTCTGGTTCTCGCGCTGAACCGGAACGCCTTCCTTCGCTTCCACGGCCTGATGCAGACCGTCGGACCAGCGGCGGCCGGGCAGCGTACGGCCGGTGAATTCATCGACGATCACCACTTCGCCATCGCGCACGATGTAGTCCACATCGCGCTGATAGATAGCGTGCGCGCGCAGGGCGGCGTTGAGGTGATGGACGACCGACAGGTTGTTGGCGCCGTAAAGACTGTCTTCTTCGTCCTTCAGGATACCGGCCTGGCGCAGCAGTTCCTCGGCGTGCTCCATGCCCGTTTCGGACAGATGCACCTGCTTGCCCTTCTCGTCGACCCAGTAGTCGCCTTCGCCCTCCTCGCTTTCCTGCTTGATCAGCGAGGGCACGATGCGGTTGACGCGGATGTACAGCTCCGGCGATTCGTCGGCCGGGCCGGAGATGATCAGCGGGGTGCGGGCCTCGTCGATCAGAATGGAGTCGACTTCGTCGACGATGGCGTAGTGCAAGCCGCGCTGATAGCGGTCCTGCTTGGCCATGGCCATGTTGTCGCGCAGATAGTCGAAGCCGAATTCGTTGTTGGTGCCGTAGGTGATGTCGGCGGCGTACGCGGCGTGCTTGTCGCTATGCAGCATGCCCGGGTAGACGACGCCCACGGTGAGCCCCAACCAGCTGTACAACTTGCCCATCCATGCAGCGTCGCGGCGCGCCAGGTAGTCGTTCACGGTCACCACGTGCACGCCCTTGCCTTCCAGCGCGTTCAGATAGACCGGCAACGTGCCGACCAGCGTCTTGCCTTCGCCGGTGCGCATCTCGGCGATCTTGCCCAAGTGCAGCACCATGCCGCCGATCAGCTGCACATCGTAATGGCGCATACCCAGCACGCGGCGCGAGGCTTCACGGCATACCGCAAAGGCTTCCGGCAGAATCTTGTCCAGTGCTTCGCCGTCACGGATGCGTTGCTGGAACTCGGGAGTCTTGGCCTTGAGCGCGTCGTCGGAGAGGTTTTCCATCTCCGATTCCAGCGCATTGATTTTGCCGACACTGCGCTGGAGCTGTTTCAGCAGGCGTTCGTTGCGGCTGCCAAAGACACGGGTAAGCAAGTTGTTGATCATGTAGGGAACCGAATGGGAAAGGAGCGCCCAGGGCGAACCGCGGCAGAACCACAGCGCCCAAAACGAAACAGGGCGCAATGCGCCCTGTTGGCAACGTCATATTGTAGCTTGGGGCGGCGCCCGGGGAATCAAGCTTGTTGCGCCCCTCCCCGCGAGCTAGGCGGGAAGAAGAGATCTCAACCCCGCTTGACCTTGCCTACCGGGGTCGGGCCATCGCCCAGGAACTTGCGCGGATTGACCACGCGACCGTTTTCCCAGACCTCGAAGTGCACGTGCGCGCCGGTGGAACGGCCGGTGGAGCCCGCCTTGGCGACTTGAGCGCCGACACGGATCAGATCGCCGGCCTTCACCATCAGCCGCGAATTGTGGGCGTAGCGGGTGATGTAGCCATTGCCGTGGTCCACATCCACCACATTGCCGTATCCGCCTTTCACGCCAGCGAAGCTGACCACGCCATCGGCAACCGCCAGAACCGGGTCGCCAACGTTGGCCTTGAAGTCGATGCCCTTGTGATATTGACCGCCGCCACCGAACGGATCGGCGCGGCCGCCGAAACCCGAGGTGATGTAGCTGTTGGCGATCGGCATGCGCGACGGCGTGGCGTTCTTGTCCAGCTCGCGATTGAACAGCAGCGCCTCCAGCACGGACAGTTGCTGGCCGGAAGCGGCGAACTGGCGCTCCAACTGATCCACGCCGTCCTTCAGTTCGGCCGGCTGCATGTCGTATGCAGCTTCGCTACCACCGATACCTACTGGTTCGTTGAAATCGAATTCGCCGTCCTGCAACTGGCCGACGCGGGTCAGGCGCTCGCCCAAGGCGTTCAGCCGGTTAGCCTGCGCTTGCAGCTCGCCCAGCCGTGCGGCCATGGCGTTGATTTCCTGTTGAGCGCCGCGGCGCACCTGGTCCAGTTCCGTTTGCTGCTGGTCCACGCTGGCCTGCAGCAACGACACCTGCGCCATTCCCATCGCGCTGCGACCCGCCATGCCGACCACGAGGCCGGTAGCGAGAAGAAAACCTGCGCTGATGAAGGGACGCGAGTGGAAAAAATAGCGGGTCCGGTGGTGGGCATTGGTTAGCGTATGGGCCAACCTGGTACGTGAATTGTTTACGATGGTCTGAAAGGTCATAAATACCGATGTCTGATTCGAAGTCCAAACCGCGCCGCTCCGGCATCGCACAGCCCGCCTTGCAGGCTGCCATGTCCGATGCCGCCACCGACCCGGTGCGCCGTGCCCTCTGGCTCGACGCGCTGGAACAGCAACTTCGCCCCTGCCTCCCGCCAACCCTGGCCCCGCATTGCCGACTGGCGAACGTGGCGGGCAAGCGGCTCGTTTTTATCGTCGATTCCCCGGTATGGCGGGCCAAATTGCGCCTCGCCGCACCGGAACTGATCAACGTGGCCCAATCCATCGGACTGGCGATCACCGAGGTCATCGCCAAGACAACGACTGCACCGCTCCACCCTTCCAACACGGTGCAACGTACGGCCAAACCTGTTTCGGAGGCTTCGCGCCTGGCGCTGAAAGCCGTCCTTGCGTCCTTGGAAGACTCCGGCTCCGCAGAGTCAGGTAACGCTCCTCAAGACCGGCGCGGGGGGAAACGCTAAAAACCCGACACACAGGTGCAGGCATAGTACCGGCCGATTCCGGCCGGGTGGTTAGCCAAAAGTTAATCGATTGTTAAAGTACAGGTTATATCGTGACCTGTATCACGTTTCTGGAAAGGTGTAACCGGAATGCCGCCCCCGTAATGGCCACTTCACAGACACCGGTGGCAGAAACGGACATGAAAACGGCGGTCTGCGGCAGCGGGCTCGACTGGCCCACTCGACCAGCTACTAGTTCAACTGACTAGGACCGGATTGCCGTAGCTCACTGGGCCGGGACCATGCGCGGCTCCGAAAACCACTTCTTCCCAAGCCGTGGTGTCGGCCAGCAGCGCTCGCACCAGCTTGTTGTTGAGCGCGTGGCCGGACTTGTAGCCTTCGTAGGCGCCGAGGATCGGACGGCCGGCGAGATAGAGATCGCCGATGGCATCCAGGATTTTGTGGCGGACGAATTCGTCGGCGTAGCGCAAGCCGTCGTCGTTGAGCACGCGGAACTCGTCCAACACGATGGCGTTGTCCATCGAACCGCCCAAGCCCAGATTTCGTTCGCGCATGTATTCCAGATCGCGCATGAAACCGAAGGTGCGCGCGCGCGCCACTTCCTTGATGTAGGCGCCGGTGGAGAATTCCACTTCCGCCCGCGACTGCGAAGCCGGGATCATCGGGTGATCGAACTTGACGGTGAAGCCGACGCGGAACCCGTTATAAGGCTCGAAACGCGCCACTTTGTCGCCGTCGGTGACTTCCACGGTGCGCTTGATGCGGATGAAACGCTTGGGCGCATCCTGTTCCGCCACGCCCGCCGATTGCAGCAGGAATACGAACGGACCCGCGGAGCCATCCATGATCGGCAGTTCGGCCGAGGACAGTTCCACATAGGCATTGTCGATACCCAAGCCGGCCATGGCCGACATCAGGTGTTCGACGGTTTGCACCTTGGCACCTTCGCAGGTCAGGCCGGTGCACAAAGTCGTCTCGGTCACCAGCTCGGCGTTGGCCGGAATTTCCACGACCGGATTCAGATCCACACGACGGAACACGATGCCGGTATCCGGGGCAGCCGGCCGCAGCGTCATGTAGACCTTTTCGCCGCTATGCAGGCCCACGCCGGTGGCGCGGATCACATTCTTGAGGGTGCGTTGCTGAGCCATGGGGAAAAAGGCGCGGAGGATGCTGAGTGCAAGCAGCGAGAATAGCACGCAATTAGCTGAATCTTAACGGAAGAACCGCTCTGTCCCAATGCCGAAACAATCGTTTGGCAGTCTGATCGGTTTGCCTGTAAGCCCTTGAAAATGCTGCCGGACCGGACAGTCCGGCAGCGAAAGGACATGGCGAAGGTGAAGCCCCTTCCCCCGTTCACGGGGGAAGGTTGGGATGGGGGCTGCCGGAGCCCAACACTCGACTCATCGCAATGTCGTCGAAGTGCATCAGCGCCGTCCGCCCCACCCTGCCCTCCCCCGTAAACGGGGGAGGAGTGGGCGCTGTTTACTCAGTCTGCCTGGCGGCGCAGGAACGCCGGGATATCCAGGTAGTCGCTGGGCAGGTCGGCCGCCACGGGTGCGGACGCCGGCGACGATGCCGGAACTGCCGAACCCCGGCGCAGGCCCAGTGAACCGACGGCATCGGCCACCGGGTCGGCATGGGCCACGGCGTCGTACATCGGCATGCCGGTGGTAGCGTCGCGGACCAGCTTGATCGGTGCGCGCATCGGTTCACGATGGCTGCCGCCGGACAAGTCGCCGCGGACAGGCTGCCGTACGGTCGCACGATTGAGGCCGGTCGCGACCACGGTGACCCGCACTTCGTCCTGCATGTCGGGATCGAGCACGGTGCCCAGCACCACGGTGGCGTCTTCGGAAGCGAAGCCTTCGATGGTGCGGCCCACTTCGTCGAACTCGGCCATGGTGAAGTCGGGACCGGCGGTGATGTTGACCAGGATGCCATTGGCGCCGGACAGATTGACGTCATCCAGCAACGGATTCTGGATGGCGCTTTCGGCGGCGGCCTGGGCGCGGTCATCGCCACGCGCGCTGCCGGTGCCCATCATCGCCAGGCCCATTTCCGACATGACAGTGCGTACGTCGGCAAAGTCGACGTTGATCAGGCCCGGACGCACAATCAGATCGGCGATGCCCTGCACGGCGCCCAACAGCACATCGTTGGCGGCGCGGAAGGCCTGGATCATCGTGGCGTTGCGGCCTAGCACGGTGATCAGTTTTTCATTGGGAATGGTAATCAGCGAGTCGCAGTGCTGCGAGAGCTCCTCGATACCTTTCAGCGCGACCTGCATGCGGCGGCGCCCTTCGAACGGGAACGGCTTGGTGACTACCGCCACCGTCAGGATTCCCATTTCCTTGGCCAGCTGCGCGACGACCGGCGCCGCGCCGGTACCGGTGCCGCCACCCATGCCAGCGGTGATGAACACCATGTCGGCGCCGTCCAGCGCTTCGATGATGCGCTCGCGATCTTCCAACGCTGCCTGACGGCCAACTTCCGGATTCGCGCCCGCACCCAAGCCCTTGGTGACGTTGCCGCCCAACTGCAACTGCAGCTTGGCGCCGCAGTTCTTGATGGCTTGCGAATCGGTGTTGGCGGTGACGAATTCCACGCCTTCCACGCTACTGCTGACCATGTGCGCAACCGCGTTGCCGCCGCCGCCGCCCACACCGATCACCTTGATCACCGCATTCGGAGCCATTTTTTCAACCAGTTCGAAATGTGCCATGTCCGTAGTCCTCTTTTATTTAGTTATGTGTTGCTGTTTGAATCATGTTGCATTCGCTTCGTCTTCGTCTTCGCCTTCGCCTTGCAGAGTGAGCGGCCAGTGGCGAGCGGTGAGCGGGAAAAGCTCGACATCCGGGATATTGCTTTGCCCGCTCACCGCTCACTACATGACTGCTCACCGGTTCCATCAAAATTCACCGCGATACCAGTTCTGCAACTTCTTCAGCCAGCTGCCCGCCTTGCCGGTGGGCAATGACGGGCGGCGGGGGTGTTCTATCTGGCTGCCCATCAGCAGCAGGCCCACGCCGGTGGCGTGCACGGGATTGCCTACCACCTCGCCCAAGCCATGCACGTGCTGCGGAATCCCGACGCGCACCGGCATCTGCACCATTTCCTCGGCCAGTTCGACCACGCCTTCCATCTTCGAGGCGCCGCCCGTCAGCACCATGCCGGCGCGCACCAGTTCCTCGAAGCCGGAGCGGCGCAGTTCCGCCTGCACCATCTCGAAGATTTCCTCGTATCGGCCTTGCACTGCCTGCGCCAGCGAATGACGCGGCATGCGCCGCGGCGGACGATCGCCGACGCTGGGCACCTGGATGCTTTCTTCGGCGGTCGCCAGTTGCGCCAGCGCGCAGGCGTAGCGAACTTTGATCTGCTCGGCTTCCGGCGTCGGCGTGCGCAGCATGTGCGCGATGTCGTTGGTGACGTGATCGCCCGCGATCGGCAGCGAAGCCGTGTGACAGATGGCGCCTTGCACGAATACCGCCAAGTCGGTGGTGCCGGCACCCATATCCACCAGCACCACACCCAGCTCGCGTTCGTCGCTGGTCAGCACCGCCACACTGGAAGCCAGCGACGACAGGATCAGGTCATCGATCTGCAAACCGCAGCGCTGTACGCACTTGCTGATATTGGCGGCGGCCGATTGTGCGCACACCACCAAGTGCGCGTGCACTTCCAGGCGCACGCCGGTCATGCCGACGGGATTGCGAATGCCTTCTTGCGAGTCGTCTAGCACGTACTCACGCGGAATCGCATGCAGGATTTTCTGATCGGCCGGGATCGCGACCGCCTTTGCGGCTTCCAGCACTCGGTCCAGATCGCCCCAGGTCACTTCGCCATCGCGGATCGGCACGATGCCGGGCGAGTTCTTGCATTGCACGTGATTACCGGAGATCGACGCGTAGACCGAACGGATTTCGCAGCCGGCCATCAACTCCGCTTCCTCCACCGCGCGCTGGATCGATTGCACGGTGGATTCGATATCGACCACCACGCCGCGCTTGAGTCCGCGCGATTCGTGCGAGCCGATACCGATCACCTCGATAGGATTGCCTGGCGAGTACTCGCCCACCAGCGCAGTCACCTTCGAGGTGCCGATGTCGAGTCCGACGATCAGCGATTTGTCGCCTTTGCGATTCATGTTGCGAATCCGGGAATAGAGAATGGGGAATAGGGAATAGGACAGCGGCGGCACTGCGGACTCAGAGCAATCGGAACGGGGGCCGGCGCACTGGATCCGCCTATTCCCGACTCCCGACTCCCGACTCCCGGCTTTTCGTCCCAGCTCAACGCAAATCCATTCGTGTATCTCAGGTCCGCGCGCAGCAGTGGTTGTGGCTGCATGGCGAGAAGTTGAGGCAGCATTCGCGCGAACCGGGCAAGGCGCGGGCGTGCGTCGGCACGGCCGATCACCACTTCCGTTCCGTTGCCCAAGGTCAGCGACCAGTTGCCACGCCGATCCATGGCCAGACGCTCCACTTCCAGACCCAGCGGCGCGAACAGCTGCCGCGACTCGTTGTACAGCGCGACTACCTCCTGCACCTGCGAATCCGGCCCACCAAGCTGTGGCAGTTTCAGTTCCGCCAGCGCTTTGGGTGTCGGGAACAGGCGGCCTTGTTCGGACAACAAACGGCCCTCGCCCCAGCGCGCGAACGGCCTGTGTTCCACTACGCGGATTTCCATCACATCCGGCCAGCGCTTCCGCACTTCGGCACTGTCCACCCACGCCAGCTTCTCGACGGCGTCTTGCGCATCCTTCAGGCGCACCGCAAAAAAACCACGCTTGGCGTACGGCAGCACGACGGCGCGCAATTGCGCCGGATCGACGCGCTGAAATTCGCCATGCACGCGCAGCTTGGCCAGCGGCCAGCGCTCGGCGCCGATCCAGCCATTCATCACGGCAACCACCGGCAGCGCGACAAGTGCGAGCGCCAGCAGCCAAGCGACGATGCGAAGCGCGGCGTTCATTGGGTGCCTCCTGCGGAGGCGGGAACCGGGAACCGGGAACCGGGAATTGAAAAAGCGGCGTACGGCGCGCGCGAGTCCTCGCGTCTGCGATTGCCGTGCAGAGGAAAGCTGGGCGAAAACGCGCGCGCATCCGCGCCGCAGCCACGGACTGCGCCGATTCCCGCCTCCCTATTCCCGGCTCCCGGCTTCATCCCGCCTCCGGCAATGTCGTTTCCAGAATCCGCCAGCACAGTTCTTCGAAACCAACGCCCGCCTTGCCTGCTGCCTTGGGCACCAGCGAATGACTGGTCATACCAGGTGCGGTGTTGACTTCCAGCAGGTAGAACTTGCCGTTGCGATCGCGCATGACGTCCACGCGGCCCCAGCCTTTGCAACCGGCGGCTTTGAACGCCGCCAGCGCAATGCGGCCGATCTCGGCTTCCGCTTCGCCCTCCAGGCCTGGGCACAAGTACTGCGTATCGTCCGCCACATACTTAGCGTGATAGTCGTACCACTGCCCCTTTGGCACGATGCGGATCGACGGCAGCGCGACATCGCCCAGTACCGCGACGGTCAGCTCATCGCCTTCGATCAGCTGCTCCATCAAGAGCTCGCCGTCATAGCGCGCGGCCAGTTCGACAGCGGTATCGAGATCCGCTTCTTGGAAGACGCGCGTTATGCCGACGCTGGAACCTTCATTGGCCGGCTTGACGATGACCGGCAAGCCGAGCTGCTTGGCGGCGGCATGCACGGCCTGTCCGCCGTCACCAGCGCCACCACTCAGCAAACGGATATAGCGCGGCGTCGGCAAACCCAGCGAAAGCCACACCTGCTTGGTACGCACCTTGTCCATGCTGAGCGCCGAGCCCAACACACCCGAACCCGTGTATGGCGTGCCGAAAGCTTCCAACAATCCTTGCACGACACCGTCTTCGCCACCGCCTTTATGGCCGTGCAGGATGTTGAACACACGGTCGAAACGACGCTGCACCAGCGCTTCGGCCAGCGCGGGAATCCCATCCACCGCGGTTGCATCGATACCGCGTGCGCGCAATGCCTCCAACACGTTGCGCCCGGAGTCGCGCGAAACCTCGGCTTCGCTGGAAGTACCGCCCAGCAATACGGCGACTCGTCCGAAGGCATCCGGCTCGGTCACGCGCAACGGCGGAAAGGAGTAGCCGCTCATTCGACCTGTCCTCCGAAGCCCAGCGAAGCAATCTGCTGTGCGGTATGGCCGATGTCGCCGGCACCCATCATCAGCAGCAAGTCGCCGTCCTGAAGTATGTCGGGCAACACGTCGACCAGGTCCGCTACCTGACTGACCACCACGGGCTCGTTACGGCCACGCGCGCGAATGGCGCGTGCCAGGGATTTCGCATCCGCGCCGGCGATCGGCGCCTCACCTGCGGGATAAACCTCGCTGAGCACCAGCACGTCGACTTCGGAAAGCACCGCGGCAAAAGCATCGAACTGATCGCGTGTGCGGCTGTAGCGGTGCGGCTGGAATGCGACCACCAATCGCTTGTCCGGCCAACCGCCACGCGCGGCAGCGAACACCGCGGCGAGTTCCTTCGGGTGATGGCCGTAGTCGTCGACCAACCGCACCTTCGCACCGTTAGGCGTGGCGACTTCGCCCAGATCGTTGAAGCGGCGGCCGATGCCGGCGAATTTCTCCAGCGCAGCGGCGATATTCTCCGGTGCCACACCCAGCTGCCAGGCCACAGCCGAGGCAGCCAAGGCATTCTGCACGTTGTGACGGCCCGGCAGCGCCAGCGTCACCGGCACGCTCACATCTTCGGGCAAGCGCAAGGTGAAGCGCATGCAACCGCCTTCCTGCACTACGTCTTCTGCGCGCACGTCGGCGTTCTCGGCGAAGCCATACGTCATCACATGGCGCGGCGTGTCTTCGGCCAGCGCGGCGACTTCCGGATCATCGATGCAAAGCACCGCCAATCCATAGAACGGCAGCCGCTGCAGGAATTCGGCGAACGCCGCTTTGACGCGTTCGAAATCGTTGCCGTAGTTTTCCAGATGATCGGCGTCGATATTGGTGACGACGGAAATCAGCGGGTTCAACCGCAGGAAGCTGCCATCGCTCTCATCGGCTTCCGCCACCAGCCACTGTCCGTCGCCGAGTTTGGCATTGGCGCCAGCCGCCAACAGCTGGCCGCCGATGACGAACGTCGGGTCCATGCCGCCTTCGCTCAGCACGGCCGCGGTCAGGCTGGTGGTGGTGGTCTTGCCATGCGTGCCCGCGATCGCAATGCCGCGGCGGAAACGCATCAACTCGGCCAGCATGGCCGCGCGCGGCACGATGGGAATGCGCTGCGAGCGGGCTTCCATCAGTTCCGGATTGTCGTGCTTGATGGCACTGGAAACGACGACGCAATCGGTACCCAGTACGTTGGAGGCGTTGTGCCCGCGCATCACGCGCGCACCCAATCCCGACAGCCGGCGCGTCGCAGCATTGTCGGCGTTGTCGGAACCGGATACTTCATAGCCCAGCGTGCATAGCACTTCGGCGATTCCGCTCATGCCGGAACCGCCGATGCCCACGAAATGGACGCGGCGAAATTCGCGCGCCAAGTTGCCGGTGTGCTGCAGGCGGCGCTCGCGTGCGGCGGCCATCATGCGCTTTCTCCGGAAGTGCCGGGAACCGGGAGCCGGGAACCGGGAATGGGCAAAACCGAAGCACACACGCACTGGGCGATAGCGACGTATTGCCGCTTTCCCATTCCCGATTCCCTATTCTCGATTCCCAGCTTCATAGTGCTTCTTCCAAAATAATGTCGGCGATGCGTTCGGCTGCATCGGTCTTGGCCAATCCGCGCGCCGCCTCGGCCATCGCCAGGCGCTTGCCGGGGTTGGCAGTGAGTTCATGCAATACGTTGGCGAATGCCGTGGACAAGGATTCGTCCTGCTTCAGCAGCACTGCGGCGCCACGTTCAACCAGGAATTCGGCGTTGCGGGTCTGGTGATCGTCCACCGCTTGCGGGAATGGCACCAGGACGCTGCCTATACCTACGGCGCATAACTCAGCCAAGGTCGAGGCGCCCGCGCGACAAATGACCAGATCGGCCCAGTCGTAGGCTTTGGCCATGTCGGCGATGAAGGTTTCCACGCTGGCGGTCACACCCAAGTCCGCGTATGCGCGCACGGCTTCGTCATGCAGCTTTTCGCCGCACTGATGACGCACTTCGATAGCGACTCCATCCAACGCCGCAATAGCCTTGGGAACCGCCAGATTCAACGCGCGGGCGCCCTGGCTGCCGCCCAACACCAGCAGGCGCAGCGGACCCGTGCGATTAGGTAGCCGTTGCGTTGGCGAGGGCAACGCAGCGATTTCGTCGCGTACCGGGTTGCCTACGTATTCTTCGCGCTGCGCGAAGCTTCCTGGGAAGCCCGTCATCAGGCGGCGCGCATATCGCGCCAACACACGGTTGGTGAAACCCGGCGCGCGGTTTTGCTCATGCACCAACAAGGGAGTCCGCATCAGTCGCGCCGCGATACCGCCAGGTCCGGCAGCGAACCCACCGAAGCTGACCACCGCGCGCGGCGCACGCCGGCGCAGCACGAATCCCGCCGCGCGAATCGCGCGCAGGACGCGTATCGGCGCACCCAGCAAAGCCAACTTGCCTTTGCCACGCAAACCCGAGATGGCGATGGTGTCCAGCTCGATGCCGTGCTGCGGCACCAATCGCGTTTCCATTGCGCCATCGGCACCGAGCCAAACCACCGGCACGCTGCGTGCACGCAACACTTTGGCCACCGCCAACGCAGGAAAGATATGCCCGCCGGTGCCACCGGCCAGGATCATCACAGGCGCTCCTTGAGCCGCCATGGTGGGCTGCCCCGCCGCTGCCGAGGGATGCGCATAAGCGTTCATGCGATCCTCTCGAAGGTCGGTTCGACGCGTGGACGCAGCCGGCTGGTGCCCCGCACCGGGTTCGGCGCGGACATCGGCGCAGGCGTCGCGATGTTCGGCGAAGGCTTGGCGACTTCACTTTCCGCGTGCGGTTCGGTAGTGGCTTGCATCGCCTCACCACGCAACGCCACTTGGCGCTGCGCGCGCTCCAATTCATAGGACACCCGCAACAGCAGACCCATCGCCACGCAGGTCATCAGCACACTGGAACCGCCATAAGAAACCAGGGGCAGGGTCAGGCCCTTGGTCGGCAGCACGCCCAGATTCACGCCCACCGACACGAAGCTCTGCATGCCGATCCACAACGCAATGCCGAAGGCGCAATAGCCGGCGAAATGGCGGCGCATCTCCACACAGCGCAAACCTATCCAAAAAGCACGACCGACCAGCAGCGTGTACAGACCGACGATCAGGCACATTCCTGCGAAGCCCAATTCCTCGCCTATCACCGCAAGAATGAAGTCCGTATGCGCTTCCGGCAGGTAGTTCAGTTTCTGGATCGAACCGCCGAGACCGACGCCGAACCACTCACCGCGACCGATCGCCATCAACGCATTGGTCAGCTGGTAGCCGCTGCCGAACGGATCGGCCCAGGGATCGGAGAACGAGGTCAACCGGCGCATGCGGTATGGCTCGGCGATGGCGATCACCGCCAGCACCGGAAGTCCGACCAGCACCGGTCCGAACATCCGCGGCATGTTCACGCCACCCAGGATCAGCATGCCGGCGGTGATCGCCAGCAGCAGCGAGGACGAGCCGAAATCGGGCTGCATCAGCAGCAACGCCACCAGGCCGACCGCGACGCCCAGCGGCTTCAGCATCGCCGGCCACGTGGCATTGACCTCATCGCGGAAGCGCACCAGATAACTGGCCAGCCAGACAATGAAGAACACCTTCACCACCTCGACCACCTGGAAATTGGAAACACCCAGGTTTATCCAACGGTGCGCGCCCTTCACGCTCACTCCCAAAACCGGCACGAACACCAGCAGCAACAGCACGAAGCAGCCCAGCAACAGCAGGTGGTTGTAGTGCTCGATGGTCTTCAGTTCGGTGCGCATCGCCCACCACGCCAGCCCCAGACCGGCGGCGAGGAACAGGAGGTGGCGGGTGAGGTAGTAAAACGGCGATGAGGTCAATTCGACCGAACTGGAAGCGACCATTACCACGCCCAGCGAAGCCAGCGCCGCTGCGGCGCCGAGCAGCCACGGGTCGTAGCGGCCACCGATGGCCTCCAACCGAGTCGCTTGGCGCAGCGTATCGTTCATCAGCGCACCTTCAACGTCGCCAATCCCACCAGGACCAGCACGACGGAAATGATCCAGAAGCGCACGATCACGCGCGGCTCCGGCCAACCCTTGAGTTCGAAGTGATGGTGGATGGGTGCCATCCGGAACACGCGCTTACCGGTGAGCTTGAACGACGCCACCTGGATCATCACCGACAGCGTTTCGATCACGAACACACCGCCCATGACCACCAGCACCAGTTCCTGGCGCACGATCACCGCGATGGTGCCCAGTACCGCACCCAACGCCAGCGCACCGATATCGCCCATGAACACCATGGCCGGATAGGTGTTGAACCACAGGAACCCCAGCCCCGCACCGGCAATCGCCGCGCAGATGATCACCAGCTCGCCCGCACCCGGTATCTGCGGAATCTGCAGGTAGTTGGAGAACACCGCATTGCCCGAGGCGTAGGCGAACACGCCCAGCGCACAAGCCACCAGCACCGTCGGCATGATCGCCAAGCCATCCAGGCCGTCGGTCAAGTTGACCGCATTGGAGAAGCCGACGATCCAGAAGTACGCGATGGCGACGAAGGTGATGCCGACCAACGGCAACGCGATGGCTTTGAAGAACGGAATGTAGAAGGTGGTCGCCGCCGGCACATCGGCGGTGTAGAACAGGAACAGGCCCGCGGCTAAACCGAACACCGATTGCAGCAGGTACTTCCAACGCGACTTCAGGCCGTTGGGATCGCGCCGGACGATCTTGATCCAATCGTCGTACCAACCGATCGCACCGAAAGCGAGCATCACTGCCAGCACCAGCCACACGTAACGGTTGCGCAAATCGCCCCACAGCAGTACCGAGAACAGCACCGTCATCAGGATCAGCGCACCGCCCATCGTCGGCGTGCCGGCTTTGGTGAAGTGCGTCTGCGGACCGTCCTGACGGATCGGCTGACCACCCTTGAACTGCGCCAGTCGGCGGATCACCGCCGGGCCCACCAACAACGACAGGAACAACGCGGTCAGCGCCGCGAGAATGCCGCGGAAGGTCAGATAGCCGAACAGGCCGAAAAAGTTTTCCAGGCTTTGCAGCCAGCGCGCCAGTTCAAGCAGCATGTGTCTTGCCCTCCCCTTGGGACAACAGTGCGGCAACGATGCGATCCATGGCGCTGCCGCGCGAACCCTTGACCAGTACGCGAACTGATCCGGGAGCTGCATCGGCGGTGGCCGCGTCCAAATCGGCGCGCAACGCGTCAGCCAATGCTTTATGTGTGTCGAAGGAACTCGCGCCTTCGCCGAACGCCAGCGTGGCGGCTTGGCTCAACGGTCCCAATGTGTACAAACGACGGATACCGGCGCCTTTGGCGCGGCGTCCGGCGTCGGCATGTAGTGCCATGGCGTCTTCGCCAAGTTCGCGCATGTCGCCCAACACCAGCCAAGCCTGGCCTTTCGCCGATGCAGTGGCCGCGGCCAGGGTATCGATCGCAGCATCCAGAGAACCGGGGTTGGCGTTGTAGCTGTCGTCGATCAGCACGGCGCCATTGCCCAGGCGATGAGTGATATGGCGGCCTGCGACCGGCTTGGCGGCGGCCAGGCCTTCGGCGATGGTGGGCAGCGAGACGCCGCAGCCCAGCGCCAACGCGGCAGCAGCCAACGCATTCATCACGTTATGACGACCGGGCAGGTGCAGATCGATGGCAACCTCGCCTTGCGCCGCCACCAACATGAATCGCGAACCTTCTTCGCCGACGCGCACATCGCGCGCGGTAACGTCTCCGGAGGCTTCCAGGCCGAAGCGGATGATCCGGCGACCGGATGCGAGCTGCGCGAAGTATTCGGCAAATGCGTCATCGGCATTGATGACTGCCACGCCGTCGTGCGCCAGCGCTTCGTAGATCGCGCCTTTGGTTTCGGCGACGCCCCGCAGCGAACCCATGCGCTCCAGATGAGCCGCCGCGATGTTGTTCACCAACGCGACATCCGGCGTGACGATGTCGGTCAGGTAAGCGATGTCGCCAGGCTTGCCCGCGCCCATTTCGTAGACCGCGAAATCGGCATCCTCAGGCGCATCGATCACTGCCAGCGGCAGACCGATTTCGTTGTTGCGATTGCCAGGGTTGGCATAGGCGACGCCAGCACGCTGCAGGATCGCCGCGACGAGCGTTTTGACGCTGGTCTTGCCGTTGCTGCCGGTGATGGCGACGACCTTCTCGCTGTGTTCGCGCTGGATGCCCGCGGCGATGCGCGCCAATGCCAACTGGCTGTCGGGGACGACGATCTGCGGCAGATCGACCTTGACCGTGCGCTCCGTCAGCAACGCGGCAGCACCGCGCATGGCAGCGTCGTAGGCGAAATCATGACCGTCGAAGCGTTCGCCGCGAATTGCCACGTACAGGCTGCCCGGCTCCAACGCACGGGTGTCATGAGCGATCGCGCCGATGACGACATCGTCGCCAATCAACTCGCCGCCCGCCCAGTGCGCCAACAAAGAGAGAGGAATACGCTTCATTGCGCCGCCTCCAGGGCCGCCCTGGCCGTAGCGGTGTCGTCGAACGGATGCTTCACGCCATTGATTTCCTGATACGGCTCATGTCCCTTGCCCGCGATCAACACGATGTCGTTGGCGCCGGCCTGGGCAATGGCGTAAGCGATGGCTCGGCCCCGGTCGCGCAACACGGTGACGTCCTGTGGTTGTGAGAAGCCGGCCATGATGTCGGCGACGATGCGGTCGCCGTCTTCGCCGCGCGGGTTGTCGTCGGTAACTATCACCACATCGGCCAGGCGCTCGGCACTGGCGGCCATCTGCGGCCGCTTGCCGGTATCGCGTTCGCCGCCGCAACCGAACACGCAGATCAATTGGCCGTGCACGTGGTCGCGCAAGCTGGACAGCGCCTGTTCCAAAGCGTCCGGCGTGTGCGCGTAGTCGATGACCACCAGCGGCCGGTCCTTCCCGCCTTGGCCGGCGTCGCCGCCCAAGCGGTTCATTCGGCCATGTATCGGCAACAGGCGCGACAGCGTTCGCGCGATTTCCACCGGCGCTTCGCCCAATGCGTACAGACTGCCGGCGACCGCGAGCAGATTGTCGACATTGAAACGGCCCAGCAGGCGCGATTGCACGGGATGGGATTCTTCGCCCACCGCCAAATCGAACCCGATACCCGCCGAATCCAGGCGCAGATTTTCCGCGCGCACGTTGGCATCGGCTTGACCGCGCGAGCTCAGGCCCACCCGCTGCAGCGTAGGCGGCAACAGGCCGAACAGTTCACGGCCGTAGGCGTCGTCCAGATTGATTACTGCCGCTTTCAGTTCGGGCCAATGGAACAACTGCGCCTTGGCTGCACCATAGCGGACCATGTCGCCGTGGTAGTCCAAATGATCGCGGGTAAGGTTGGTGAAGACGCCCACATCGAAATGCACGCCGTCCACACGTCCCTGATCCAACGCGTGCGAACTGACTTCCATCGCAACCGCCTTGGCGCCCGCGTCGCGCATTTGCGCGAGCAGCGCATGCAGCTGCAACACCAACGGTGTGGTGAAGCCGGTGGGCGTCACTTCGCCATACATGCCTGCACCCAGCGTGCCGATACTGCCGCAGCGCGTGCCCCGGATGTGCCACGCCTGCGCCAGCAACTGAACCGTTGAAGTCTTGCCGTTGGTCCCGGTAACGCCGACCGTCTTCATGTCGCGCGAGGGATACGCGTGGAAACGGTCTGCCAACGCGCCCATGCGAGCGCGCAACCCGGTAACGGCGATCGCGTCCTTCGGTACCGACAAACCCGCCGGCACCGGCGGCTCGAACAGGATCGCGCTGGCGCCGTTCTCTTTTGCCTGTTCGGCGAAGTTGAGGCCATGCGCACCAAAACCGGCGATGGCGACGAAGACGTCGCCCGGTTCGACCGCACGGCTGTCCTGCACCAATCCACGCACCACAATCTCGCGTGGCACGTCCGCATCGGGCAACAGTTCGGCGAGGGCCATCATGCGCCTCATCGTGTCGCCCCCGGCTGATTCATCGCCGCGGGAATGGTGCTGTCGTAGATCACCGCCTCGTCGACCACTTCGCCGGTCAAGGGAACCGGAACCGGCGGCGACGTCTGCGCGGCTTGAGCCTGGATGCCGGCGCGAGACTTCGTGCTTGCGGCAGCCTGCGCAGCGAGCCACTTCTCGATATCGTCCGGCGGCACATCCATCAGCCGCAGCGAATCTTCCATCACGCTATGGAAGACCGGCGCGGAGACCGCACCGCCGTAGTATCCACGGCCAGGTTCGGGGTCGTTGACGACCACGACCATCGAGAAGCGAGGATTCTCCACCGGCACCACGCCGGCGAAGAACGACACGTAACGGCGCGAATATCCGCCCCCGCTGGCCTTGCGCGCGGTACCGGACTTGCCGGCCACGTGATAACCCAATATCGCTGCCTGTGTCGCCGTACCGCCGGGCTCGGTGACCGTCTGCATCATTTTCATCACTTGCTGCGCGGTCGCCGGCTCCAGCACCTGCCTAGGCTCGTTGCGCTGGCCTTTGACAAAGGTGGGCGCGATCATCTTGCCGCCATTGGCCAGCGCGGCGTAGGCCTGCGCGATCTGCAATGGCGTGGCGCTCAAACCGTAGCCATAGGCCATGGTCGCCTTGGTGGTGCCGCTCCAGCGCGACGGAGGCATCAGTACGCCAGCCGATTCGCCAGGAAAGCCGCTGCCCGGCTTCTGCCCGTAGCCGAAGCTGCGAAGCATCTCGTAGAAATACTCGTTGGGCAGCTTTGCGGCTACTTTCGCAGCGCCGATGTTGGAGCTCTTGGTGATCAGCCCGGTGACGGTCTGCACGCCGTAGTTGCGGAAATCGCGGATCGTGTAGCGACCCAGCGCCATGGTGCCCGGCGACACATCGATCTTGGTATCGGGCGTCACCAGACCCGCCTTGAGCGCAGCGGCCACGGTGATCGGCTTCATCGTCGAACCGGGTTCGACCACGTCGGTGACGGCCCGATTGCGGCGCGCATCGGGTTTGCCGACATTGACCGCATTGGGGTTGTAGGTGGGCAGGTTGACCATCGCCAGCACTTCGCCGGTGGCGACATCCAGCACGACAGCCGAACCGCTGCTGGCGCCGAGTTCCAGCAACTGCTTCTTCAGTTCGCGATAGGCGAGGAACTGGATGCGGCGGTCGATGCTGAGCGTCAGGTCTTTCCCCGGCTGCGCGGAGCGCACCAGGTCCACACTTTCCACGATGCGACCGCGATTGTCGCGAATGACCTTCTTGGCGCCGGGGGTACCGCGCAGCCATTCGTCGAATGCCAGCTCCAAGCCTTCCTGGCCCTGGTCATCGATATTGGTGAAGCCCAGCACATGCGCCATCGCTTCGCCTTGCGGATAGAAGCGGCGGAACTCGCGCTGCGAAAACACACCCGGAACCTTGTGGTCCAGGATGCGGCGCGCTTCGTCCGGATTGATGCGACGCTTGAGATACAGGAACTCTTTGTCGGCGCGTTGCGCCAGACGGTTGGTGAGGTGCTCGCTAGGCACGCCCAGGGCCTGCGCCAATTCGGGCAGCCGCTCGGGATATTTCAGCAGCTCCTGCGGATTGCCCCACACCGACTCCACCGGCGAAGACACAGCCACCGGTTCGCCATTGCGGTCGGTGATCATGCCGCGCGAGGTGGGAATGGGAATTTCCCGCAGGAAACGCGCATCGCCCTGGCGTTGATAGAAATCGTTGTTGATCAGCTGCACATACGCGGCGCGCCCAACCAGGCTGACCGAGCACAGACCCATCACGCCAACCACCAGCGCAAGGCGGCCGCGCAGGTTGAAGCGTGCGCGGTTGCGATTCTTCGGTGGCGGCGCGTTGCGGCCGGAGCGATTCATGGGCGCACCACCACGACGTCCGACGCCTCGGGGAACTTCATTCCCAGGCGGGTACGAGCGATCTGATCGATCCGGTTGCTTTCCGCCACGGTCGCCTGCTCCAGCTGCAGCCGGCCGAATTCGACGTTCAACTCATCGCGCGCCTTTTCCAGCCGCGAAAGCTCGACGAACAGAACGCGATGGCGGTGACGCGCATAGATCACGCCGATGGCGGAAGCCACGTTGGCAAGGATGAGCGCCAGCAGCAGGAGGCGGGTCATGCCTGGCCTCCAGCAAAGGCCGGGAATGGGGAACCGGAAATCGGGAATCGGGCAGAGCGTTTGCCACTGCGTTCGGCGTCGACGGCCGGATCTTTGCCCTCGCTCTTCCCGGCTAACTGCTGCCGGCTACCGTCTCCCAGCTTCTCAGCCACCCGCAGCACCGCACTGCGCGCGCGCGGGTTGGTGGCGAGTTCTTCCGCTTCGGCGCGCTGCGCATCGCCGATCGCGCGCAGCACGGGCACAAAGTCCTCTACCTGGGGCAGACGGCGATTGGCCGGCGGCGCTTTGGCGTGGCGAACGATGAAACGTTTGACGATGCGGTCTTCCAGCGAGTGGAAGCTGATGACCGCCAACCGGCCGCCTGGCTTCAGACGGTCCAGCGCGGCATCCAATCCGGCCTCCAGATCGGCCAGTTCGCGATTGATATGGATGCGGATGGCCTGGAAGCTTCGCGTTGCGGGATGGATATCTTTCTTGCCGCTGGCCGACTTGCTGCGCGGCACTACCGAAGCGATCAAGTCGGCCAATTGCGCAGTACGCGTCAGCGGTTGCTCTGCGCGGCGCGCCACGATCGTGCGCGCGATGCGCCGGCTCAGGCGCTCTTCGCCGTATATCCACAGCACGTCGGCGATCTGATGCTCGTCGGCATGGGCCAGCCATTGCGCTGCGCTTTCGCCCGACTCCGGGTCCATGCGCATGTCCAGCGGGCCATCTTTGCCGAAACTGAAACCACGCTCGGCAACATCCAATTGCGGCGAGGACACGCCCAGATCCAACAGCACACCGTCCAGACCTGCGGAAGTCTGGTCCCATTGGGCCAACTCCGCGAAGCTGCCGCGCCGAATCGCGACGCGCACGTCGCCGGCGAACGTCTGTTCGGCATGTGCGATCGCTTCGGGATCCTTGTCCATCAACAGCAGCCGGCCTCCCGGGCCGAGTTGTTGCAACACGCCGCGCGCATGCCCGCCGCGCCCGAACGTGCCATCCAGATACGTTCCGTTCTCCTTGACCTGCAGCCCTTCCATGACCTGTGCGTACAACACCGGCAAATGCAGCGGGGAAAGGTGATCGGCCTGCGCGGACTGCCGCGTGCCGTCACCCTTGCTCACAACCGCAACTCGAGCATGTGCGCACTCAGATCGTCGTCACTGAGGGTCTGACGGATCTGCGCGTGATGCGCTTGCTCGCTCCATAGTTCGAACTTGTCGCCCATGCCCAGCAGTACGGCTTTTTTCTCGATACCCACTGCGCTGCGATGGCTGGCGGGAACGCTGATGCGGCCATTGCCGTCCAGTTCCACCGGCGTGGCGGCACCCACTAGCTTCAACTGCAGGCTGCGGTGGGCGCGCTGAGTGCTGGGCAGCTTGTTGACGTCATCTCTGACCCGCTGCCAGACGGTTTCCGGGTACAGGTACAGGCTGCCGGCTTCAAACGGGTTGTAGGTGATAACCAGGCGGTTGCCGCACTCGCGCGCGACAAGATCCCGGTAAGCGGTGGGCACCGCTAACCGGCCCTTGTCGTCGACTGTGATGGCGGTCTCACCTTGAAACACAAGCCTGCACCTGCAATCCCGCTACGAAGGCGGTCATTGAACCACGAAAAACCACAAAAACCCGGGTTTTCCCTCGGGTGCCCACATTAGCACCGCGCACAGGGTTGTCAACAGGTAAGACAGGAAAAAATCACCAGAAGGATCAATAGCTTGCAGCGAACTTGAGAGAGTTGTTCAAGCTTTATCCACAAGTCGCTGTTTCGTCTCAAATTTTGAGATTGAGTCACGATTCAGTGACATGATCGCTGTGTTACGACGATCTCATTGAAACTTGCGACACTAGGGCGATGAGGCTCGCCTCGTCATTCAGAATCTCCCCATGTGCGTGCTCGCCCTAGCCTGGAACCTCCATCCCCGCTGGCGATTGCTGATGGCCGGCAATCGCGACGAATTCCACGAGCGCCCCACTGCTCCGCTTTCCCAATGGGAGCCCCTGCGGGACGTATTGGCCGGCCGGGATCTGCGATCCGGTGGAACCTGGGCGGGAATCGATCTACGCGGGCGGATGGCGGTGGTCACCAACGTGCGGGACCCCAGCATCGTGCTTCCCCAAGCACCGTCACGCGGTCAGTTGACGACAGGATTCCTGACCACGGCAGGTTCCGCCGTCGCCTACGGGCAAAATTTGCTCGCCAGCGCCGGGGATTACGCCCCCTTCAATCTGCTGGTATCTGACGCGACCAGTTGCGAGTTCATCAGCAACTCTCCGGAGCCGCGGCGAGTGAGCCTCAACGAAGGCGTGCACGGCCTGTCCAATGGCGATCTGGACGAGCCATGGCCCAAGACCCGCCGCCTGGCCGGTGCACTGGCCGATTGGATCGCATCGGGAGAAAGCGAGTTGGAGCCGCTTTGGCATGCCTTGGCCGACGAAACCCGCGCGCTCGATGAAGAGCTTCCGGATACCGGCGTGGGACTGGAACGTGAGCGAATGCTGTCGGCCACGTTCATTCGCGATCCGATCTACGGCACCCGCGCCAGCACGCTGATCGCGATCGGCTACGACGGCCAAGGCTGGATCAGCGAGCGCCGCTTCGGCGCCGACGGCGAACTTACCGGCGAAACGACGCTGAGTAGCGTCGGGGGGAGTTGAATAGAGGGCAGCTTTTGGAGCAGCGAGTGGGAGCGGCGTCCCGCCGCGAGCTCTTCGGTCGGATTCACACGAATCAGGCAAAGAACTCGCGGCGAGACGCCGCTCCCACAGTGTTCGACAAGAAGTGGCGGAGCCGGCCGATAAGCCGGGTTCTGTCGTGGACAGTCATTCCTCTAGGCGCAACGTCACCGTTACGCTCAAGCAACCTACCCGGAGACACCGCGGGCCGCGGCATTGCCTCCCTATTTGGTCTTGCTCCCGGTGGGGTTTGCCGTGCCGGTCTGTTACCAGGCTCGCGGTGCGCTCTTACCGCACCATTTCACCCTTGCCTGATCTCCGAAGAGCCATCGGCGGTATCTTTCTGTTGCACTTTCCGTCGGCTCGCGCCGCCCAGGCGTTACCTGGCACCGTGCCCTGTGGAGCCCGGACTTTCCTCGGCATCCACCATGCAAGCATGATCGATGACGCGACTGTCTGGCCGGCTCCGCCATGCGTATTGTCGCATGCCACCGACAGCACGATGCGCTGCAGATGAAACGCTATCTGTACAGCGCGTCATCGGAACAATCGGCACCTGGGCTGTCAGGTACAAAAAATAGCCAGTTTCAAAGCGAAAACACCGCCATCGCAAACCCACCGAAGCCCAGCGCCAGCACCACCAGCCACGGCGGCAATTTGGCCCACATCAGCGCAATCACCGCCGCCAACACCAGTGCGATATCGCGCCAGTCGCGCACACTGCTGGTCCACAGCGGGTTGTAGAGCGCGGCCAACAGCAATCCCACCACGGCGCCGTTGACACCCGCCAAGGCGGACTGCAGGAACGCGTGGCGTCGCACTCGCGTCCAGAACGGCAGCACGCCGACGACCAGCAGGAACGAGGGAAGGAAAATGGCGAGCAGGCTTTCGACTCCTCCCAGCCAGCCGCCAGGTCCTACTGTCATCGCCGCTCCCAGGAATGCGGAGAAGGTGAACAACGGTCCCGGCACTGCTTGTGCGGCGCCATAGCCCGCCAGAAAGTCGCCCGCAGCTATCCATCCTGGCGCCACGACTTCGGCTTGCAGCAATGGCAGCACGACGTGCCCACCGCCGAATACCAACGATCCCGCGCGATAGAACGCATCGAAGATTCTGGCGTTCTCGCCGCCGGACCACTCGGCCATCACCGGCAGCGCCAACAAAAGAACAAAAAATAGCGATAGCGCCCATACGCCGTATTTCTTGGGCAGCGCGATCCGCAAGCCCGAGTCCGGGCCTGTCGCAAACGGACGCCGTCGCAGCAGCATGCCGACAACCCCGCCCAACAGGATCACCCCGATCTGCATCAATGCCTGCGGCCACACGATCATCAGCAATGCCGACACCAGCGCCAGCATGACGTGCACCGCATCGCGGCAGAACATCCGTGCCATTCCCCACACCGCTTGCGCCACTACCGCGACGGCGACCAGTTTCATTCCATGCAGCGCATCGGCGGGCAGCAGTTGTCCCCAACGCATCAAGCCGAGGGCAAACAGAATCATCGCCACTGCCGATGGCAGCGTGAATCCGCACCACGCCGCCAACGCCCCACGAATGCCTGCGCGCTTGACGCCGATCGCCATGCCGACCTGGCTGCTGGCCGGACCGGGCAGAAACTGGCAAAGCGCGATCAGTTCGGCATATTCGCTTTCGGACAGCCAGCGCCGACGGACCACGAATTCCTCTCGGAAGTAACCCAAATGCGCGATAGGCCCGCCGAAGGAAGTCAGGCCAAGACGCAAAAAAACCAGCAGTACGCCGCGGACATCCGCACGAGGCTCTCGTTCCGATATCGCTTCTTTTTCCATCGCATACTCACGCAGAAGCGGTGAGGGCGAGTGAAGGTACCACCGTCACGACGACTCCTTCATTCCATACAGCGCTTTGCGTGGCGCGCCGGTGATCTCGGCGGCCAGCTTGGCGGCGGTCGAAGGCGGCAGGTGTTCGTTGAGCATCGAATAGACGCGCCGCCCTTCTGCCAGTTGCGCGTCCGCATCGTCGCCTGCACCTTGCACGATCAATACAAATTCGCCTTTGCGCTGGTTGTCATCGGCTTCCACACGGACATGCAGCTCGGCCAACGTGCCATCCAGCACCGTCTCGAACAATTTGGTCAGCTCTCGCGCAAGTACGGCAGGGCGTGCGTCGCCGAAGGCATCGCGCATGTCCGCCAACGAATCGGCGATGCGATGCGAGGATTCGTAGAACACCAAGGTCCGGGTTTCGCCTGCCAGCCGCGCCAGCCGTTCGCGCCGCGCCGATGCCTTGGCCGCCAGGAAGCCTTCAAAAACGAATCGATCGCTGGGCAACCCCGCCACGCTCAACGCCGCGATGGCCGCACAGGCGCCCGGAATGGGGCTGACCACGATACCCGCCGCGCGCGCGGCACGGACCAAGCGATAGCCGGGATCGCTGACCAGCGGCGTGCCGGCGTCGCTGACCAGGGCCAGCGATTCGCCGGCGACCAGACGGGCAACGACCCGCTGCGCCAACGCTTCCTCATTGTGCTCGTGCAGGGCCACCAAGGCTTTGTCGATGCCGAAATGCGACAGCAACTGGCCGGTGCGACGAGTGTCTTCGGCACAGATGGCCGCCACGCCACGCAGGGTGTCGAGCCCCCTGGGCGAGAAATCCGACAGATTCCCGATGGGAGTGGCGACGATGAACAGGGTTCCAGCAGCCATTTAAATGAGCATCCTTCCACAAGGGTAGAATCGTAGCTGGTTCCCACGTCCCACCGCTGAGTATGCCCATGGATAAGCGATTCGGAAGGATCTTCACGTTGTTGCTGGCGATGTTGCTGATCGCCGGCTGCGCCACTTCCCAAGTCAGCGGCCCGGCCAAATCGGCGCCCCAGTCGAATCCGGCCCTCGCGGCGGCAGCGACCTTGGCGGCCAACGACGCCCAATTGACCGGCCAGGCCAGGACCGACAACGCGCGGGAAATCGAGCGCTTGCTGTCGGGATTGGACGACGCCACGCTGACCCGCGCCGCTACCGCGCTACCGGCGGGAGACCCGCTGTACAACTTCGCCGGTCGCGCCCTGTTGCGCCGCGGCCTGCCGTTGCCGCGGCCGTTCGATCGCCAGCAATGGCGTTTTGCCTCCGGCAATCGTCCGCCCGCCGAAAGCGATGGCTATCGTCCACCCACCAAGCTGGCGGTATTGCTTCCTCTGTCCGGCGACATGGCGACAGCCGCGGCTCCCGTCCGCGACGGCCTGCTGACCGGCTACTACGGCGAACGCCGCCGCCGTCCGGAAATCGACTTCTACGACACCGCCGGCACGCCCGGTGGCGCCATCGCGGCCTACGGAAGAGCCGTTGCCGCCGGGGCGGACTTCGTCGTGGGCCCGCTGGGTCGCGATGAAGTCGGCGCGCTCTTCAAGGAATCGAATCTGTCGGTGCCGATGCTGGTGCTCAATCGCGCAACGGAAACGCCGCCGTCGGGCAATGCGGGCTTTTCGCTGGCGCCGGAGGACGACGGGGTCATCGCCGCCGAATACTTGCTGGACCGCGAGCGCCGTAGCGCGCTGGTGATCGCCGGCAATGACGACAATGGCCGCCGTGCGGCGCAGGCGTTCAGCGACCGCTTCCGCGAACGCGGCGGCGCCATCGTGCAGACGCTGAGCGTGGCCGATGTACCAGGTGATCTCTCGGCGGCGCTTGCCACCGCTGCCAAAGGTGGCGTGGATGCCGTCTTCCTCGCGCTGAAAGGCGCCCCGGCGCGCGCAATCACTCCGCAGCTGGCGTTCGCGGGACTGGGCGACAGGACGCGTGTGGCGACTTCGCAACTGTCCTCGGGCACCGGCAAACCGGAAGAGGACATGGCGCTGGATGGCATCGTGTTCCCCACCGACCTGTGGACTTCGCGCGGCACGGCCGGCTTGCCTGCTGCCAGCACGGTTGGCGAACGCGTCAGCACTGCGCGCGGTCCGGCCGCGCGCTTGTTCGCGTTTGGATACGACGCCTGGCTGCTGACGGCTTATCTGGAGAAGCTTGCGCTCAGCAATACCGAACTGCGCGGCGCTACCGGCAAGTTGCAGCTGGATGGTTTCGGCAACGTGCTGCGCTCGCCGGCATGGTCCACCTTCAGCGGCGGTCGCGCGGTACCGATCGCCGATGGCGGTTGATCGCCGCGCCCGCGGCAATGCGTCCGAAGACGCCGCGCGAATACTGCTGAAACGCGCGGGCCTGCGCGAAGTCGCCGCCAATGCGAACTATCGCGGCGGCGAACTCGACCTGGTGATGGACGACGGCGGAACCTTGGTATTCGTCGAAGTGCGTTACCGCCGTTCGCGCGCTTTTGGCGGCGGCGCGGCTTCGGTCGATATCGGCAAGCGCCGCAAGCTGGTGCTGGCCGCGCAATTGTTCCTGGCCGGCCATCGCCAGTACGCGCAAGCGCCCTGCCGATTCGATGTGATCGAAGCCGAAGGCGATCCAGCAGCACCGCAGCTTCATTGGATCAAGGACGCTTTCCGCGCGGACGATATCTAGCGGAACACAACCGTTGTGGGAGCGGCGTCCCGCCGCGAGCTCTTTGCTGGATTTATCTGATCTGACTGAAAAGCTCGCGGCGGGACGCCGCTCCCACAGCGTTGCTAGCACCTACAATGCGCGGATGAATACGCCTGCGCCTGCTTTCGACTCCGAACTGTCCACCTTGCTGGGCGAATACTGGCGTACCGACGAACTCTCCCGCCGCACCTATGGCGAAGACAATTCCAAGCGCTACGCGCTTCCCCTCGGCGTAGCGTTGCCGGGTACGCGCGAGCAGGTCGCCTCGCTGGTCCGCGTATGCCGCCGTCACGGCGTCCCCATCGTCGCGCGCGGTGCCGGCACCAGCAGCACGGGCGCGGCGATCCCCTACGGCGGCGGCGTGGTGTTGTCGTTCGAACGCATGAACCGCATCTTGAGTATCCAGCCTGGCGACCGTTACGCCATCGTGGAGCCGGGCGTTTTGAACAGCGATCTGCAGCGCGCGCTTGCGCCGCACGGATTGTTCTGGGCGCCGGATCCCGCCAGTGCCGATATCTCCACCATCGGCGGCAACTTGGCCTGCAATGCTGGCGGACCGCACGCGGTGAAGTACGGCACCGCTCGCGACAACGTGCTGGCACTGTCTGCGGTCGGCGGCGCTGGCGAATTGATCGAATGCGGGGGCGTAACCACCAAGAACGCCACCGGATACGACCTGACCCGTCTGCTGGTGGGCAGCGAGGGCACCTTGGCGTTGATCGTCGAAGCGACCCTCCGGCTACTGCCTTCGCCGCCACAACGCGCCAGCCTCCGTGCGCTATATCAGGATGTGAGCTCCGCCGCCGCTGCGGTGGCGCGGGTAATGACCCAGCCGGTCGCGCCCGCCATGCTGGAATTCATGGATCGCGCCTGTATAACCTTGGCGCGCGAAGTCGGTGGCGCCGATCTCCCCGATGCCGGCGCGCTGTTGATGATCGAAGTCGACGGCGACGAAGCAACCCTGCCGCATGCATTGGAAGCCGTTGCCTCCGCCGCGCGTGGGCCTGGCCTGCTGGCACTGGACCTGGCACCTGACGAAGCCTCGCGCGAAATCCTGTGGGCGGCGCGCAAATCCCTATCGCCGGCGCTGCGCACCATCGCCGCAGGCAAGATCAACGAAGACGTCGTCGTGCCGGTTTCGCGGATCCCGGAGTTGGTAGCAGGCGTGGAAGCGATGGCGACGGAATTCAACCTTCCCATCGTCGCCTTCGGCCATGCCGGCAACGGCAATCTGCACGTCAATATTCTTTTCGATCCCGCCGATACCGGTCAGCGCCAACGCGCCGAAGCCGCGCTCCCACGCTTGTTCGCGTTGACGCTGGCCTTGAACGGCACGCTGTCGGGCGAACACGGCATCGGGGTGACCAAGCGCGAATTCATGCGCGATGCTTTTGGTGCATCCACCTTGGACGTGATGCGCGGTATCAAGGCTGCCTTCGACCCGGACGGCATCCTCAATCCTGGGAAAGTGCTGCCGGAGCGCTGATCGTTTGTCTCTTGGTTGCTCTGGGCTCGCAGGAGCGAGGCTTTCAACAGCCGAATGGCTGGTCAAGTCGCGACTGGATACCCAATGCCTTCGCGGATCGACGCGGATCTATGCGAAAAGTAGCGGATAAAGCGTCGAATGCTTTTATCCGGGTCGATTTATTTCCAGGAGCCTTTCGCACTTCCGGTCGCGACTCACGTCGCTCCTACGGGTCCTTATTTCGAGAAGTGATCGTATCCCTGGCGTGATGGACGCCACGCACGGGCATCAGCATCCAGGGCTATCACCCCGCCGCCGCTTACGATGCGGCCGATGCATGTGGCCGCGACGCCAACGGACGCGCATGCGCGAAGCAGTTCATCGCGATGCAGCGGCAATGCGGTGAAGCACAGTTCGTAGTCGTCGCCGCCCGTCGCTTGCAATGAAAACCGCTGTTCGACATCGAATGCCTGCCGCAAAGCGGGCGATGCCGGCAACGACGCCAGTTCGATTTCCGCACCTACTCCACTGCGCTCACAGATGTGGCCAAGATCGGCCAGCAAGCCATCCGAAACATCCACTGCCGCACGCGCGATACCGGCCAATGCGCGGCCGGCTTCCACCCGTGGCGTAGGACGATCCAGACGCGAACGCAGCGCCGGATCGGCATGGCCGCGAGACTGCGCCAACGCCGCAGCGGCATCGCCCAGCGTCCCTGTTACCCAGATTTCATCGCCTACCTGCGCGGCATCGCGGCGCAATGCGCGGCCCGGCTCGATGAAGCCCATCGCGGTAACCGAAATCGACAGCGGCCCGCGCGTGGTGTCGCCGCCGATCAAGGCAATGCCATGTCGCTGGGCCAGCTCCAGGAAACCATCCAGGAACGCGTCGGTCCAGGCCGAACTGGCTTCCGGCAAGGACAGCGACAGCGTGCACCAGGCCGGTTCCGCTCCCATCGCCGCCAGATCGGACAAATTGACCGCGAGCGCTTTCCAGCCGATATCCGCCGGTGAAGTTTCGACAGGAAAATGCACGCCGCTGTTGAGCGTGTCGGTGGTGACGACCAGTTGTCGCCCCTGCGGCGGCTGCAGCAACGCGGCGTCGTCGCCAATACCCAGCACCACATCGCCGCGCTGCAGAGCCCGCGCGCGGATGCGGGCAATCAGATCGAATTCGCCGAGACTCATCGCCAGGGGATATTCGGCAACTGGCCGGTAGGACCTAGCGGCTCTTACCCGCCGCTTCCACCGGCCGCCATTCCACCGCGGCGCGATCCAGCACGCCATTGACGTACGTGTGGCCGTGCTCGGCGCCGAAACGCTTGGAGGTTTCGATGGCCTCGTTCAGCACCACTCGATACGGCACGTCGATGCGGTGGCGCAGTTCGTAGGCGGCGATGCGAAGCACAGCACGTTCGATAGGGTCGACTTCTTCCACCGTGCGATCCAGATACGGCAGCAATGCTTCGTCCAGCTCACCACGATGCTTGACCACACCGCGCACCAAGTCTTCGAAGTATTCCAAGTCGGCGATTTCGTGCGCCTGCTCGTGCGCGAACTGCGAGATCACCTGCCCTACTTCGCCACCGGACATCTGCCAGGCGTACACCGCCTGCAGCGCACGACGACGCGCGCGCGCGCGGGTAACGGGATCCACGCCGTCCTTGCGAGGGGGATGCGGGTGCCGGCTCATGGCTGCTCCTGCAATGCGTTGTTCATGGCAACTGCTCCAGCAACTGCGCCATCTCGACGGCGGCAAGCGCCACTTCTTCACCCTTGTTGCCGTGGCTGCCGCCAGCGCGGGCCTCGGCATCTTCGATGCGGTCCACCGCCAGCACGCCGTTGAGTACGGGAACCCCAAAATCCAATTGCGCCCGCATCAGGCCTTCGGCACAACGGTCGGCGACGTGTTCGTAGTGGCGGGTTTCGCCACGGATCACACAGCCAAGGGCAATGATCGCCGCATGCCGCCCGCCCGCCGCAATGCGCGCGACCGCGACGGGAATTTCCCAGGCACCGGGCACTCGGATCACGTCGATGGCGTCCTCGGCCACGCCGTTGCCAGCCAGGCTCTGGCGGGCGCCAGCCACCAGCACATCGGTGATGCGCGCGTTCCAACGGCTGGCAATGATCGCGAAGCGAGCGCCGTCAGGGGCACGCAGATCGCCTTCGTAATGGGGCATGAGGCTGGGATTCCTTGGGGTCGTGCAGTTTAGCAGGGAGGCGGGAGGGTGAGCGGTGAGCGGTGAGCGGAAAAGGCTCTGGCTTCACCTCCCCCTTTGAAAAAGGGGGATGACCCGCCATTCGGCGGTTGAAAAGCGTTTGAGGGGGATTTGCTTTTGTTCTTAAAGAAAGAACAGCAACAGCAACAGCAAATCCCCCGTAGCCCCCTTTACAAAAGGGGGCAAAGCCGCAAGCTTTTCCCGCTCACCGCTCACCGCTCACCGCTACCGGCTACCGGCTACCAGCTACCAGCTACCAGCTACCGAACATACTCCACCACATCCAGCCCAAACCCCGCCAAGCCGATCTGCCGGCGCGGGGTGCCCAGCACGCGCAGTTTGCCGAGGCCAAGATCGGCGAGGATCTGGCTGCCGGCGCCGTTGCGGCGCCATTCGGCCAGCGCGCCTGCCCGCGACGGTGTGGGCTCGGGGCATTCGCGAATGCGGTCGAGGAGCGCCTCGGGCGACGTGGAGTCTCCCAGTAAGACCAATGCGCCCTGCCCTTCAGCGGCAATGCGTTTGAGTACATCGCCTACCGCCGGGCCAAAGTCGGCGCGTCGCCAGTGCAGCGCGTCCGCCAACGGATTCTGCATATGCACGCGCACCAAGGTGGGCGTCTGCGCGTCGGCCTGCCCGCGCAACAGGGCGAAATGCAGTCCGTGACTCAACCGGTCGCGGTAGGTGAACAGACGGAACGGACCGTGTTCGGTGTCGATATCGCGCTGGTCCACGCGTTCCACCGTGTGCTCCGTACTGAGGCGATAGCTGATGAGGTCTTCGATGGAGCCGATCTTCAGCCCGTGCTCGCGGGCGAACACTTCCAGTTCCGCGCGGCGGGCCATGCTGCCGTCGGGGTTGAGAATCTCCACCAGCACGCCAGCCGGCTCCAAGCCGGCCAGCAGCGCCAGATCGGCGGCAGCTTCGGTATGGCCCGCGCGGTTCAGCACGCCACCGGGTTGCGACATCAACGGAAAGATGTGGCCCGGCTGCGAGAGATCTTCCGGCTTGGCATCCGGCCGCACCGCGGTACGAATGGTGTGGGCGCGGTCGTAGGCGGAAATGCCGGTAGTGACGCCTTCGGCCGCTTCGATACTGACGGTGAAGTTGGTGTGGTGCTGTGAAGTATTGTCCTGGACCATCGGCGGCAGCCCCAGTTGACGGCAGCGCTCGCGCGTCAGCGACAGGCAAACCAGGCCGCGAGCATGGGTCACCATGAAATTGATGTCCGACGGCTTGACCAGCTCGGCCGCCATGATCAGGTCGCCCTCGTTTTCACGGTCTTCGTCGTCAACGATGACGACCATGCGGCCGTTGCGGATTTCTTCTAGCAGTTCGGGAATCGGAGCGAAGGACATCAGGTCTACCTAGTGGGTTTTGCATCTACTGAAAAAACGAAGAAACACCTTCCGCTACCGGCTACTGGCCACCAGTTCCCCGCCCTGCAGCAATCGCTCGACGTAGCGCGCAACCAGATCGATTTCCAGATTCACCGGATCGCCGACGCCCGTCTGCAAGAACGCGGTATGCGAGACCGTGTGCGGAATCAGCGCGACCTCGAAGCCTTCGGCATCCACTTCGTTGACGGTCAGACTGACGCCGTCCACACAGATCGATCCCTTCTTGGCGATATAGCGAAGCAACGATGCCGGCGCGGAAAAACGCCAACGCTGGGCGCGCGCATCTTCGCGGATGCCGGCCACGGCACCGACGCCATCGACGTGGCCACTGACCAAATGGCCGCCCAGGCGATCGGTAGGGAGCATCGCGCGTTCGAGATTGACCAGCGCACCGGCTTTCAGAGTGCCCAGCGTGGTCAGCGATAACGTCTCGTTGGACGCATCCGCTTGGAACGACTCCGCATCGAACTCGACCACCGTCAGGCAAACGCCGTTCACCGCGATGCTCTCGCCCAGGCGCACATCCTCGAACGGCAACGTACCTACTTCGATGATCAGCCGCGCGTCGCCGCCGCGGATCTCAGAAGCGCGCAGGCGGCCTACGCCTTCGATAATGCCGGTGAACATCAACGCACCTCGCCGATGTGCTTCGCACGCGCATATCGATTACGGGATTTCGCAAAGGCACGGACGCGCTGGGTGCCTGCGTCCAGCGAACGAAGGACGGTTGCGCGGCGCTGCAGAAGATTCGACTTGAACATGGAAAACGTTTCTCGCGGAAAAAGCCAAAGCGAAAAACGCCCCAAGGCATGAGGCAGGCGCACGAACGCAAGGCCGGGACCTGGCGCAGTCGCGCACCGCCGTCTTCTTTCATCCGGACTATGACCGTCGGCTCCGGCATTGGACCGGATCTGCTGACCTTCCGGCACCCGCTGTGAAGAAGGGCTGGAAGCGCTCGCGGGCTCGCCGTTGTCGATAAGGGCTCACATGAGCGCCACACCCATCAACGACCTACCGCCGGTGGGGAATTGCACCCCGCCCTGAAGACGTTACGTGTAGTGCCGGAAAACCGGCCCGCGCATTGTAGCACCGCCACTTTCGACGACTTTCGGACAGACCGTTCCGCTAGTCGGCCGGTATGCCGAGGCAACCCGCCAAATTGGCACCCAGCGAACCTACGACTGAGCGGAAGCGGTGCCGCGGCAACCCGCCCCACCATCCGTCAGCCAACGGTCTGTGCGCCCTCGGAATGCAGGGGCTTGCGACGCAAATGCAGGACCAACGGCCAGCGCAAGGTGCGCAGCGTCATCGGGTCGCCCCAGGCTTCGGCCAGTTCGTCGGCATGGGCTTCCACCGGGTCGCGCCCGGTAGCGGCGCGATAGCACGCCGTGGCGGACAGGCTGCCGAAATACCCCAGTAGCTGCGGCAGGTTCCATTCGGCCGTCAACCACAGGCTGGGCGCAGGCAGGGCTTCGAAAGGCCACGCGTAATGGCTGTAGCCCAAATCGACGTCGTTGCGTTCCGGCGGCCAGTAGGCATCGATATCGTCGCGGACATTTTCCGCCGCTTCGGCCATGTCGTCTGAAAATACGATGTCCTGATAGGTCCAGGCAGCCAGGACACCGCCGGGTTGCAGCACGCGCTCGCAGCTGGCGAAGAACGCCTTTCGTTCGAACCAATGCAGTGCCTGCGCGACCGCCACCAGTCCCACGCTTTGGTCTGGTAGCGAAGTGGTTTCCGCCAGTTCCACCGCCACCGTGACGTTGCTGGATTTGTCCTGTGCCGCCCAGTGGCGCTCGATCTGCGCGGCGCTCGGGTCGGTGGCATAGACGTGAGCGAAACGCTGGCTGAGGCCGCGTGTCGCCTGACCGCTACCGCAGCCGGGTTCCCAGACATGGGCAGAGGAAGGCACGACCTCGGTGATCGCCTCATACAGCGCGTCGGGGTATGTCGGCCGCGACGCGGCATAGGCTTGCGCGATACCGGAGAAGTGATCTTTGAAAGACGCCATGGGAATTTCCGAAGAACCTCAGGCCGGAACGAAGGGTTGCGAAGAACGGGGCGGAAGCACACCCGGATGCAGCAGAAGGCGGTGATCTTCCCCAATCGCCCGCGAATCGGCAATCTTCAACTGCAACCGTTCAGCCATCGCATCGATACTCAGCCCGCCGAACAGCGGACGCGCGCGGTCACCCAGCAGAACCGGCGCGATGTACAGCAACAGCTCATCGGCAAGACCGGCAGCCATGAAGGCACCGGCCAGGGTGGCGCCCGCTTCCACCTGCACTTCGTTGATGCCGCGCGCCGCCAGCAATTCCAGCACTATCTTCAGGTCGAAGCTGCTGCCGTTCGCCGGCGCCACCAAACGCTCCGCGTTCATGGAGCGAGGCGGCTTGACGTCCGCGGCATGGATGTAAAGCGTGGGCGCATCGCCTTCGCGCACCTTTCCGCGCGCTATCGTGGCCAACCCCGGGTCCAGTACTACCCGGGTCGGCGGTACGAACGGCGTATCGTCGCCCAGGCGCACCGTCAGCGACGGATCGTCTGCCAGCACCGTGCCTGCGCCGGTCAGAATGGCGCCGGATCGCGCGCGCCAGCGCTGCACGTCGAGCCGGGATGCCTCGCCGCTGATCCACTTGGAATCGCCACTAGCCGTCGCGGTGCGGCCATCCAGGCTGGTGGCCAGCTTCACTCGCAGCCAGGGACGTCCACGCTCCACCCGCGACAGATAACCGCGATTGAGTTGGCGCGCCTGGGTTTCCATCAATCCCGATTGCGTCGCGATCCCGGCCGCGCGTAGACGATCGAAGCCAGCACCATCGACTTGAGGGAACGGATCGCGCATGGCCGCCACCACCCGCGATACCCCTGCGGCTATCAACGCGTCCGCACAGGGGCCGGTGCGGCCGGTATGCGCGCAAGGCTCAAGCGTCACGTATGCGGTGGCACCTTTGGCGCGCTCGCCGGCCGCCTGCAAAGCGTAAACCTCGGCGTGCGGCTCACCGGCACGCTGATGGAACCCTTCGCCGATGACTTCCCCATCGCGGACGATGACGCAGCCCACCATCGGGTTGGGCTTGGTGGTGTAGGCGCCACGTTCGGCCAAGCGTAGCGCGTGCGCCATGCACTGGTGATCGAATGCGGTGAATGTCGTATCAGTCACGAGGAATATCCCGGTTTCTGCTTAGTCGAAAAGTTGGTCGGCTCACTGCCATCGCTGCGCGCCGCATCGCTTATGCAAGGGTAACGGAAGCCGGCCTCGGCCGCCGATGCCGGCCGAAGCCGCTACGGCAGCGGATCGATGGACATCACCGTGACGAACAGTGGCCCGAGTTGCAGTTCGTCATGCACCTGCCAGCCCAAAGAGCGGTAATAGTCGACGGTGTCGGTGCAGTAGAGATAAAGCCGACTTACTCCCAAGGCCGCTGCCTCTTGCACACAGCGCGTCACCAGTAGACGGCCCGCGCCGCGGCCGCGCGCTTCCGGCTTGACGTACAGGCTGGCCAGCCAGGGCGAATACTGGCGGATGTCGTCGTGGTCGTTCTGCAGCAGGCTCACTGAGCCCAGCCAGTCGCCGGGCTTCGTTGCGGCGAGCTCTGTTGCGGCATGCTCCATCGCGACCAGCGTAGTGGGGATGGCGCGGCGGCGATCGTGGGTTTTCAGTTCCTCCAGCGCTTGCTCGACCGTCCAATCCGGCAGCAGCGCACCAAAAGCGTCCACGTGGGCCTGCGCCAAGGCCGGTGCGATCACGGGATGGTCGCAGAGATAAGCGATTTCCACGGGAAACTTAGCGCTTTTTGTTCTTATCGATAGGCACGATGTCGGCGCCCAGCAGCGGCAACTGGCCACTGCCGGCCGGCAGGTCGCGTTCGAGCTTTTCGATTTCCTCGCGGAAGTCGGCCACGTCTTCGAAACTGCGGTAGACCGACGCGAAGCGCACGTAGCCCACGTGGTCCAGCTTGCGCAGTTCGTTCATCACGAACTCGCCGATGCGCCGCGAAGGCAACTCGCGTTCGCCGCTCATGCGGATGTTGTGCACCACCGCGCGAACTGCCGCTTCGATCTGTTCTTCCGACACCGGGCGCTTCTGCAGCGCCCGGTCGAAACCGGCGCGGAGCTTGCGCGCATCGAAGGTATCGCGGCGGCCATCGCTCTTGATCACCGCCGGCAGCTTGATCTCGATATTTTCCAGCGTACTGAAACGCTCCCCGCAAGCCTCGCACTCGCGGCGGCGACGAATCGTCGCGCCGTCTTCGGAAACGCGCGAATCGATAACGCGGGTGTCTGTGTGCTGGCAGAAGGGGCAGTGCATTAGAAAGCCGGGAATGGGGAACCGGGAGCCGGGAGCCGGAGAGCAAGCAGCCGATACGCTGGAAAGCAGTGCTTTCCTGCTACCTGCTTCCGGCTACCGGCTACCGTCTTAGCCATAGACAGGGAACTTCCGACACTGCTTGGTCACGCTCTCACGCACCGAAGCAATGACATTGTCATCCTTGGGGTTGTCCAGCACGTCGCAGATCCAGTTGGCCAGTTCGACGCAGTCCGCTTCCTGGTAGCCACGCGTGGTGACGGCGGGGGTGCCGATGCGCAGGCCGGAGGTGACGAAGGGCTTCTGCGGGTCGTTGGGCACGGCGTTCTTGTTGACGGTGATATGCGCTTTGCCCAATGCGGCTTCCGCGTCCTTGCCGGTGATGCCCTTGCCGATCATGTCCACCAGCATCAGGTGGTTCTGGGTGCCGCCGGAAACGATCTTGTAGCCGCGCTTGATGATGGTTTCGGCCATCGCCTGTGCGTTCTTCACCACCTGCTGCTGGTAGGCGGTGAATTCCGGCTCCAGCGCCTCCTTGAACGCCACCGCCTTGGCGGCGATCACGTGCATCAACGGGCCGCCTTGGATACCGGGGAAGACGATGCTTTGCAGTTTCTTCTCGATTTCCTCGCCCGCATCGCCGGCGCCTTGGCGACTGGACAGGATGATGCCGCCGCGCGGGCCGCGCAGCGTCTTGTGGGTGGTGGAAGTCACCACGTGCGCATGCGGCAGCGGATTGGGATATACGCCTGCCGCCACCAAGCCGGCGACGTGCGCCATGTCCACGAACAGATAGGCGCCCACCTTGTCGGCGATGGCGCGGAAGCGCGCCCAATCGATGACCTGCGAGTACGCCGAGAAGCCTGCCACGACCATCTTCGGCTTGTGTTCCAGCGCCAGCTTCTCGACTTCGTCGTAGTCGATCATGCCCTGGTCGTTCACCCCGTACTGCACCGCGTTGAACAGCTTGCCGGAGGCGTTGACCTTGGCGCCGTGGGTCAGATGGCCGCCGTGGGCGAGCGACATGCCCAGAATGGTGTCGCCCGGGTTCAGCAGAGCGAAGTAGACGGCCTGGTTGGCCTGGGAACCGGAGTGCGGCTGCACGTTGGCGTACATGCCTTCTATGGAGCCCGCCCCAAACAGCTGCTTGGCGCGGTCGATGGCTAGTTGCTCGGCCACATCGACGAATTCGCAGCCGCCGTAGTAGCGCTTGTGGGGATAGCCTTCGGCGTACTTGTTGGTCAGCACGCTGCCCTGGGCTTCCAGGACGCGGGGGCTGGCGTAGTTCTCGCTGGCGATCAGCTCGACATGGTCTTCCTGCCGCTGCGCTTCGGACGCGATGGCCGCAGCCAATTCAGGGTCATAACCTTCGATACGGGCATCGCGCGGGAACATCGTCACTCCAAGGCGGGGGATCGGGCCTGAGATTGTAACGGTTCCGGTCCCGGGCATGCCCCTGGATCATATGGAGCCATCTTCCCTGGAATGTGCCCCCTCCTCCGCTTGCGGGGGGTGAGGAGGACCCGCTTGCGCGGCATGCTGCGCGGGTCAACCGAACGCCCGGCGTGCTTCGCCGGGCAGGACGGGTGGGGTGGGGGCGAACGGAGTCTGGAACATTAGACAACCCACCATCTAGCCCCCATCCCAGCCTTCCCCGCAAGCGGGGGAAGGAGCGGTTCACGGCTGGCAAATTGGCGCATCACCCCCATATCCGCGATAATCCGGATATCCCGATTTCCCTTCTCGCGGCCTCCGCCCCATAGGCAGGCCGTCGCTGACCGTCTGCGGAGTTTCATCCCCAATGTCGCAATACATCTACACCATGAACGGCGTCAGCAAGACCGTGCCGCCGAAGCGCCAGATCATCAAGGACATCTCGCTGTCGTTTTTCCCGGGCGCGAAAATCGGCTTGCTGGGCCTGAACGGCGCCGGCAAGTCGACCGTGCTGAGAATCATGGCCGGCGTGGACAAGGACTTCCAGGGCGAAGCGCGCCCGCAGCCCGGCATCAAGGTCGGCTATCTGGCGCAGGAGCCCGAGCTGGATCCGAACAAGACCGTGCGCGAAGCGGTCGAGGAAGGCGTGGGCGAAGTGCTGCAGGCGCAGGCCGCGTTGGACCGCGTCTACGAAGCCTATGCCGAGGAAGGCGCGGACTTCGACAAGCTGGCGGCCGAGCAGCAGCGCCTGGAGGCCATCCTGGCCGCGGGTGATGCGCATACCCTGGAGCACCAGTTGGAAGTCGCCGCCGACGCGCTGCGCCTGCCGCCGTGGGATGCGGTGGTCGGCAAGCTGTCCGGCGGCGAAAAGCGCCGCGTCGCGCTGTGCCGCCTGCTGCTGCAGAAGCCCGACATGCTGCTGCTCGACGAACCCACCAACCACTTGGACGCCGAGTCGGTGGAATGGCTGGAACAATTCCTTGCGCGCTACACCGGCACCGTGGTGGCGGTCACCCACGATCGCTACTTCCTGGACAACGCCGCCGAGTGGATCCTGGAACTGGACCGTGGCCGCGGCATCCCGTGGAAAGGCAACTACACCGACTGGCTGGTGCAGAAGGACGAGCGCCTGAAGCAGGAAGAAAACCAGGAAAAGGCACGCCAGAAAGCCATCCAGAAAGAACTGGAATGGTCGCGCCAGAATGCCAAGGGCGGCCGCAGCAAGGGCAAGGCGCGCCTGGCACGCCTTGACGAGCTGCAATCGGTGGATTACCAGCGCCGCAACGAAACCAATGAAATCTTCATTCCGCCGGGCGAACGCCTGGGCAACAGCGTCATCGAGTTCAAGAACGTCTCCAAGAAGTTCGGCGACCGCCTGCTGATCGACAACCTGAGCTTCATCGTGCCGCCTGGCGCGATCGTCGGCATCATCGGCCCCAACGGTGCGGGTAAGTCGACGCTGTTCAAGATGATTACCGGGCAGGAAAAACCGGACTCGGGCCAGATCGTCATGGGCCCGACCGTCAAGCTCGCCTACGTGGACCAGAGCCGCGACAAACTGGAAGGCAACCACAACGTGTTCCAGGAAGTCTCCGGCGGCCTGGACATCCTCAACATCAACGGCGTGGAAATCCAGTCGCGGGCCTATATCGGCCGCTTCAACTTCAAGGGCCAGGATCAGCAGAAGCTGGTCGGGTCATTGTCCGGCGGTGAACGCGGCCGCTTGCACATGGCCAAGACGCTGTTGCAGGGCGGCAACGTGTTGTTGCTCGACGAACCGTCCAACGACTTGGACATCGAAACGCTGCGCGCGTTGGAAGACGCGTTGCTGGAGTTCCCAGGCAACACCTTCGTGATTTCGCATGATCGCTGGTTCCTGGACCGCATCGCCACCCACATCCTGGCGTTCGAGGGCGACTCGCACGTGGAGTTCTTCCAGGGCAACTACCGCGAATACGAAGAAGACAAGAAACGCCGCCTGGGCGAAGAAGGCGCCAAACCGCACCGCCTACGCTTCAAAGCGCTTAAGTGACGTGATGGCCCGTGCGCATAGCGCACGGCATTGCCATCACGTCATCCCCGCGAAGGCGGGGATCCAGTGCCTTTGCCTTTGCTTCTGACTTCACCCAAAAAACGCCGGCCACCGCCGGCGTTTTTTCTTTCCCACTAGAACATTCTTCCCACAGGCTTACAGTCCGCCATCCCCGCGCAGATTCATCTCTTCCGCGCAGACTAAAGCCCAGCAAATTTCTTCCCGATCCCGGCTCTCAAGTCGCTGGGCTCCCGCCTGCGCGGGAGTGACGAACCGGGCGCTGTAGACATTTGAGTCGCACACGTGCGCACGGCGCACGCTACAAGAACGCGGCCTTGCAGGATCGCCATACCAGACTCAACGGCGAAGCAGCCCCGCGACGCAAACCAGCAAAAAATGCGCCCAGATAATCGCGAATACCCCGGCACGGGTAAACCGGCCACGCTGACCAGCTTCGAATTTTTTGAAGTACCGCCACAGACCACGATGCTTGTGCCATTCCACAAACACCGGACGGGCACGACTGGAAACGCCGCGGATATGGACCACCCGGATGTCGTTGGCGACTGCCACCACGGCACCGGCCTGGCGGGCGCGGCGGCAGAGATCCATGTCTTCGGCGTGCAGGCGATAGCCTTCGTCCAAGCCTTGCAGCCGGTCGAACAAACCGCGCGGCAACAACATCAACGCACCGGACACCGCATCGACCGGTTGCAAGCGCACACTGTCATCCACGGGCACGCCAAGTCGCGATGCCGCGGAAGGCGAGGTCAGCATCGCCGCGAAATTCGGATCGCGGCGCCGCGCGGCGGCGTCACGTATGCCTGCCTCATCGACCAGATCGACGCCCAGTAGCGCTTCGCCCAGCGTTTCCGCATGAGCGTGCAATCGCGACAGCGTGTCGGACTCGACCAGCAGATCGGGATTGATGAAAGCGAGCCAAGGCGATCGCGTGTCCTTCGCACCCTGGTTGCAGCCCACCGCGAAACCCGGGTTGTCAGGATTGGCGACGAAGCGTACGCGCGGGTCGGAAAGCGCATGACGCTGCACGATATCCAGCGTGCCGTCCTGCGATGCGTTGTCGACGACGCGGATCTCGGCCACATCGTGCGCCACGCGCAGGCGCATCAGGCATTCGTCGATGGTGGAGGCGCTTTCGTGGGTAACTACGATCGCTGCCACGGCCACCGTACGGGGCTCAGAGGAAGAGTTCACGCTGCGGCTCCGGTGATCCTACTTCGGCATACAACGTGCCCAGACGTTCACGTGCTTCGCGCAATGGATCGCTCATCAGGAACCCCGCCAGGCGCGGATGCCAGGCCGGCCAGCGTGCGTTGATGGCATCCATGTCGCCGTCGGCGGGCCGGCCTTCGCCGCCGCGCGCAACGAAGGCCGTCTCGCACAACACGTTGCGCCAGCCCAGGCCGGCCAGCCGCAGCGACAGATCGATCAACGCGGCGTACCACGAGCCGTAGCTGCTCGCATCGAGTCCACCCACTCGCTGACGCGCGCTGCCGCGCAGTGCGACCGCATGGGCCACGGCCGCGGGCAATTCCGGATGCAACGGCGGCATGGCGGCGCAGGCTTGCGCGGTGCGCTGGAAGTCGATCGGCGGCGGTGCGATTTCGCCCAAGCGGGGCCACGCTGCCGACTCGCCAGCATTGGACCACGGCGTGGCGGTCGCGATGGCAGCATCGCGCGCCAGACAAACATCGAGTTGCTGCAGCCAGCCTGGCAGCGGTTGCGCATCCGGCGCCAACACCACCACGTCTGCATCCGCGCAAGCGGCCAGCATTTCATCCAAGTGCGCGACCTCGCCGACCATTCGCGGCCGGCGGGTGTAATTGGCCTGCAAGTGGGTGCGTTTGAGCCAGCGCTCGATGATGGCCAGCCCGCGCGGCCCTACCTGCGCATCATCCGCCAGCCACACCCGAGTGCCGGCCGGGGTGCCGGCCTCCAACGCACCCAGGCAGGCATCCAGCGCGTCGTCGTCGACGCCTACCGGCAAGAGGACGACGGGCAGTGCCAAGGCCAGCCGTTCGCTCACTTCTTCGGTGCGTGCAAAGGTTCCAGCGCGCGGAAGCGCTGGCCGTATTCGTCGGTCAGATTACGTGCTTCCTGTGGATTGCGGACGATGGTGGGTGTAAGCAGGATGATCGTTTCGTTGCGCCTGCTGTTCGTGCTCTGACGCCCAAACAGCCCGCCGATGATCGGCAACCGACTCAGTCCTGGGAAGCCGGTAGAACCCTTAGTCGCGCTGTCATCGATCAGGCCTGCCAGCATCACCGTATCGCCCGCCTGCACAGCGGCCTCGGTCTTCATGCGACGCGTGTTGATGGACACATTGCCATTCTGGTCACGATCGCCGCTCGGCGAACTGACTTCCTGCACGATATCCAGGAATACCATGCCGTCCCTGGTGACGCGCGGACGCACCTTCAGGATGACGCCGGTATCCAGATACTGCACCTGGCTGTAGGTCGTATCAGTGTTGCTGCCGGGGTTGACGTTGACCGAATTGATCGGGATCCGGCTGCCAACGTTGAGCGTGGCTTCTGCGTTGTTACGCACGAAGATGGAAGGTGTTTGCAACAGGCGTACATCGGAGACCCGATCCAGCGCCGAAATGATGGCTGCCGCGTTGCGACCCAGGAAGGTCCAGCTGAAGCCAGGACCCACGCCGCCCACCTCGGTACCTGCAACACTACCTGCCAAACCGCTCCAGGTGGTGCGGCCTACCGCGCTAGGTAGCCCAGCATCTGTTACCGCTCGCTCGAAATACCAGTTCACTCCGTAGGACAGCTCTCCAGTCAAGGTAACTTCTGCGATCTGCGCTTCGATGTGCACCTGCATCGGCATCACATCGAGCTTCTCCACCACGTCCTGGATCGATTTCCAAGCCGAGGCAGTCGAGCGAACCAGCAGCGTGTTGGTTTCTTCCACCGCCGACACACCGACGCGGTTGCCGTCTACTTCCAGGGTGATACTGCCGCTGCCACTGTCGCGCGGGCTCAGCGACATCCCTCCTCCGCCGAGACCGCCACTGGAACCACCGGTGCCACCACCAGAATTACCGAAATCGACGCTGCTGTTGCGACCGTCCATGCCGCCATCATTGATCTGCACCGGATCGGTGCCCGGCATCAGCGAGGTATTGCCGGGGCCCCCAGTGTCGCGACCGGAATCGCCACCGCTGCCGCCGAACACTTCCGCCAATCGCTGCGCCAGTTCCTTGGCCTTGATGTATTTCAACTCGTAGGAAAACAGCCGCGCACCTTCGCCGGAACCATCGATGCGCTCCATCCACTCCTGGATGTCATCCAGGTATGCGGCCTGAGGCGTAATCACCAGCACCGCATTGGCGCCTTCCAACGGCATGAAACGGAACATGCCGGCGCTGGGCGTCTTGCTGTTTTCGCCGAAGACCTTTTCCAGATCGGCAACGACCTTGGTGGCGCGACTGCTTTGCAGCGGGAACACGCCCACCGACATGCCGGCCAGCCAATCCACGTCGAAGATCTCCACCGTGCGCAGGTAGTTTTCCAGTTCCGAACGCGTGCCGCCCAAAGTGATCACATTGCGCGCGGGATCGACGTTGACGATGGCGTTGGTGCGAGCGTACGGCTCCAGCACCTTTTTCATTTCGTTGGCGGAAATAAACCGCAGCGGCACGACTCGCACTTCATAGCCACGCGCGTTGGAAGGCGCGCCCGTGCGCGGAGCGACCGAGCCGCTCAAGTTCTGTTCGTTGGGAACAACGCTGTAGCGGCCATCGCTATACACCATGCGCGCGTTGTTCCAGCTCAGCACCTGCTCCAGCACGCTCAGTGCCTCGGCCGGCGACACCGGCTTGGAGGTCGTGTAGGTCACCGTGCCTTGCACTCCCGGCGCAATGACGTAGTTCTGCCCCAGCATGTCGCCGAGGATGGCTTTCACCACCGCGTGCAGCGACTCGCCTTCGAAATTGAAGGTCGCCGTTCCACTCCGGGCGGCTGCCAGCGAAGGCAGCGGCGACGACGCGGCGCCGCGATTGATCATCTGCCCGCTGCCGCGGCGTATCACCGCCTGCGGACCGGATTGCGGCTCTTCGGAGGTCGCCAGCGGCGATGTTTGCGCCTCGCCGGGCGCTACCGTTTCGCTGGCAGGCCGTTGACCGCCACGCCGTATGTCGGGCGTGGGCGTGGTGGCGCAGGCAGCCAACAGCCCCACGCATAGGGAAATCAGAATCACGCGTAGCTTCATGGCTGTTCTCTATTGGGTCTTGTCCGGCGTCGGTGCCGGCGGTGGTGGGGCGGGCTGAGCCTGCTGCTGGCGCATCTGCGCGCGACGCGCCTCGATACGTTTGCGGATGGCATCCATCTGTTCTTCCGTACTCATGGGCGGTGCCGGAGGTGCGTCGGACGGCGGTTGGTTGGGTGCCGGCACCGGCGCCGGGACGTTGGTCGTTGCCGGCGTCGGGGCCGATGGCCCACCGGTAACCCGCGCGCTTGGCGATACCACCACGGGTGGCGCGGCGCTTCTCACCTGCGTGGGCGGAGCACCGCCGGTGCCGTCGAATACTCGCAACTCCAGCGTGCGGCGGCCGCCCGGTCCTTCGAACACGGCGCTTCGTGGCTGCAATTCGGCCAATCGCCATCCACTTTGGCCAGCAGGTTCTTCGCCCAGCTTCACCCGTACGCCCTCGCCTCCTTGCGGCGTTTGCAGAATGGCCAGTTTCGCCTGTGGCGTGATCAGAACGCTGGTCAGTACCCAGTCGAAACTCGGCGCCGCAGCGGCGACGGCTTCCTCTTTACCGCCGATATAGAACGGCTGCGGTTGCCGGTTTTCCGAAAACAACGGACGCGCTGCGATATCCGCATATTGGTTCAAAGGACCCAGCCGCTCTGGCGCCGGCGCAGACAGCTTGGGCAGCGCCTGCACCAATGCCGGATCGTCTTCCATGGGCGTAATGCGGCCCGCCAGCCCGAAGAGCGACAACAGGGCGATCAATGCGGCCCAACCGGCCACTGCCGCCAGCAACCAGGTACGCGGACCGAAGGCTTCAGGGCGCACGTTCGCCTCCCGGTGCCGGCGAAGCGGCCCCCGAAGGTGGAACAGCTGCAGGTGGCGCCGATGCATCCGGACCAGGAACGCCCGCAGCCGGCTTCAGAAAACCATAAAGATCGAAGCTGACGTCCAGTCCGCCTGCGCCGCCTTCCACCGCCGCCATATAGGCGTAGCGCTGAGCCAATACGTTGAAATTGTCGATGAACAGGCGCGGGCTGCCGGACTCCAGCTGGTGAAGCACGGACGCAAGCTCCGGTGTGCCACAGCGCAATCGCACCTGCACCGTCACTCGCGTAAGCGCATCACGACTGGGCAGCAATAACGGCGATTGATTGCTGATGGCGCAGCTGCGATTACCCGGGCTGGCCTCCTTGACCACCGCCTCCAGGCGCTGCACCAAGCCCGCGGTGGCCAGTTCCACCGTTGGTTCGGGCAGGAATCCGGGGCGCTGCGCTTGCTGCGCCATCGCCTCGGCCAGCAGGCGCTCGATTTGCGGTGCCTGCCGCAGTTGCGTGCGCATGCGCAGGTCGCGTTCGCGCAGTCCAGCGATACGTTCGTTGGTTTCCATCATCGGCGCGGTCCACCAAGGATGCACCAGCGCCAGGTAAGCCAATGCCAGAACCGCCAACAGCAGCCCCAACGCCAGCCAGCGGTCTCGCTTAGCGATCGCCTGCGCCACGGGCGTCTCCTGCAGGTGCGGGCGGAGCGGACGGCGACGGCACGGTGGTACCCGTCAGTTCGGCGGTCAGGGTGAACCGGTCCAACCGGCTGCGCGCGTCTGGCTGCAACGCGCCGCTAAGCGCCGGGTTGCGCCACAGCGGAGAGTCCTGCAAACGAGCGACCAAGCCGGAGGCTTCCGGGCTCAGACCAATCAGCAATAGGCGTTGACCTTCGATAGAGAGCTTTTCCAGATAGGTGTTATCGGGCAGACGACGAGTGACTTCATCCAACACTTCCACCGTGGTGGGCCGGCTGGCCCGCGTCTGGTCCAACGTAATGACGCCCTGGGTCAGCTCGACCAATTGCTGGCGCTTGGCCGATACCCGGCGCGCCTCTGCCGAGCGGCTTTCCATCTGCGCTTCGAAAGCGTCGGCGGCCGCACGGCGGTTGTCCAGCATTTGCCAAGCGCCAAACACGAGCGCAAGCAGCGCTATGGACGCCAATCCCCAATGCAGTCCGCGGTGCGGCGCACGACCGGCGCGGCGGGACTCGGAAGGCAGCAGATTGACGCCCATCGGTTCGCCATCGGCGGCAGCCACATCCACGCCGACCAGATCGGCGGACAGTGGTTCCAGCGCCTGCAGGGCCATATCGAAACGGGCACGCGGCGTCACCACCAGTTCGGCTTCCAACTGGCCATCTTCGCGGCGTTCCAGAATGCGTGCATCGAAACACACTTGGTCCGCGGTGAACGGCGTCTGCCGGTCCAGTTCGAACCGGACCACATCGCGCAGGCGTTCGGCCGCCGCGGCCGGCAGCAGCAGCCGCCGGTGCAGGACGCTCTCGGTAGGCAGCAGCAGCCACCGCGGCAGTTCCGCCAAGCGGCGGCTCAGCAGCGCTTGCAATTCTTCGCTGGTAGCCGGCGCTGGAATCTGCGCGACATCGCGCAACTGATTCGCTTCCTGCCAACGCAGATGGAGTTCATCGCCCTGCCGCTGGATTAGCAGGCGGTCCTGGGTGAGTCCCAGCAGCACGCGCCAGCGCAGTGGCAACCAGGACGCCAAGGCATCCGACCACCACGCCAGGAAACTGCGCGGCCCCGGTCCCACACGGGAACGAAACCAATCGATGCTGTCGCGCAGACTGCTCATTGTGGTGCCGCCCCCTCCTCCCAACGCAGCATCGAGTAAGCAGACCCCAATACCGGGTTGCCGCCTGCCCGCACTACTGTCCGTAATACCGCTTCTCGTCCTTCCGCCAGTGTTGCGCGGCTCTCGATACTATACGTGCCGCTGCCGGAGCCTACGAGTTGGTTTTGTCCGGCGGCACCGGTCATCTGCCGCTGCGCCAGCACCGTGGCGGGGTCCTGGCCCATTGCAGTCAGCACCGGAGCGGGCGCATAGGTTGCATCCGGCATTGCACGGCCCGAATAAATCGTCAGGTACTGCGCCAGCCGTGCATAGATTTCCGGCGTCATGCCCAGCACCTGCTCCACTTCAGCCACGGTTTCGAATGCGGCGTCCTTCGCACCGTATTCCAGGTCCGCCGACGCGTACTCGGGGTCTTCCGCTCCGCCGGCAGGTTGAGTCAGCGGATCCGGATCCCGCCAGTCGACAATAGCCGCCGCCAGCGGTTCCGCCTGTTCCCGCGGCAGGCCCACGGCCTGCATCAACTGTGAGAGTAACGGCTGTTCCGCCTGATTGAGATCCACTTTGCCGGTTTCGTCGACGATGCGCACTTCCAGTTCGCTGCCGGCGTAACTCCAGCGGTAAGAACGGCCATCGGGCAACCAGCGTGTTTCAGGACGCGGATCGGCCACGCGCACCAAGGCGTACTCGACGCCTGCGCGCGCCACTTCCTGCGCCACCGCGCCACGACTTATCACGCGGCCTTGCATCGCCTCCATGCGCGCCGTCAGCGCGAATGCGCCGATGAGCGCGGTCAGCAAAGCCACCAGCCAAAGCACCAGCAACAAGGCCGCACCACTCTGCTGCTTTTGCCTAGCGCTGTTCATAGCGCCTCCGGAGGAAGCCCGCCACCGGCGCCGCCTTCGCTGCGCGTCAGCGTGACGATCATCGGCGGCCAATACCTGCCGTCGTCGGATTGCAATTCCACCGCCACCTGCAACGGCAGCACTTCCACGTTTTCCCAGCGGTCCTGCCATTCGCCGAGCTTGTTCTCCCGGTCCAGCCCGCGGTACAGGAAACGCACCATCTTCATTCCGCCGGCCAATCGCTCCGGTTCATCACTGGTCATTTCGTCCAGGCTGCGCGTGGTGCCGGCTTGCACAATGGAGAAAGCGATCGATAGCCGGCCATCCTTGATGGACAGGTCGTGCAGGTAGGGACCACCGCGGCCGAGGTAATCCGGAAGGTCGGCGACAAAACGCATGCGCTGCGAGTCGCCGACGAAGCGCGACTGCCGCAGGTTGGTCGGGTCGGTGGCAAACACGATGGGCTGTGCCGAAGCCAGCCGCTGTCGCAGAAAACCTTCCACTGCGCGCATGCGTTCGTTGCGCTGGGCAATGACTTCGCCACGGCTGACCATCGTCGTGGAAGCGCGAAGCGTGGCGAACGCCAGCGCCAACCCCGCCGCCAGCAGCACCGTGGCCAACAGGACTTCGATCAAGGTGAAACCGCGCGCGTACCGGCTCATGGCAGCGCCGACTGGTTGGGATCGGGTGGTGCAAGCCGCAAGGTCTGCCAACGCTGCACTTGGCCAGCGGCGTCGCCCCAGCGCACGACCAGTTGTAGTTCCAGCAATCGCGGCGTGGACGGATCGATCACTGCACCAGGCACCTGTGGATCGGTGTACGGCGTTATGTCCAACGACCAGCGATAGCGTCCTTCTTCGAATTCACCTTCGCGATGACCTGGCTGCAGCACTTCGGCCACGCCCAGCTGCGAAAACAGTGACTGCGCGTGCAGGCTGGCGCGGCTGGCATCATCCGCCGTGCGTATCTGCCGAGCGGCGCCGGACAAGGTACCGAGCAGCAACGTGAGCGCCAAGGCCAGCAATGCGAACGCCACGATGACTTCGATCAAAGTGAAGCCGTGCTGCGGGCGGTGAAAGCTGCGCGCTGGTCTTTTCACAGCGCGGCTCCAGCGGCTTCGGCGGTATCGCGCATCACCCGCACTTCGCCGGTCAACCAACCCACATCCACCACCCACGACGCGTTCTTGGCGGTCAGGCGTACGCGTCCGCCGGTGGAGCCACCATCGTGGAAGAAAAGAATGCCGCCTTCGCCGGCGCGCGCCTGCGCTTGCCGGGCACCGGTGAACTGGATGGCCAGCGATTCGGAAATCGTGCCGCGATGATCGTTCGGCGCCTGCCAGCGGTGTGCTTGCGGGTCGATGGTGAAGCGCTGCGGCCGGCCGGTGGCGATGGCTTGCGCACGGGTGTAACGGAGTTCGGCCGCGATTTCCTTGGCTTCCGTTCGCAATCGCATGCCGCTCAACCCACCTGTCAGCACCATCGCCGCCAAAGCGCTGGCGATGGCGATCAAAGCGACGACCAGCAGCATCTCCAACAGCGAAACGCCGCGCATGCGCTTCGGCGGCGGGGAATACTCTTTCGGGAGATGCCCACTCAATGGTGAATTCAACTGCGGCGCCGGTGCCAAACGCATGCCCTCACCTGTCGTTACCGACTGCGGACGCATCGGAAGAGATCCGATGCTTCATCGTTGCGGCGAGCATCCGGCCGTTAGCGCCTGTCACTCGTTCTTGATGTCGGCGTCGACGCTGTCGCCGCCAGGCTTGCCGTCCCTGCCCAGGCTGAGCAGGTCATAAGACTGCGCCTCGCCGGGCACCCGATACTGAATATCGTTGCCCCAGGGATCCTTCAGCTCGGACGGTTTGGCATAGGGCCCCAGCCAACCCGCCGCGCCACCGGGTTGGGTGACCAGATCTTCCAACTGACTGGGAAGACGGCCGGTGTCCAGCTGATAGTTTTCCACCTTGCCCGACAGTGTCTGGATTTGCGATTTTGCCAGATTGGCCTTGCCGCGATCCGCGCCGCCCAGCACCCGGCTGCCGACCAGCGTGAGCACCGCGCCGATCAGGACGATCACGATGATGATCTCCAGCAAGCTCATGCCGCTTTGCGCGGCGGGGGACGGCGAACGGGTGAGAGAGCGGGAAAGGCGCATCGCGGGGATCCTTGTGGAATCTCGATAGTGTGAGTGGGAGCTTCTGAACGGTTTGTTCCGGCGGCACGAAGATGGATGCACGCGACCGTCAACCGATGGCGTTGGTCAGATCGTACAGCGGCACCAGCACCGCAATGATGACCAAGCCCACAACCGTCGCCAATACCAGCGTGATCATCGGCACCAGCGCGGCCAGCATCCGGTCCATCGCCTGCGCGGTTTCGCGTTCGAACGTATCGGCGGTTTTCAGCAGCATGCCGTCGAGGGCGCCGGACTCTTCGCCCACCTGGATCATCTGCAGGGCCAGGCGCGGGAACCGCTTTCCCTTCGCCAGCGACGACGACAGACCGTGGCCATTCTTGACGTCCTCGGCCGCCGCCTCCACGTCCGCCGAAAGCGCCCGGTTACCCAGCACATTCCGGGAAATACCCAGCGCACTCAGCAGCGGCACTCCGTTTTTCAGCAACGTCCCGAGAGTGCGCGCCAGCCGCGCGGTTTCCAGCTTGGCGACCAGCGGGCCGATGAAATTGAAGCCCAGCAGGCGCGCATCGAATCGGTCGCGAAAGGCCGGATCGCGCCGCTTGCGGTCGAACCACCACGCCGCCAGCGCCGGCACCGCCACCAACACGAACCACCAGTCGCGCACGAACAAACCCAGCGCCAGCACACCGCGGGTGAACCATGGCAACGCCACATCCAGGCTCTCGTACATCAGCGCGAACTGCGGCACCACGTAGCCCATCAGAAACAGCAGCGCAAAGCCGACCACGACCACCAGGATGGCGGGATAGATCAGCGCGTTGATCACCCGTCCCTTCAGCGCACGGCTGCGTTCCAGGTAATCGGCCAGTCGTTGCAACGTGTCATGCAGGCTGCCGCCCGCCTCGCCCGCGCGCACCATGTTGATGTACAGCCGCGAAAAAATGCCGTGCTGGCGATCCAGCGCCGCCGACAACGGCGCGCCACCGCGAACCGCGTCGCGAATATCGGTCAGCACGCCCTTGGCTTTGGCGTCCTCCGGCAGATCCAGCAGGATGGACAATGAGCGGTCCAGTGGCTGTCCCGCACCGAGCAGCGTCGCCAGCTGCTGGGTGAACTGCACCAGCCGGTCGCCGGCAAACGCGTTGGGTTGGAACAATCTGCGCCAGTTTCCTGCGCTGCCGGCTTCGGCAGCCAACTTGGTCTCGACCGGCAGATGGCCTTGCTCCTGCAGCCGCGCCACGACTTCGGCGTCGTTGGCAGCCTCCATCTGGCCATCCATGACTTCGCCGCGCGGGTTCAAGGCTTTGTAGCGGTACAGCGGCATGCGGACTCACCGCGGACAAGGGACGACAAACTACCGCAGAACCCGGTGCCTGCGCCATCCGCACGTCGGACCCGCTCCCGAACTTCAACATCCCAGGCGCAGGCACCCCCGTGCACGAGGATGCCTGCGGACCTGGCGCCAGGAAGCGCTTACGGAGCGGTGAAGCTGCCGCGGATGCTGACGTTGCTGAACTTGGTCTTGCCGAACAGCGTCACATAGTAAGTACCGGCCTGGGGCGCGGCGATGTTCACCACTTCGTTATTGCCAGGGCGGGCCGAACGGAAGTCGTAACTCGTGTTACTGGCCTCGCTTCCGAACTTCACGTAGATATCGGCGTTGCCGCTGCCGCCGAAGCTGATGAAGGACAGTTGCGTGGCGCCTGCGGGCACCACCAGCGCGTATTTGATTTCCGCATTCTTGGCGCCAGTGTTTCCACCCACCGCCACGTTGTTGGTCAGCGGCGTAGCCGTGGGTGGCTCGCCGCCCAGAACCGCATCGACCGCCGCCAAGGCGTTGACGATACCGGCACCGATCGGCCGGTTTCCTGGGGGCGCCACCGGGAACGGACGCGCAGTTGCTTTCAGTGTCGCCAGAACCTGCGCCGGCGTCAGCGGCGTTTCGGCGACGCTCTGCATCAGCGCCACAACGCCTGCAACATGTGGCGACGCCATCGAAGTTCCACCCATGCCGAAATAGGTCTCGGTGGTGGGAACCGTGGTGCCCGCATTGCCAGCAGACCAGACATAGCCACCGGGATTTCCGTCCACGCTACCGCCGCCACCGGGCGCGGAAATATCCACGACCGACCCATAGTTAGAATAAGAGGTGATGCCGCCGGTGATGCGCGTAGCCGCCACTGCGATCACGCCGTCGCAACTGGCTGGCGAATAATTGGCTGCGTTGTCGGCTTCGTTGCCTGCCGCCACTACCACGGTGGAGCCATTGGCCAGCGCGATATCGAACGCGGCCTGTTCGGTCTGGCTGCAAGCGCCGCTTCCGCCCAGGCTGAGATTGATGACTTCGGCCGGATTGGCATTGGCGGGTATTCCCGCCACGGTGCCTCCCGAAGCCCATATCACCGCATCGGAAATATCCGAGGTGTAGCCGCCACAGCGGCCCAGTGCGCGCACCGGCACGACTTTGGCGTTGAAGGCAACGCCCGCCATGCCTTTGGCGTTATTGGAAACCTCGGCAACGGTGCCGCTGACGTGCGTGCCGTGCCAACTGCTGTCCTGCACCGGCGATCCGGGATAGCACTCGTCCGCTACCGGATTCCAGTCGCCTTCATCGCGCGGATTGGGGTCGCGCAGATCGCCATCGCGCGAGACGAACGTGTCGCTGATGAAATCGTAGCCGGGCAATATGTTGGCATCCAAGTCGGTATGCGGCGTGATGCCGGTATCGATCACCGCCACTACTACTCCGGCGCCAGTCGCCTTGTCCCACGCCGCCGGTGCATTGATGCCGCCGACCGGATCTTTGAAATGCCATTGATACTGGTTGTAGTAAGTGTCGTTTGGCACCAGGTTGCGCGTGCGGCGCGCATCCACTTCTGCATAAACCACATTCGGATCGGCGGCCAATTGCCGTAGCAGGCTGTCGGCTTCCACGCGATCGAGTTTGCGCGATGTGCGAATTACTTCCGCGCCTATCGCCAGGCGCCGCAGCTTGGTGGCGGCAACAGCCGAGCGCCCTTTTGCCGTCGCGCCCAAGCCGGCGCCGGAAATCGCCGAACCCAGAGAACGCTGCAACGTGGCGGCATCGGCGTTCGCCGCGCTGCCATCGCGGTACTTCACGATAAATCGGTCGAAACCTCCCCCATCCTGCGGCCCAGCGACGGCGATACTGGGCTCCGCGCCCAGCGCAGCGGCGCTGGATGCAGCGATGGCCAAGCCGACGGCGATGGCAGAGAACAAGGTATGTACACGCTTACGGTTGCTGATGTTCTGAGGATTCACTTGACATACTCCATGTCTGACGAAAAAGGAAAGAACGCACTTTTGCTGTTCTGCAAAACGTCGTGATTCAAACACTTGCAATTCCCACTTCATGCACCGCGATCAGGTATCTCTATTTACCTGCGGCATCCGACCTTCACGTCGCCTACACATGGCGTTGACGCGGCGTTAACCCCTAAAAAACCGCTGCGAAAGTCCGATTCGCCTAACGTAGCAAATCCCCTCGCAAATACCACTGCGCGCATGTAGTGTTGTGTCACACGGATTTGTTGGCGTCACCTGGGGAAGGGAAAGCGACATGCGGGATGCAGTCGGTAGTGCCATTCTTTTCGATGGTTTGCTTGGAAGCTGTTCACGACCCTACAGTGCTCGGCATGCGGCCGCCCGTGCGGGGTGCTCGCGATGCTCACGTAGCCTCCATGCATTGCGCTTGTGCTTGCATCCCCTTGAGCGGCTCTTCTCTATCACGATGATGCGCAGCGCTTCGCGCATATCGCGACGGTACTCTTCCGCGTCCCCGAACGCTCCTGACGTTCGAAAACTCCGTTCGCTGCACCGATCGCGCATAGCCCACTGCCGCGCAGAACTCCGCGTCACCTCCTGAAACCCATTGCAATCCACTCGACTCCGCAAGGAGCTGAGCGTCGTCGTATTCCCCCGAATAACCAACGCGAAGGATGTAATTCATGAACAGGATCTACAGCAAGGTTTGGAACCAATCCCTCGGCATGCTGGTCGTCGCATCCGAATTCGCAAAGCGCTCGCACGGAAGTACCAACACCACGCAGCGCAGCGTTCGGCGCGCTGGCATCGCGGTGCTGACACTCGCGATTTGCACGGCTTTTTCTATCGCATCTGCCGACGCGTACGACAAGGACAAGGATCGCTCGCAGCAGCATCAGGAACAGAAAGTCGACGCGAGTTCCGCCTCTTGCGTGGATGCCAAAGGTCGCCCGATCAAGGGCGGCAAACCTGGCGAGAATGCGGTTGCGTGTGGCGATGGCGTGGACGCATCGGGCCGCAATGCGGTCGCAGTCGGCCACAAGAGCGTCGCCAACAGAAGCGGTGCGACCGCTGTTGGCGGCTACGCCGAAGCCACCGGCGCGAACGCCACTGCGTTGGGCTTCCAAAGCGAGGCCAGCCGTCAGGGTGCGACCGCCGTCGGTAGCTACAGCGAGGCGAGCGGCAGCAATAGCAGCGCCGCAGGCACCGAATCGATCGCCTCCGGCGATGCCTCCACCGCCGCGGGTTACCGCAGCGAAGCTTCCGGCGCTTCTTCGACGGCCGTCGGCACCGGCAGCGCGGCGACCGGGGACTTTTCTTCCGCGTTCGGCAATGGATCATCCGCTTCGGGACTTCAATCGGTTTCGGCGGGCCATAACAGCAATGCATCCGGTCTGGCATCGGCGGCATTCGGCGGCTTCGCCCAAGCCACTGGTGCCTTCGATGCGTCCTTCGGCTACGGTGCCGATGCCAGCGGCGGTGACAGCACCGCGCTGGGCTCTGGGTCGATCGCCAGCGGCTACAACAGCGTGGCGGTCGGCGGATCGTTGCTCGGCCTGCTTCCCACCGAAGCATCGGGCAATTTCTCCACCGCCGTTGGCGGCGGCGCTTGGGCTGCCGGCGTCAATGCCAGCGCATTCGGCAATCTCGCCTCGGCCCTCGCCGACAACAGCGTGGCTATCGGTGGCGACTCCGTAGCCGATCGCGACAACACGGTATCGGTCGGCAGCGCGGGCGAAGAACGTCAGATCACCAACGTCGCCGCCGCCACCGAAGGCACCGATGCAGTGAATCTGGACCAGTTGCAGGAAGCGACCGCCGATTCACGCTACTTCAAGGCCAACGGTGCCGACGACGGCAGCGATGATGCAGTGGCAATTGGCGAATTTGCGACCGCTTCCGGTTCGGCCAGTTTGGCCGAAGGCACGGGCGCGACGGCGACGGGTTCTGGCGCGTTCGCGCTGGGCGAGTTCAGCGCGGCGACTGGATTCAACTCTGTTGCTAGCGGCAACAACAGCGTTGCCAATGGTTCCGGCGCGCAGGCTACAGGCGCGAGCGCAACCGCCATCGGCGGGCAGCGGCAGTTGTTCGACGATGACGGCAATCCGATCCTCGATGAAGACGGTAATCCGGTGTACGCCAGCACCGAAGCCAGTGGTGAGGATGCGACCGCGCTGGGAGCCGGCGCGGTGGCCAGCGAGATCGGCGCGACTGCGACCGGTGCTGGCTCGAGTGCATCAGGTGCCTATTCCACCGCACTAGGCACTGAAGCCAGTGCGTCCGACACGCAGGCCACCGCGGTGGGTTTCCGCAGTGATGCTTTGGGCATCGCCAGCACCAGCGTCGGCGGTTACAGCAGCGCATCGGCGTTTGGTGCATCCGCCTTCGGCTATGGCGCCGAAGCCAGTCAGGACAGCGCTACCGCGCTCGGCTTTGGTGCCGTCGCCAACAACTTCGATTCCACTGCATTGGGTTCCAATGCCATTGCCAGCGGCAACAACAGCGTCGCGGTAGGCGGTGCGTTCTTCGGACTGTTGCCGACCGAAGCCTCAGGCAACTATTCCGTCGCTGTCGGCGGTGGCGCGTATTCGCCGGGATTCAACAGTGTGGCCTTGGGTAATTTGGCCACCGCCAACGCCGACAACAGCGTGGCTATCGGTGGCGACTCCGTCGCCGATCGCGAAGACACCGTCTCGGTCGGCAGCGCGGGCGAGGAGCGTCAGATCACCAACGTCGCGGCTGCTACCGAAGGTACCGACGCAGTGAATCTGGACCAGTTGCAGGAAGCGACCGCCGATTCCCGCTACTTCAAGGCCAACGGTGCCGACGACGGCAGCGATGATGCCGTGGCGTCCGGCGAATTCGCGACCGCTTCCGGCTCGGCCAGCTTGGCTGAAGGCACCGGCGCGACAGCAACGGGCTCAGGCGCATTCGCGCTGGGCGAATACAGCAGCGCAACCGGCTTCAATTCCGTGGCTACCGGCGACAACAGCGTCGCCAACGGTTCGGCCGCGGAAGCCAGCGGCGACTCGAGCATCGCCATCGGCGGACAAGTGGATGCCCTCGACGCCGACGGCAATCCGATCACAGTAAATACCGTGGCCTCGGGACTCGGCGCGACAGCGGTCGGCTCGGGTAGCCTGGCATCCGCACTTGGCAGCTCTGCCTTCGGTGTATTGAGCGAAGCCAGCGGCGCGTCCAGTTCTGCCTTCGGCTACGGCAGCGTCGCCACGGGCGAATACGCCTCGAGCTTCGGTCATGCCAGTGGAGCAACCGGCGATTACAGCGTCGCAGTTGGCGGACCGGCGGACCTGATCCCGGGCTTGGGCATTCTGGTGTACACCCGCGCCACCGGCCTGAGTTCGGCAGCTTTCGGTGCTGGCGCCATTGCGGCAGGCGACTACAGCACCGCGGCCGGCAGCCTGGCGGAAGCTTCGGGACTCGAAAGCACGGCGGTCGGCTTCTTCTCGTATGCGCCGGGCGACAACGCGTCGGCGCTGGGAGCCGAGTCTTGGGCCAGCGGCGACAACAGCACCGCTGTGGGCTACTACAGCAGCGCTTTTGGCGACAACAGCGTGGCGCTGGGCGCCAACTCGACGGCGGACCGCGACAACACGGTATCGGTCGGCAGTGCGGGCGAAGAGCGCCAGATCACCAACGTCGCCGCCGCCACCGAAGGCACCGACGCAGTGAACTTGGACCAGTTGCAGGAGGCAACGGCCGATTCACGCTACTTCAAGGCCAACGGTGCCGACGACGGCAGCGATGATGCAGTGGCAATTGGCGAATTTGCGACCGCTTCCGGTTCGGCCAGTTTGGCCGAAGGCACGGGCGCGACGGCGACGGGTTCTGGCGCGTTCGCGCTGGGCGAGTTCAGCGCGGCGACTGGATTCAACTCTGTTGCTAGCGGCAACAACAGCGTTGCCAATGGTTCCGGCGCGCAGGCTACAGGCGCGAGCGCAACCGCCATCGGCGGGCAGCGGCAGTTGTTCGACGATGACGGCAATCCCATCCTCGATGAAGACGGCAACCCGGTGTATGCCAGCACCGAAGCCAGTGGCGAAGATGCGACCGCGCTCGGTGCCGGCGCGATCGCTAGCGAGATCGGCGCAACTGCGACAGGCGCCGGCGCCACTTCGTCGGGCGCGTACTCGACCGCGTTAGGCACCGAAGCCCGCGCATCGGACACGCAGGCCACCGCGGTGGGTTTCCGCAGCGATGCTTCCGGCATCGCCGGCACCAGCGTCGGCGGTTACAGCAGCGCATCGGCGTTTGGTGCATCCGCCTTCGGCTATGGCGCCGAAGCCAGTCAGGACAGCGCTACCGCGCTCGGCTTTGGTGCCGTCGCCAACAACTTCGATTCCACTGCATTGGGCTCCAATGCCATTGCCAGCGGCAATAACAGCGTTGCGGTAGGCGGTGCTTTTTTCGGGCTGTTGCCGACCGAGGCTTCCGGCAACTATTCCGTCGCTGTCGGTGGTGGCGCGTATTCGCCAGGAATCAACAGCGTGGCTTTGGGTAATTTGGCCACCGCCAACGCCGACAACAGCGTGGCTATCGGTGGTGACTCCGTCGCCGATCGCGAAGACACCGTCTCGGTCGGCAGCGCGGGCGAGGAACGCCAGATCACCAATGTCGCCGCTGCCACCGAAGGCACCGATGCGGTGAACTTGGACCAGCTCAATGCGGTAGCCGCCGCTTCTCAAGAGGCTACTCGCTACTTCAAAGCCAACGGCGCTAGTGATGGCAGCGATGATGCAGCGGCAACTGGCGAATTCGCGACCGCTTCCGGTTCGGCCAGTTTGGCCGAAGGCACCGGTGCGACGGCGACCGGTTCTGGCGCATTCGCCATAGGCGAGTTCAGCACGGCGACCGGCTTCAACTCCATTGCCAGTGGCAACAACAGCGTTGCCAATGGCTCGGGCGCGCAGGCTACAGCATCGAGCGCAACCGCCATCGGCGGGCAGCGGCAGTTGTTCGACGATGACGGCAATCCCATCCTCGATGAAGACGGCAATCCGGTGTATGCCAGCACCGAAGCCAGCGGCGAGGATGCAACCGCGCTGGGTGCCGGCGCTGGCGCTAGCGAGATCGGCGCGACCGCGACCGGTGCTGGCGCCAATGCGTCGGGTGCGTATTCCACCGCACTGGGCACCGAAGCCAGCGCATCGAACACGCAATCTACTGCCGTGGGTTTCCGCAGCGACGCCGCGGGCCTGGCTTCGACGACGGTAGGCGGCTATAGCAGTGCCGCCGGAGATTTTTCATCTGCGTTCGGTTATGGCGCCAGCGCGGCCGGAAGCGGTGCGACCGCCGTGGGCGAAGGCGCAAATGCGGCGGGCGAAGAAAGCACTGCGGTAGGCGGCACGACTTTCTTCGGCCTCATCAACACCCGCGCCACCGGCGCCGGCGGCTCGGCCTTCGGCAACGGTGCTTGGGCAACCGGCGAATACAGCACCGCACTGGGCCACAACAGCTACGCCGATGGCGACGACACGGTCGCGCTGGGCGCCAACGCGGTGGCGGAGGCGAGCAACAGCGTCGCGATTGGCGCCAATTCGTGGAGCGATCGCAGCGACAGCGTCTCGGTCGGCGACGTCGGCAGTGAAAGACAGATCGTGAACGTCGCTGCTGCCACCGAAGCCACCGACGCGGTGAATCTGTCGCAGGTCAGTTTCGTGGCCACTGCCCTGGGCGGCGGCGCCAGCTTCTCTGGCGGCGTTTTCATTGCGCCCAGCTACACCATCCAAGGCAGCGTATTCAACAACGTCGGTGCTGCATTCACTGCTATCGATGCCAAACTGACTGAGCTATATGGCATGCAATCGAATGCCGGCAGCAGCACCGCGTCTGCCAAGCCGATGCAGGGCAGCCAGGCACGCCAGAGCGGCGCAGTCGCGGGTAACGCTGGCAATGGAACATCCACGGCGGCTGCGGGCAATGGACCCGCGCAGGCATCCGCAGCTTCGTCGTCAAACGAGGCGGTGAGCGGCAACCCGCCTGCTGTCGCCAGCGCAGCGCTCGATGACGCTGCCGTGCCGGCATCTGCCGCCAGCTATGCCGATGCGGGCGATGCGGCCACCTTGGACAACGCACGCGCTTATGCCGACAACGCCGCGACACAGACCCTGGCCAGCGCCAACGCCTATACCGACGTCAAGGTGATGGCGCTGGAAGACGATTTCACTGCGTTCCGCAGTGACGTCGACCGTCGCTTCTCACGACAGGATCAGCGTCTGGACAAGATGGGCGCGATGAGCTCGGCCATGTTGAACATGGCGATCAACGCCGCCGGCAGCCGCAGCCCGCGCGGCCGCGTCGCAGTGGGCGCAGGTTGGCAGAACGGCGAGAACGCGCTATCGGTGGGCTACGCCAAGCCGATTGGCGAGCGCGCATCCTTCAGCATCGGCGGTGCGTTCAGCGGCGATGAGAAATCGGCCGGCGTAGGTTTCGGTATCGATCTGTAACCCGAAACCGTGAACGGCAGGGATCGGGCAAGGCCGGTCCCTGCCGCGCAAGATGCGGTTGGTCGTCGACGCTCGCTTTGGTTCACCATGACCCACCATCCGATACGAAGCGAATCGTCGGACTTTGTTCAAGGCACCGACACCACCTCGCTCAACGCTGACACTCCACTCTCATTGAAGGCTTCCATCGCCACGAAATATCCCACGCCGATCGTCAGCGCACGCAGTTCCAACTGCGTCTCCTTGTCGGCGAAAACCTGATAGGTCGAGTTCAATCTATCCGCCGCGATACCCCAACGCACGTTGTAGCCCACTGCACCGCGTACCGGGCGCCAGCGCACGGTCATCGCCCGCGGATCGGCATCGCGCGCGGCGGCGACTCCAGTCGGCGATGGTGGCGCTTTCCCGTCCGCATTGCCAAATACGCGCAGGTCGCTGATCGCCAGATACGCGGCGCCCACATGGCCATGCACGTAGCGCACATAACGGGCACGAACCGGCGACGGCAATTGGAAATAGGCGTTGGGTCGATCACGGCGGTGCTGACCGGTGTCGGCTAGCGGTTGCCACCGTTTTCCGTCCAGCGAGAATTGCAGTTGGAACTCGGTATAGATGTCGTCGGCATCGGCATAACGGGCGGAACGGTAGTCGGCGAAGTTCACCTGCACCGCACGCAGCGTCTTGGCCGCACCGAGATCCAGCGTCAACATTTGTCCGGCTTCGTTGCGCGCGGCCACCCAGAAGGTACGCGGGTTTTCGTCGGTAACATGCGCTGGAACAAAATTCTGCGCGTCCGATTTCTCCAATGTTGAAGATGCGGTCGCCGGCTTTCGATACGAAAGCAACATCCAACCGGTGAACAGTCGCTCAGGATCGTCGTTCGGTCCTTCCGGCATGTAGTGCGGGAAATCGCCAAAGCGCGTGGACACCGACATCTGGCCGTCCTGGCTGAAGGCAGCCGGGAACATGGCGATACGGCGCTCGAAGGTCCAGTTGTAACCCAGCCACGGGGTACCGGTATTCCACCAGTTGCCATGCACATCCTGGAAGGTGGAGCCGTGCCCAGCGCCCTGGACGAAGCCGCCGGGTTTGTAACCGACCGGGTTGTACGGCGCGTACTCAAAAGGCCCCAGCGGATTGCCGGCCACGTAGACACCGGTCGCGTAGACGTTGTACTCGGTACCAGGCGCGCCGTACTGCAGGTAGTAGCGGCCGCCGACCTTATTCATCCAGGCGCCTTCTATGTAATTGCCGATCGGCGTTCCATCGGCGAACTTGGCGCCACGATGATCCTGCCCGAAACGTTCCCAACCGTGCCGCTCGGGATCGAGTGCGACCAGCGCGCGTGGCTCGCCGATGTAGCGCATGCCCTCACGCATATCCAACTCGATTCCGTACAGCGGAAAGGTATCGGATGAACCCCAGTACAAATACCAACGTCCGTCATCGTCCTTGAAAAACGCGGGATCCCAAGGACCTGGCGGGATAGCCGAAGGTTGCGGTTCGCCCATGCGCCATGGCGATAGATCGCGATCCCAACCCGGCAGCACCGAGTTGGGCAGTTTCGGCAATCTTCTGGTTAGAAAATCGAACCGGCCGTGTTCGGGGTCGCGCGAAACCAGCACCGCTCCCGGCGTGAACATGGATTGCATCAGCAACAAGCGATCGCCATCGGAAATCGCCGCTGGCGCCACGATACTCTCGAAGGGCCAACGGCTAGGCTCGATGAAGGTCCAGTCGATGAGATTGGTCGAACGCCAGTATCCGTCCGCCAGTGTCTGGAACAAGTAGTAGGCATCGCCATGACGGACGATGACCGGATCGGCGCCGGTGCGATAGGAAATGCCAGCGTTGAGTTGTTCGAAGTTGTAGCGGTAATCCAGATCGACCGGGTTGGCGTAGGTACGCTTGCCAGGATCGGCCTCGGACGCCGATTCGAGCGGCGTGGCGCTACCGATCCCGCTCATCGCCAACAACCCCAGAGCGCACGCCCACTTCCCGCTTCGGATTCCACCCATGACCCGCCCCTGAAAACGATTTCATGGCGGGTATTTTGCGGGAATCCCCGGTGAGGGAAAGACGCAGTGCAGCGAAGGTGCGGGGAGCGGGGAGCGGGGAGCGGGAAGCACGAGCATCCGGCTTTTGTACGACGAAAAAATCTTGTGCTCTTACTCTCCCCGCTACCGGCTACCCGCTACCGGCCTACCTCAAGCATCCTCCGTCACCCGCAGCACTTCCTCGATATTGGTTTCACCGGCAAGCGCCTTGATGATGCCGTCCTCGTACATGGTGCGCATGCCGGATTGGCGGGCGAGTTGCTCCAGTTCGCCCATGCCGGCATGGCGCATCACCGCACGCCGCAGTTCGTCGTTCATCACCAGGAATTCGACGATGGTGGTGCGGCCCAGGTAGCCGGTCGGCGCGATGGCCGAAGGGCGCGGGCGGAACAGGAAAATCTCGCCTTCCGGTTGGAACCGGCGCAAACCGAATTTTTCGATTTCCTCCGGCGAGGCCGGATAGCGTTCGGCGTGGGTAGGCTCCAACTTGCGGACCAGCCGCTGGGCCAGGATGCCGTTGACCGTGGAAGTAAGCAGGTAGTCTTCCACGCCCATATCGAGCATGCGGGTAATACCGCCGGCCGCGTTGTTGGTATGCAGCGTGGACAGCACCAAGTGGCCTGTCAGCGCCGACTGGATGGCGATGCGCGCGGTTTCCAGGTCGCGCATTTCGCCGATCATGATGATGTCGGGATCCTGTCGCACGATGCTGCGCAGCGCATTGGCAAAGTCCAATCCGATCTGCGGCTTGGCCTGGATCTGGTTGATGCCCTCGATCTGGTATTCCACCGGGTCTTCGACCGTGATGATCTTGACGTTGCTGGTGTTGAGCTTGCTCAGCGCGGTGTACAGCGTCGTGGTTTTGCCGGAGCCGGTAGGGCCGGTGACGAGCAGGATGCCGTGCGGCTGCTCCAGCACCTTCTGGAACTGCGGCAAGAAAGCGTCGGTGAAACCCAGCCGCTTGAAATCGAACACGACGGTTTCTCGATCCAGCAGGCGCATCACCACCGATTCGCCGTGCGCCGTCGGCACCGTGGAAACGCGCAGATCCAGTTCCTTGCCCTGCACCCGCAACATGATGCGGCCGTCCTGCGGCAGCCGGCGCTCGGCGATATTGAGCTTGGCCATAATCTTGATGCGGCTGATCACCGCGGCAGTCAGGTTGGCCGGCGGGCTTTCGCCTTCTTCCAGCACGCCGTCGACGCGATAACGCACTTTCAGGCGATTTTCGAAGGGCTCGATATGCACGTCGGAGGCGCGCAATTCCACCGCGCGCTGGATCACCAGGTTGACCAGGCGGATGACCGGCGCTTCGGAAGCCAGATCGCGCAGATGCTCGACGTCGTCCATGTCGCCGACGGTTTCGCCATCGGCGTTCTCGACAATGGCGCCCATCGCGCTGCGGCCCTGGCCGTAGTAGCGCTCGATCAGGTCGTCGATCTCCGAACGCAGCGCCACCCGCGCCCGCAGCCGCCGCCCAGTCGCCAGTTGCACGGCATCGACGGCATAACGGTCCTGCGGGTCGGCCATCAGCACGTCGATGTAATCTTCGCTTTCATCGACTGGACAGAGATGGAATTGCTTGAGGAAGCGCAGCGACAGCGTCACCGATTCAGGCGGCACATCCGGCGAGTCCTTCGCGCTGACCAGAGGTAGTTCGAGCACTTCGGCAGCGGTCTCGGCGTGATCGCGTTCGGATACCAGCCCCAAGCGCGACAAGAGGGATAGCAGGCTGCCGCCGGTCTCTTCCTGCAACCGGCGCGCGCGCGCCAGGTCGGTCTCCTTCAGCCGTCCACGCGCCAGCAGCGCAGCGACGATGCGTTCGTCGGCGGAAAGCGAGGGGTCGGATACGGCTGCGTTCACGGGGGCCTCCTTCAAGTGCCGACTTTAGCAGGTCCGGCCGGCAGTGCCCGCCCGCGGTGGATTACGGTAGGCGGACCAGATAATCAACGTTGTCCAAGCGGATGCGAGTGCCCAGGCTGCCGTTCCAGGCGACGCTCGCCCCGTGCGCTTCCAGCACGGGAATCACCTCGTCGCGCATCAGCGCGGTGACGATTTGCGCGTAGCGTTGATCGCGCTGCGGCTCGGATAACGCGTTCCACTCGGCTTCCGTCGTCCACGCATCCAGGAATGCACCGTAGCCGATGTAGGTGCTGCGGTCTTCGATCAGCCGGTCGGTATCCTGCTGGTGGTAGTAGATGTAGCCGCGCCAGGTCCGCGTGTCGTCCCGCTCATCGAAGATTTCGCCCGACGCACACGTGCCGCAACAACTGAAATGCTCCCGCGCCACGATGCCGCGGTCGGCCAGCGCCTCGAACGCACGCGTAAGCGGTGTCTTCGCCACGGGATCCCAATGCGACTGCTGCGCACGTCGCACCGCGACCACAGCGGCGAAGGCGGCTTCGACCGTTACATGGTCGATGCCCCACGATTCCATTTCTTCGTCTTCTATGCATTCGGCGAAAGAGGATGCATCGTCGTCCCCGCGCACAACCCAGCGCCATGCGCGCTCCCGAAGTTCGACCTCTACATCCTCTTTCAGGCCGAGGGCCGCAGGGAGCAGGAACTCCGCCGGAATTGCGTTGGTCGGCACTTCGGCACCGACCGCAGGGACGGAATTCGTCTTGCTGCCACCTCCATGCCGTGTGAAACGGTCGAACCATCCCATGCGATTCTGCTCCCTGACGTGATAGCAGGAAGGTACCGAACCTGCAGCGCAAAAACAAAGAGGGAAGCGCGCGCCTCCCCTCTTCGCCTCACCGCAAGTGGCAGGCCATTACCCCACCCACACCCGTGCATTGCGGAACATCCGCAGCCACGGCGAATCCTCCGGCCAATCGGCCGGATGCCAGCTCAGGTTGACGCTTCGTGGGGTGCGCTCCGGGTGCGGCATGATGATGGTGGCGCGGCCGTCATCGCTGGTCAGCCCGGTGATGCCCTCGGGCGAGCCGTTGGGATTGCTGGGGTAATGAGCGGCGACGTTGCCGTCTCCATCGATGTAGCGCAACGCCACCCGCGCGGCCGCCTGATCCACGGCGCTGTCGAACTCGGCGCGGCCTTCGCCGTGCGCCACCGCTACCGGAATGCGCGAACCTGCCATCCCGCGCAGAAGGATCGATGGCGATTCCACCACTTCCAACAGCGAAGTGCGCGCCTCGAACTGCTCGCTCCGGTTGCGCAGGAAACGCGGCCAATGCTCGGCACCTGGAATGATGTCCTTCAGCTGGCTCAGCATCTGACAACCGTTGCAGACGCCCAGTGCGAAGGTGTTGTTGCGAGCGAAGAATTCGGCGAACGCATCGCGCAGTCCACCATGCTCCAGCACCGAGGTCGCCCAGCCACGGCCCGCGCCCAGCACGTCGCCGTAACTGAATCCGCCGCAGGCGGCGATGCCGTGGAAATCCTTCAACGCCACACGGCCGGACAGCAGATCGCTCATATGCACGTCGAAAGCGTCGAAGCCGGCGCGGGTGAACGCCGACGCCATTTCGATCTGGCCGTTGACGCCTTGCTCGCGCAGGATCGCCACTTTCGGCTTTTGGCCGCTGGCGATGAATGGTTTTGAGATGTCTTCGGCCGGGTCGAAGGTCAGCTTGGGCTTCAGTCCCGGCGCGGTGAAGCGACGCGTGGTTTCACGCTCTTCGTCGGCCGATTCCGGGTTGTCACGCAGTTTCTGCATGGCGTGGGTGACCGACCACCAAGCGTCGAACAGTTCTTCCCAGTGCCATTGCGTCAGCTGTTCGCCATCCTGCTGCACGCGAATCGTCGGCGCCGTGGTCGGGCGCGCGATGCGCTGCGCGCATTCGGTCAAGGCATGGCGCTCCACCAGATCGGCGAACGCGGGACGGTCCTCGGCAGCGACTTGCACCACCGCGCCCAATTCTTCCGCGAACAACGTACGGAACGAATCATCGCCCCACCCGTCCAGATTGATATCCAGACCGCGATGGGAAGCGAATGCCATCTCGCACAACGTGGCGAACGCACCGCCATCGCTGCGGTCGTGATAGGCCAGCAGCAGGCCAGCTTCCCGCGCATCGCGGATCAGCGCGAAGAAATCGCGCAGGCGCTGAGGGTCGTCCAAGTCCGGGACGCTGTCGTCCGGATCGATGCCCGCGAAAGCCGGCAAAGCGCCCTCCCGCTTGGCTTGCGGGTAGCACTGCGCCAGCACCGAACCGCCCAAGCGCTTCTTGCCCGCACCCAGGCCGATCAACCACAGCTCGCTGTCTTCTTCACGCGACAGCAGCGGCGTCAGCTGCGCGCGCGCGTCGGTCACCGGCGCGAATGCGGTGATGATCAGCGATACCGGCGAAACGCTTTTGTGCGTTTCGCCGGCAACGGAGCCGGCCTGCCACTGCGCCTGCATCGACAGCGAATCCTTGCCGACCGGAATGCTGATGTCGATCTGTGGGCACAGTTCCATGCCCACGGCCTTCACCGCGTCGAACAACAGCGCGTCTTCACCAGGGTGGTTGGCGGCGGCCATCCAATTGGCCGACAGCTTGATGCGGTCCAGCGACTCCACCGGAGCCGCGCAAAGATTGGTGATCGCCTCGCCCACCGCCATGCGCGCGGCAGCGGCAGCGTCCAGCAGTGCGATCGGCGTGCGCTCGCCCACTGCCATGGCTTCGCCGACGTAGCCATCGAACCCGGACAACGTGATCGCGCAATCGGCCAACGGCAACTGCCACGGCCCAATCATCTGATCGCGCGCGGTCAGGCCACCGACACTGCGGTCGCCAATGGTGACCAGGAACTGTTTGCTGGCCACAGAAGGATGCCCAAGCACGCGCAAACCCGCTTCATGCAGATCCAGCATAGTGGTTTCCAGCGACGGCCACGAAGGCGCCGGTGGACGACGGGTATCCCGATGCATCTTCGGCGGCTTGCCGAAGAGAACGTCCATGGGGAGATCGATGGGGTGTTGCCGGGAATGGGGAACGGGGGATGGAGAATCGGGGGAAATGGCGCGCGCCGTATCGGAGAGCTCGGGGGCGGCTTGCTTTTCCTGATTTTCGGCGTCGAGAACGCCATACCCCACGACCAGTCGTTCCTCGGCGGTCGCAACACCCACCGCGGCGAACGGGCAGCGTTCGCGCGCGCAAATGTCTGCGAATTCGGCCAGCCGCGCCTGTGGCACGCCGAGCACATAGCGCTCCTGCGATTCGTTGCACCAAAGCTGCATGGGCGACAGCGAAGGATCGTCGCTGGGCACCTTGTTCAAATCGATCACGCCGCCCACGCCCGAATCGTGCAGCAGTTCCGGGATGGCATTGGAGAGACCGCCCGCGCCCACGTCGTGGAACCACAGGATCGGGTTGTTCTCGCCCATCGCCACGCAGCGGTCGATCACTTCCTGGCAACGACGCTCCATTTCCGGGTTGTCGCGCTGCACGCTGGCAAAATCCAGATCTTCGGCGCTATCGCCGGAAGCCACCGAACTCGCCGCACCTCCGCCCAGGCCGATCAGCATCGCCGGTCCACCCAACACGATGACCGCATCACCGGGCGAGAGCTGCTTCTTCTCGACTTGAATGCGATCGATGGCGCCCAGGCCGCCAGCCAGCATGATCGGCTTGTCGTAAGCGCGGGTCAGTTGGCTTCCGTTCGACTCGCTGCCCTGCGACAACTCGAAGCTGCGGAAATAGCCCAACAGATTGGGACGGCCGAATTCATTGTTGAACGCGGCGCCGCCGAGCGGTCCATCCAACATGATTTCCAGCGCGGGCGCCATGCGCGGATTCAAGGCGCGATCCGTTTCCCAAGGCTGCGGCAACGAGGGGATACGCAAGTGCGAAACGCTGAAACCGGTGAGACCGGCTTTCGGCTTGCCGCCGCGGCCGGTCGCGCCCTCGTCGCGTATTTCGCCGCCCGCACCGGTACTGGCACCCGGGAAAGGCGCGATAGCAGTGGGATGATTATGGGTTTCCACCTTGATGCAGAACGCGGAATCCTGCACCGCCTCGCTGCGGTAGTGGCCACTGTCATCCGGACGGAAACGCGCCGCGGGATAGCCTTCCAGCACCGCCGCATTGTCGCTGTACGCCGACAGCGTGTGTTGCGGCGTTTGCGCATGCGTGTGCTTGATCATGCGGAACAACGAATTGGATTGCTCCCTTCCGTCGATGGTCCACGAGGCGTTGAATATCTTGTGGCGGCAGTGTTCGGAATTGGCCTGCGCGAACATCATCAGTTCGACGTCGGACGGATCGCGCCTCAGCTCGCCATAGCGAGTACGCAGGTATTCGATTTCGTCATCCGCCAGGGCCAGGCCGAGGCGCCGGTTGGCGGACTCCAGGTCGCTCAGCGCAATGCGCTCCAACGCGCCACGCGCCGGAACCGCGAACAATGCAGACGCCTGCTCGCGTGCCGGCAGCAACGACTGGGTCATCGGATCATGCAGCGCCTTCAGCAACGCCGCATCGTCGCTGCCACCCACCAGGTCGATGCGGGTGCCCCGCTCTACCCGCTTCACCTTCAAACCGGCACCGCGCAACAGCTCGGTGGCCTTGCTGGCCCAGGGCGACAAAGTCCCCAGGCGCGGCACCACGAAGCGCGATACCGCGCCGGATTCCGGCGCGGCGACATCCGCCTGCGCCTGCAGAATACGGCGCAAGGTGGCGTCGTCCAGGCTGGCGCCGGGCTCGGGTTCGATGAAATAGGTGTGCCAGGCGCCACTGATGCGGACGGCCGGGACGATGGACTGGAGCTTGCTTTCGAGCCGCGCGCGGCGGAATTGCGACAAGGCCGGCAGGCCTTCGAGGACGATCATGTCCGAACCGTGGGTACGTGCCGTCAAGACGGGGCCCGCTATTGTAGCAAGGCCCGGTTCGGGGAGGCGGAAAGCCGGAAGCCGGAAGCCGGAAGCCGGAAGCCGGAAAAGCTTCCGCTTTCCTCCCCCTTTTTTTAACGGGGGATCAGTGGGATTTGCTTCTGCTCTTGGTAAGAGGCAGGCGAGCCAATCCTACTTGCCGCCAGCACCCGCCTGGGCAGGCTTGCTAGCCAGCTTGTCCAGGGCGTCCCGCAGCGCTTGCGGGGGGAGGTAGCCGCCCAACTGGGTGCCATCCGGGGCGTAGATGGCGGGCGTACCGGTGACGCCGATGCGCTGGCCAAGGTTGTATTCCATGGTCACCGGGTTCTTGCAGTCCTTGGCCGGGACCGGCTTGCCGGACTTGGCCTCGGTCAAGGCGCGCTTGCGGTCGGAGGAACACCACACCGAGATCATGTCCTTGTGGTCCTTGCTGCCCAGACCCATGCGCGGGAACGCCAGGTATTCCACGGCCACGCCAAGCTTGTTGAGTTCGGCGATCTCGCTATGCAGCTTGCGGCAATAGCCGCATTCGATGTCGGTGAAGACGCTGACCGTGTACTTCGCATTCGGCGGAGCGAAAACGATGCGCTCCGATGACGGCACGGTTTTCAGCAGATCCACGCGATGCTTCATCAGCGCGGGACTGGACTGCATCAGGTCTTCCTGAGCCTCCAGATCGAGTACCGCGCCTTGCATCAGATAACGGCCGTCATCGCTGACGTAAAGCAACTGGCCGCCGGCAATGACCTCACGGAAGCCCGGCAGCGGCGCCGCGCCCACATAGTCCACGGTGATCTGCGAATTCAGTTTCTTGATCGCCTGACGGGCACGCTCGTTTGCATCGCCGGCCTTGGCCACCGTGGCAGGAGCAGTGGCCGCAGGCTTGGTGGTCGCCGCTGCCGGAGTTTGCGGCGCTTGAGCGCAGGCGGAAAGACTGGCGGCAGCCAATAACGTGGCGGCAAAAGAACGGATCATGGAGATTCCTGTGCGGTCCCGCCTGCGGCGGCAACTTGGCGGTAACGTGAAGTGGAGGCAGATTCTCGCATACCCGCCTCTGCCGAGCTGACTGGCTCGCAACGGCGGCCCTGGCGCAGGCCAGGCTTCGGTGCTCAGGCACTGTGCCAATGCTGGAAGCGCTCGCGCCGCTCCTGGCGGTAGTTCGTCACTTCCAACCGAATGCCGTCCGGGTCCTGGAAAAAGGTCGCGACGTAGTCGTGCGCATATTCCGGATAAAGGCGTGCAGGCGTGGCTTCGATGCCGGCTGCGATGAGCCGATCGGCCGTTTCGCGAACATCGTCCGACGACTCCACCCGCAGGCAGAAATGATGCAGGCCGGGCGCGTAAGGCTGATGATCGGCCACGAGGCGCGCCAGCCGCAGCACGATGCCGAACAGGTGATTAAGGGCCTGTTAGCCCGTATGGAACATGCCGCGCCGGGCCTGTGGGCATGCGGGGCAAGGAAGAACGAGGGCGCGTATGCCGATACGCAACCGAGTGATGACGC
>CBFGZY010000006.1:0-124181 GCA_965653375.1 uncultured Pseudoxanthomonas sp.
CTTCATCGCGACTCACGTCGCTCCTACATGCCCCGCCCACGGACAACCCAGCAAAAGACGCAACGGTTGTTCATTTGATCAAGCCTTATCATGGGCGCATGGCCAACCCCCCGTTCCCTACCGAATCCGGTCCACTGACGCTGTCCGGCACCGCCGGTACGCTCGAGGCGCATGTCGAGTGGCCGGACGACGGCGTCGCGGCGCTACCGCTGATCGCCATCGTCTGTCACCCGCTGCCCACCGAAGGCGGCACGATGCATAACAAGGTCGTGGTGATGCTGGCGCGCAGCCTGCGCGAACTCGGCGCGGTCACCGTTCGCTTCAATTTCCGCGGCACTGGCGGCTCCGCGGGCCACTTCGATCATGGCGAAGGCGAAGCCGACGACCTGCGCGCGGTGGTTGCCTGGGCGCGCGAACAGCATCCGCAAAACGCATTGTGGATAGCCGGCTTCAGCTTTGGCGCCTATGTCGCCCTGCGCACCAACGGCGACATCAAGCCGGACGCACTCATCACGGTCGCGCCACCGGTTGGCCGCTGGGATTTCGACAAGATCGTGCCGCCCACCTGTCCGTGGCTGGTGATACAGGGAGAAGAAGACGAGATCGTCGAGCCGCAAGCGGTATACGACTGGATAGACGAACTGGACGATCCGCCGGAACTCATCCGCATGCCGGAAACCAGTCATTTCTTCCATCGCAAGCTGATGGACCTGCGCGGTGCCGTCAAGCACGCGATGAAAGCTTTTCTTCCGGTGGCATGATGGCCGAAGCACACCCGGACGAGGCGCTCGCGCCTTCGCAGGTTTACGCGCGCGGCGCGGCGCGCGGTCAATGGCGGGACGACCCAGCGCAACACCCGGCATTGGCCGAACTGGATCGCATCCACAAGGCGCTGCTGGACACGCCGGCCGAGAGCGGCTTTTTGGGCCGGCTGCTGGGCAGGAAACCCGAGCCGGTGAAGGGACTGTATTACTGGGGCGAAGTAGGCCGCGGCAAGACCTTCCTGGTCGACCTGTTCTACGAAGCCCTGCCCCTGCCCACGTGGTCGGCGGCGGGCCGTACCGGTGTCCCGCACGCACAGGACGGGCAATCGGGCGAAGCGGGCAAGTACCGCACCCACTTCCATCGTTTCATGCGCGGCGTGCACGATCGGCTGCGCCGGCATGCCGGCGAAAGCGATCCCTTGGCCAAGATCGTCCGCGAGGTGCGCGGCAAGTTGCGCGTACTGGTGCTGGATGAATTCTTCGTCACCGACATCGGCGATGCGATGCTGCTGGCGCGGCTGCTGGACCGCATGTTCGCCGAGGGCGTAACGCTGGTGACCACATCCAATACCGCTCCGGAGAATCTTTACAAGGACGGCCTGCAGCGCGCCGGTTTCCTGCCCGCCATCGCCTTGTTGCAACAGCATTGCGTAGTGCTGCGGTCGGACGGACAGGAGGACTATCGGCTGCGTGCGTTGACCCGTTCGCCGGTCTACCGCACGCCGCTGGATGATCAGTCGGATGGTTGGCTGGCCTCGCGCTGGCGCGAGCTGAGCGGAGGCAGCGAAGCGCTTCCCGGCAACATCGAGATCGACAGCCGCAAGATCCCGGTGCGCGCACGCGGCAAGAGCATCGTATGGTTCGATTTCGCCGCACTGTGCGACGGCCCACGCGGCACCACCGACTACATCGAGATCGCGCGCGAGTTCAACACCGTGCTGGTGGGCGATATCCCTTTGTTCGACCAACGCAACGAAGACGCCGCGCGCCGCTTCGTCAACCTGATCGACGAACTCTACGACCGCCACGTCAACCTGGTCTGCACCGCCGCCGGCGCACCGCCATCGCTTTATTCCGGCACCCGCCTGCAGGGCGCGTTCGAACGCACCGCTTCGCGCCTGATCGAAATGCAAAGCACCGAGTACCTGGCAGCCGAACATAAAGCCTGAGCGGTCATACTTCACCTGGTAGAAGCGATGCAAGTCGCGACCACAAAAAACAAGCTCCACACGATGCCCCACACCCCCCAAGACCTCGCCAAAACCCTCGCCCCTCTGATCGCCGGGGCGGAATCCGTTGCCGTCCTCACCGGCGCCGGCATGTCGGCCGAAAGCGGAATCCCCACCTTCCGCGGACAGCACAACAGCCTGTGGTCGCAGTTCGACCCGCAACAACTGGCGACGGCCGATGCCTGGCGCGCCGACAAAGCACTGGTCTGGGGTTGGTACCGCTGGCGGATGGCGTTGGTGCAGCACGCCAAACCGCATGCCGGGCATATCGCACTGGCCAAGCTGGCCGCGCATGCCAGCATCGCGCTGCTGACGCAGAACGTCGACGACCTGCACGAACGCGCCGGCAGCCGAGTGACCGCGCATGTGCATGGCAGTCTGTTCGCCTTGCGCTGCTTCGATTGCGCACATGCGTACACGCAGCCTTTGGAGCCGATCGATCCCCAGGCAGCAGTGCTGCGAATGACACCGCCCACATGCACGTATTGCGGCGGTGATATTCGCCCGGGCGTCGTCTGGTTTGGCGAAGCCCTGCCCGAATATGCGTGGTCACGCGCGGAAGCGGCCGCGGACCGTTGCGACCTGATGCTGGTCATCGGCACTTCCGGTCTGGTCTATCCCGCTGCCGGCCTGCCCGCGTTGGCTTCGGCAAACGCCGCAAGGGCAAAGGTCGTGGAGATCAACCCCGACACCACCGCACTCACGCCGCACGTGGATATGCACTGGCGCACGACCGCGGCGGACGCTTTGCCGCTACTGCTGAAAGAGATCGGTGGCACCCCGTAGGATGGGTCGAGCGCAGCGACACCCATCGTCGAATGGTGAACCAAGCGATGGGTGTCGCTGCGCTCGACCCATCCTACGTATTCCTACGAATCGCACCGCGCACCGCTTCCAGATAACCCACGCCGAACAGATTGAGATGGTTGAGCAGGTGGTAGAGGTTGTAGAGCGGTACGCGTTCGCGCCACTCGTTACCTATACCCGCCTCGCTCTGGTACGCATCGAAAAATGCCGTGGGCGGTTCGCCGAACAACGTCAGCATGGCCAGTTCGGCTTCCGCCCAGCCGTAGTGGACGGCGCCAGCATCGATCAACGCCAGCTCGCCGTCGGCACAAGCATGCAGGTTGCCCAACCATAAGTCGCCGTGCAGCAACGCGGGCGGCTGTTGTGGAATCCGTATCGGCAACTCGGCACAGATGCGCTCCACTTCCACAATATCGCCTGCGGTAAGCAGACCGGCGTTGCGCGCACGCCGTGCTTGCGGCAATAGCCGGCATTCGGCGAAGAAGCGCCAGCCATCCGGCATCGGCGTGTTGAGTTGTGCGCCGTCGCCGCACCAGCCATCGCGGTCCAGCCCGAATTCGGCAGCCGTGCACCGGTGTTGATGCGCCAGGCCCCGGCCTGCGCGCTCCCATGCGGCGTTGTCTGCGCGGCCGTGACCCAAGTCCTCAACCACCAGTGCATCCTCGGCGACCGCATGCACGCGAGGCCCGCGCAGACCACCGGCTGCTGCCAGCAAAGCCAGCCCATGCGCTTCCATGGCAAAGAATCCGGCCGGCGCCGCGCGACGACGCTTGATCACCACAGGACCGCCGTCTGCCAAGGTCAGCCGATGCAGACCATCGCCCAAGGCATTGGTACGGGTACGGAGAAGGGCATCCATTCGGCGATTGTGGTGGGAGCGGCGTCCCGCCGCGAGCTCTTCCGCTGGGAGCAACGTCAACAGGACGTGCGTGGTCACGCAAGCATTGCCAGGTAGCGTGCGCCGCGCGTACGTTCGCCATCCCGTCGTGCGCACGGCGCACGCTACCAAAAGCAGATTGCCGATTGCGGCATGCGTTTTGGGCTTGGCATCTGAGACGCCGGTGGGATTCTTGAAAACACGGAAAAGATGAACACGTGATTTCTCTTGTACTTACATCTCTTTCATCAGAAGCTAACGCCAGTAGTCGGGATTACACCCCACTGGGGCGCTCTTTCCCCGTACTCATCCGATCGGCGTGTGTTCTTGGCGATTCACAGGGGAATTGTTTTGAGAAGGGTCAACTTACGGGACACGCGCGGCAGCGGTACGCATGGCCTGGTCAGAGGGCACGTACACGACAAGGGCACCGACGCGGCAACCCGCTTCGGGCATACACGCCGTTTGCAGAGGGACGACAGCGAGGCGATCTACCGGCAGAGCATTCTGGTCGTCGAGGATGACGCCGAGATGCGCGAACAGATCCTGATCCCGGGGCTGCTCGACTGCGGTTTCAAGGACGTGACCGGCGTTGGCAACGCCAAGGAGACCTATCGGGCGGTGCTTACCCGTCGCTTTTCGTTGTTCCTCCTGGACATTGGCCTGCCCGACGAAAGCGGCCTCACCCTGACAAGGAACCTGCGCGAAGCGACCGACTCGGGCATCGTGGTGCTGACGGGCGATCAGCGATCGAAGGCGCAGCACGTCCAGGGGCTGGATGATGGGGCGGATGCGTACCTGCTCAAGCCTGTCGACATGGAACTGCTGGCCGCTACCGTGCGCAGCGTGCTGCGAAGGCAAGCGATGACGGACACGCCGGTCGCGCCCATCGTCAGGGTGCCCCTTGCCTGGCGGCTGGATCCGGAAGGCTGGGCGTTGATATCGCCCGGCGGCGTGCGGATACACATCACCGGCAACGAACGCGTTCTGATCGAGCCGCTTATCGCTCGCCTAGGTAACGTTGTCTCGCGGGAAGAACTCATCGCTCGCTTTACTCACGACACCCACGACTTCGCTCCGCACCGTCTGGAAGTGATCGTCCACCGCTTGCGGCAAAAAGCCACCAAGCTGTCCGGCGAGGATTTCCCATTGCGGGCGGTCCGCGGCACGGGATACGTGCTTACGTCTGGTTAGTTTCCCTGTCGGCGGATCGGCTTGCCGATTCGCTTTCACGGGAGCGCGCTTTCACAGGAGCCCGCTTTCACGAAGCCTTCCTGCAAGGAAGGCGCGCCGGCTATTTCACTTGCGATCGCACGAACGCAGCCACTGCCTCGGTGTACGCAGACGGCTCGCCCAGCTGATGGTTGACCTGGCCGTGCGAGAGGTCTTGCGGCAGTACCTCGATCTTCAGCCCCAACGCAGCGGCTTTGAGCTGCATGGCGCGGCCCTGCGGACATGCGTCGGGGCGGCGGCTGGAGCAGACCAGCAGCATGGGCACGGCATCGCGGGTGAGCCGATGATGCGGCGAAGCCGCGCGCCAGCCGTCACGGTCTTCACCGAAGGCACGGTGGTAGAGCGGCGGGATACGCGGACGCTGCATCAGATCGGGCACGTCCAGCGCGCCACTGTCCAGCGACACCACACCGCGTGGACGCAAGGCGCCGGCCTCGCGCCACAGCGTGGAGGACGCACCTACCAGTACGGCCAGATGCGCACCGGCGGAATGGCCTATCAACACTACTCGCGCCGGGTCGGCGTTCCACTCCGGCGCGCGCTTCTGCACCTGGGCCAGCGCCCGCGCCACGTCGCGGGCCTGCTCCAGCGGGGCGGTGTCCGGCAGCATGCGGTAGTTGGTGGAGACCAGCACGTAGCCTTTCGGCAGCCAGTAGGCCAGTTTGCCGTCCAGCGAACCGGGATTGTCCTTGTTGCCATAGGCCCAGCCGCCGCCGTGCGCAAACAGGATCACCGGCGCATTGCGTGGCACCTTGGCAGGCAGGTACACATCGAAACGCTGACGCGGGTCCTCGCCATAGGCGAGGTCGTGCAGCACCCGTGCACCGGCCGGCAGCACCGGCGGTTTCGTCGCCGGGCGCAGCGAAGCCTCGCGGGCTTGCTGCAAGCGTTCGCGCAATGCCTGCGCCTGCGCGGGCGCTAGTGCGGCGGCCAGGCAACATGCCAGCAGCGCCGCACAGAATGGCCGTTTGTCCATCGTCATCGCATCTCGCTTTCAAGAATGTGTCAGCCGCCGCGCAGCCGTAGTACCGCACGCAACCCCTGCGGCAGGTTGGGCAGCAATAAAAGTTCGCCGCCATGCTGGCGTGCCACGCGTTCGACGATGGGCAGGCCCAAGCCGCTGCCGCCTTGCCGGCTGTCATGCACGAACGGTTGAAGCGCGCGCTGCGCGGCTTCCCGGGACAGGCCCTGTCCTTGATCGGACACTTCCACTTTCCAGGCATCGCCCTCGCGCTGCAGGGTCAATGCGTAGTGCGGCGCGCCGTGTCGTTCGGCATTCGCCACCAGGTTTTCCAGCGCGCGCAACAGCGCCATCGGCTTGCCCGGCATCGGCGCTGTTTCCGGCAGCGACACCTGCCATTGATCCGCCGATACGGCCACGGCATTGCGGCAGATCTCCGCCAAGTCCACGGACTCGCTGGCTTCGTCGCGGCCGTCGCGGGCGTAGGCGATGAATTGACTGAGGATGGCGTCGATCTCGTCGATGTCGCGTTGGATGCCGCTGCGCAACTCGGGGTCGGTTTCCGGCAGCAGCTCCAGCGCGAACTGCACCCGCGTCAGCGGCGTGCGCAAGTCGTGCGAAATGCCGGCGAGCAGGAAGGCACGTTCCTCCGCCGCTGCGCGCACGTCTTCGCTGGAACGCATCAGCGCCTGCGCCAGTTCCGTCACTTCGTGCGGACCGGACGCCAGCGGTATCCGGGGCGGATCGCCGCGCACGATGCCCGGCGCCGCTTGCGCCAAGCGCCGCAGCGGCATCACCAGGCGGCGCGCGAAATACGCCGCGGCCAGCCACACCAGCGCCACGCAGCCCAGCAACCACAGCACCGAGAACCTGCGGAAGCCGGCACCTCTGCGGTCATACGCGAACGAGACCCACAGCGGCTGCGCCGTCTCCAGCTTCAGCCAGATCACCGCGGAACGTCCGTTGCGGCCCAGGCGCACTTCGCGCTGGCCGCCGCCCGCGTTGCGCGCTTGCTCCTGGAGCTCCTTCATGAACGGTGCGATCCGCGGCGCCGGCCCGGCCGGCGGCGTGCTGCGTGTTTCCAGGCCGGAGTCGCGCAGCTGCTGCAAAGTCTTGGCATGCGGCTGATGGCGGTCGAGTTCTTCCACCACGTCGGCGAAGCCATCCATCGCGCGTAGCAGTTGTTGCGCGGCAGGACGGGTGGCCAGTTCACGCCCCAGCAGCACCGCCAGCACGCCCGCACCGATCAAGGTCAAAGCGATCACCAATGCCAGTTGGCCGAACAAGCTGGTAGGAAGCAGCCGCTTCATGGCGTGGCCTCCGGCGGCACGAATACATAGCCCACGCCCCATACCGTCTGGATCAGACGGGGATTGCGCGGGTCGTCCTCAAGCAACCGACGCAAACGGGCGATAGTGACGTCCATGCTGCGCTCGAAGGCTTCGTGCTCGCGGCCGCGCGCCAGACTCATCAGGCGGTCGCGGCTGAGTGGCTGGCGCGCGTGGCGCAGCAGCACGGACAGCACCGCGAATTCGCCGGAAGTCAGCCGCAACGGCGTGCCGTCGCGGGTCAGTTCGCGCCGTCCCAGATCCAGCCGGAACGGCCCGAACACGATGTCGCCTCCATCCGCCTGCGGCGCACCCGGTGCGGGATGCGTACGCCGCAGCACCGACCGGATGCGTGCCAGCAGTTCACGCGGATTCACCGGCTTGGGCAGGTAGTCGTCGGCGCCGATCTCCAGGCCTACGATGCGGTCGATCTCATCGCCCTTCGCGGTCAGCATGACGATGGGAACCGTATCGCCTTGTCCGCGCAGCCGCCGGCAGATCTCCAGCCCGTCTTCGCCGGGCAGCATCAGGTCCAGCACGATCAAGTCGTAATGGCCGCGGTCCAGCGCCTGCCGCATCTGGTTGCCGTCGCCTACCGCCTTCACTTCGAAACCTTGCGATTGCAGGTAGCGCAGCAGCAGGTCGCGCAATCGCGCGTCGTCGTCGACCAGCAGTATCCGGGCAGCGGGATCGTTCATGCCGCCACTATCGCCGCAGCCCGCGGGCCGCGGCAAACCCTATTCGGCGGCTGTTTGTAAGCGAATGTTTCCGGCCGCGGCGATCGAAACATCTGCTGGCAACTGCGACACACCTCGCGCTCATCGGCTGGGTAATTTGGCTTCCGCCGCGGAACCGCCGCGACGCCATTCCTCCGATCAAGGAACCACGCCATGAACAAGCCCATTCTGTTTTGCGCCCTGCTGCTGGCCGTTGCCGGCGCTTCCTTTTCCGACGACGGCCAGGCGCGCGAGCGCTCCGCCCAACGCAGCGTGCAGCGCACCGCTCAAGCTGGCCAGGTGGCGGCCAGCCGCAGCAATGCTCGCTTCGACAGCCAACACCAGCGGCAGTGGCAAGCCGACGGTCAGGGCAACGCGACCGGCTCGCGCAGCGGCGGCGTCACCGGCGCCAATGGCGGCAGCGCCGGCTACCAAGGCAGCGCCTACCGCAACGCCGACGGCAGCGCAGGTCGCCAGGGCAGCGCCTACGCCAACGGTCCCAACGGCGGCACCGCCTCCAAGTCCGGCAGCATTGCCCGCGACGCCGACGGCAATGTTTCCGGCGCGCGCAACACCAGTGTCACTGGCAAGAACGGCAACAGCTACACCGGTTCGACCACCGTTTCCGACGGCACCGTCAGCCATACCGGCACCTGCACCAATGCCGCTGGCGAAACCGTCGGTTGCCGCGGCGATTGAGCCCGGTCCGAGGTCCGGTAGGCGTGGCGCCCCGCCGCGAGCTTCTCGGCTCTTCCCTTCCCCCTCACGAGCAAGCGCTCACGGCGGGGACGCCGCGCCTACTTTTCCTTTCCCGCTTTCACCTTTCCCGCTTTCGCCTTTCCTGCTGCTGCCTTTCTTGTTTTCAGCTTCCGCGCGCTCGCCCTTCTTGTTTCCACCTCCAAGGATCCCTCCATGAAACTGCATACCGCATCAAAACACGGGTTGTTGCTCGCCCTGCTCGTCGCCTCCCACGCCGCCTGCGCGCAAACACGGCAGCCGACGGCCGAGCAGAAGCAGGCCTTGCAGGAACGCCTGCGCTCGGCCGACAGCAATGGCGACGGCGCGATCGACAAGGCCGAAGCGGACGCCAAGCTGCCGCGCATCGCCAAGAACTTCGATCGCCTGGATAGCGACCGGGACGGCAAGCTGTCGCCGGAGGAACTGAAGGCGATGGCGGCCAAGTTCGCCGACCGCCGCCGCTGAAGCAGGCCCAATGCGATGGACGGCTTCCGCCCCGCCGCGCTGTTTCCGGTTCTGCTGTTGGCCGTGATCGCCGCCATCGAGGCCTGGGTGTTGACCCGCCGTGGCCGGCGATACGACTGGAAAGGCTATTGGGCGTCGCTGGGCGATGCCGTCGGCCGTGCTGCGATCAATCTGCTGGTACAGGGCGGCGCGGTGGGCCTGGTGCTGTACGGCATCTGGGAATGGCGCCTGACCACGTTGTCGATGGACCGCGCCTGGCATTGGGTACTGCTCTTCGTGGGCCAGGAGTTCTGCTATTACTGGATGCACCGCGCCGATCACCGCGTCCGCTGGTTCTGGCTCAACCATTCGGTGCATCACTCCTCCGGCCAGTACAACCTCTCGTCCGCGTACCGGCTGGGCTGGACCGGAAAACTGACCGGCGCGGCGGTGTTCTTCGGCCCGCTGGTGTGGATCGGTTTTCCGGTGCCCTATGTCGTTGCCGCGCTCGCGCTGAACCTGCTTTACCAATTCTGGCTGCACACCGAGTTGATCGGCCGCCTACCGCGCTGGATCGAGTTCGTGTTCAACACGCCGGCTCATCACCGGGTGCATCACGCCAGCAATCCGGAGTATCTGGACTGCAACTACGGCGGCGTGCTGATCGTATTCGATCGCATCTTCGGCAGCTTCCGCAGCCAGCGCGCGGAGGTGCTGCTGCGGTATGGCCTGGTCGAGCCGTTGCACAGCTACAACCCGCTGCGCATCGCCTTCCACGCCTGGGCCGGCCTGTTCCGCGACCTGCGCCGCGCCCGCAGCTGGCGCAAGCGCCTGTGGGTGTTGGTGGGCCCGCCCGGATATCGACCCAGCAGTCGTTCTCGAACATCCCGAATCCTGACAGTAGACGATCAGACTACCTAAACGCTTGATTTGGGCAGACTAAATATCGGTCCGGTTAGATCTCACCAAAAGGGCCACTGACAGTATTTGACGCGCGGGCACTCCCTACTGACATCAAATGGCGTGGCTACGTCGTGAGCTGACACGATTTAGCCGCTTGGCGAGTGAGTCGGTGTTCTTTGGGGCTAAGGTGGTAACCCTCTCTAGGTCGAGATCCATGAGATCGGGACCCCGTGGGCCGTGGAACACCGCAGTTCCACGCTTTGTTCGCCCATCCAGATTCGTTGTAATAGGCTCTTGCCATCCGTTCAACGACATGGCCAAAGCGGCTTGGCAAGAGCTATAGGGGGCAAGGATGAGCCGAATTCGTAAGGTATCGATCCGGCGGTTTCGTGGCATTGAGTATCTGGACTGGGTACCGCGGCCAGGCCTCAACGCCATTCTGGGGGCAGGCGATCTCGGAAAAAGCACCGTCCTCGATGCTATCGCCCTAACCTTGTCATCGACCCGTCGTGAAGTGTTTTACGACACAGACTTCTATCGGCTCAACGTCGACGAAGGCTTCGAAATCACTCTGACGGTCGGTGATCTTCCGCAAGAGTTGCATGACGTGGATCGCTACGGCGACTACCTTCGTGGTTGGAATGCGGCCACTCACTCGACTGTGGATGAGCCAGAGGTCGAGCTGGAAGACGTGCTCACGCTTCGTCTGACAGTGGGAGCAGACTTGGAGGGGCAATGGACGCTGTTCTCGGAAAGAACGGAGGATCGTGATCCGCGTGATCTATCGCTGGCGCACCGTGCATTGATCTCGCCCGTCGTACTGGATCACTCACCTGCGACCCATCTGCGATGGGCGAGGCAATCAATACTCCAGCGGCTAGCCGCGCCGCAATTCGCCATCCGAACACTGGTGGCGCGCGCAGCGCGTGGCCTGCGTGAACAGGCAGGCCACGCGGGCGGAGACGAGCTGACAGACGTGGTAGGTCAGGTACGTGACAAGGCTAGAGAACTCGGTATTCGGCCCGCCCAGGAGGCGCAGGCCTTGTTGGATGCGTTTGGAATCCCCGGATGGAATGCGTCATTGGCGCTTCATGACAACGAGGGTGTGCCCCTTCGCCGCTTGGGGACCGGATCGTCGCGGCTGTTAGTCGCAGGGCTGTTTCACAGCCGGATTGCACCGGCAGGAATAGCGCTGGTTGACGAGGCTGAACTAGGTCTGGAGCCCCACCGCATTGCGCGATTCTTACGTCTGCTGGGCGCCGGCTCAGACACGGGCCCCCAAGTCTTTCTGACAACGCACTCCCCAGTGGTCGTTCGCGAGCTTCGCGCGCAAGAGCTGGCAATCGCACACTTCGACCGTGTCTTTGCGACTCACGAAATCAACAATGTGGCGGATGTCCATACGGATTTGGACATTCAGGCCTTAGTGAGGGGTAATGCCGAGTCATTTCTTGCGGCCGCTGTCGTTGTCGCTGAGGGCGCAACAGAGATTGGTCTTGTACGGGGACTGGACAACTATTGGGTGGAGCAAGGCCAAGATCCGCTGGCGCTTGCGGGCATTTCTGTCGCAAACGGTGGTGGCATTCCTCAAGCCGCTAGCCGGGCAGTGGCTTACGCCAAGCTGGGATACCGCACCGTCCTGCTGATGGATGACGACCGGCCATTGACCGACCCGGAACGGGAGCCGCTTGAAGAAGCGGGCGCGACAGTGATTTCGTGGAGTGGCGGACAAGCGACTGAGCATGCCCTTTTCCATGGATTGAGCTGGCAGAGTGTGGTCTCAATGCTCAATATTGCTACGGAAACATGGGACGATGCCCATCTCGAGACATGTGTGCAAACTGTCTCTGCCGGTGTGCGTTCGTTCGAGGAATGTCGAGCCCAAGATACACCTGAGCATCGTGAAACGCTGGCAATGGCGGCCAAGCAACACGGTTGGTTCAAGAGAATCGACTACGGTGAGCGCGTGGGTCAGGAAGTGGTCGGGCCGGGTTTTGCAAACGCAACCGCAGGCCTGCGAGCAACAATTACGGCGATCTACGAATGGACGCGCAGTGGCCAGGACGGTTGATCCGGCCTTGCTGGAGGGCGTCGAGCGCGGCTGTATCGAAGCTGCAGCAGGGTGCGGAAAGACGGAGGCTATTGTCCGTCTGACGGCGGAATTCCATGGCGGCCGCACGCTGATACTCACACATACCCTCGCGGGCGTGGCCGCGCTTCGTCGTCGACTCCAGGCGGCACGTGTGCCTCGAAGCCGGTACACCCTGTCATCGATTGATGCGTGGTGCGTTCGTCGAGTTGGTGAGTTTCCTCTTCGAGCCGGGCCTATGCCTGATGCCACCCGTGGGGATGTCTTCTATCCAGGTGTGCGTGCGTCATGCTTAGCGCTTCTTGAAAGTCGGGCCCTCGATGATGTGCTTCGTTCCACCTATGGGCGAGTGCTTGTCGACGAATACCAGGACTGCGGTCCCACGCAGCATGCCATTGTCCGCAAGCTTTCTGATCTGGTACCAACGTTCGTCTTCGGGGACTCGCTTCAAGCGGTCTTCGGCTTTCGGAATGCGCCTGTGGTGTCTTGGGAGCTAGACGTTATCCCCGTGTTTCCACTGATCGAAACACTGGATCATCCTTGGCGATGGGAGCGCGTGGGCGCGGACACGATCGGGCGTTGGCTGGTAAGGGCGCGCGCGCAGCTTCAAGACGGGACCGGTATTGATCTTAGCCGGCTCCCAGAAGGTTGCGAGTGGAGACGGCTGACGGGCGACCTCAGGCGAGACTCGCAGGAGATTCGTAATGCCACGAGCTACTGGAGACGGGATGAAGGGTCGGTCTTGGTAATGGCCAATCCCACCCAGCCGGATCGGCACTCCGAGATCGCACGTTCTGGCGAGGGCATCCAGGTAGTAGAGAACCTTGATCTCCGGCCCATTTTTGAAGGACTTGATCAACTCGATCGAGCTGTCGAGCCAGAGGCGCGTCTACGACCACTCCTTGAACTTGCACACGCCGTCATGACGGGGATATCAGTGAACGATCTTTCGCGTCGCTGCGAGACATTGAGACGGGGGCGAGGTAGGACTCCGGCGACCCCTGACGAGCTTGCTGCGCTCGCATTCTTGGCAGAGGCAGACTGGCAGCAGGCCGCAGCAACCTTGGGAGCTTGGTCGACCCAACCGGGACGTAGAGTGTTTCGACGCGAGGTGCTGCGAATGATTATCGACAGCTTGAATGCAACTGCCTCAGGAAGCCATCCGTCGTTGTCCGACGCGATGAGCGCGGCCCGTGAACGGCGCCGGCATGAGGGTCGCTCGGCAACTCGTCGAGCAGTGGGCAGTACGCTTCTCCTCAAGGGGCTTGAAGCTGACTACACCATTCTCCTGGACATGGAACGTCTGTCGGCGGCGCACGTCTATGTTGCTCTCACTCGAGGGACGCGAGGAATGCTTGTGTTCTCTCGGAACCAATGGATCGGGAGAACGTAGTGGCCAGCGCGACCAGCTCGTACGCTCAACTGATCAGATTCGTGTGGAGTGGCTCCTGAATACTGATAACAACCCGCGCGCGCCCATCCAGCATCGTTGCTTCTTGAGCATGATCAGCGCGCTACGCTCTATCGATGTCGAGCCGTCGTCATTCCTGGCAGAATTGGGAAGCTGACGCCAGGGCGGCGGACGCCGCTTCATGTTCATGCGCGTACCGAGCATTGCTCTGTTGGACATAGGGAAGGCCCATGCCGATCGATCGAATCATTCCGGACGTAGACTCGCTTCTGGCACTTGAGCCTGAGGAACTGGGCGGAATTGTTCTTCGCTACCTAACTACTGCGCCAAGCAGCGAGTTGAACATCCATAACTTCACCCTTGGCCATAGTATTGCCAGTTACCCTCGGGAGAAGCATGAAGCGGCTCGCCGCGCTCTCATGGAGGCCTGGATATGGCTAGAGAGAGAAGGCTTCTTGGCCCCCCAGCCGGACAATGTTGGTACGTGGAGGTACATCACAAAGCGCGGCTTGCGAGCAGCAGAGGCTGAGAACTTTGCTGCATATCAAGCTGCAAATGTGCTTCCAAAGAGTCGCTTGCACCCCGTTATCGCCCAGAAAGTTTGGGCCACGTTCTTGCGAGGCGATTACGACACCGCCGTATTCCAGAGCTTCAAAGAGCTGGAAGTGCGTGTGCGAACGGCTTCTAAGCTTGCCGCCACGGACATAGGGATGGATCTGATGCGAAAGGCCTTCCGACCCGAGACTGGCCCCCTGACGGATATCGCATTGCCCAAGGGGGAGCAGGAGTCGCTCATGCAGCTGATGGCAGGCGCCGTAGGATCGTACAAGAACCCGTCGAGTCATCGATCCGTCACCATTGATGCGGAAGAGGCGGCTGAGATGATCATTTTGGCGAGCCATCTCTTGCGAATCGTAGACAAGCGAAGCTCCTCTGAGGAATAGCCCGGCCCATGAAGACATCGTGGTCCGAACGGATTCAAAGAAGGGTTCTAGTCAATCGGAGACTTTGGTGAACGAAACTCACGAACAACGCTGTCCGCTCTGCGACACGCAGGCCGTCTACTACGGCGTAGACGCAAATAATTTGAAGTACTTTAATTGCACCTCGTGCACCTACTACTTGATCTCGTGGCGCGCGGAAGAGCGCGTCATTATCGCGCCCTTCGACAAAAGGCAAGGCTTGGCCAGGATGGCACAGCTGGCACCCGAGGGTCAGGTTCTGCTTATCAGCGTTCCGCCGCCTTCTCAGGATCCGGAAGTCCCACGCGAGCCGTTCTCTGCGTCGTGGGTCGCAAAATCTGGATTTAGGTTGTAGTGCTTTGTAGCAGCATTTAAGAGATGGACTAGCACGGGCTCGCATTGAGCCCGTGCCTCCGGCCCAAGTGGTGATGCGGGACTTCAGACCCTGGCCGCGTCTTTCGACGCATCATGGGAGCCTGCTCTACGACTCTCTAGGAGCTGACTCTGCATCCACTCATGCCCCCATGGGATGAAGAGCACCAAGCGCAACATCACCCACCACAAACTGTACAAACCAGGGTTGTGCAGCCCATCGTCGCTGAGCAACCCATGTGTATAGAGATTGCGCAGATTGAAGCCCGAACGCTCGGTCAGTAGCGCGCGCAAGTATAGAACCATGTCCTTGCCAAGGATCTGAGGTGTGTGTTCGGCTTCCAGCAGCTGATTGAGGGACATCTCTTCCTCGGTCCCATCACCTCGATCAGCCAGCGTGTTTCTCCGCTCTCGCTTGAGGATGTTCCTTACAATCGCCTCGACTTGGGGGATGAGATAGGCCGCCGCCTCGATCCAGTCGTGAGTGAATCCTGCTGTCAATCCGCGTGCAACGGCCTCTTCATGCCCATCTGGGACCGCGGGTGATTGATGTGCGTAAAGAAGCATCGTGTTTAATGATGGCTCGAACTCTTCATAGAACACATCAATCGCTTCAAAGAGCGCTGGCACAAGGATGGGCGCATCTATCTCTCGAATCTGCTCGATCATCTTCAGAAAGATGTGCTCTTCATTGTAACGGTCAAAGGACTCTTGCCTGGAGACCGGCACCCCGTCTTGGTTGTAGCCAACGCGACCGAAGAAGTCTGACAACGGATGCCGTGCGTTGTTGTCCAGGACCGACTGCCGAGTACTGTCATATCGAACCCCGTGCCCAATGCCGTAGGCAAGCTGCATGAGGCCTTCGCGATCGGTGGGCCCAACAACGGTGGCCCGGACGTGCTCGATCAGCTCCCGCACGTCCATGGGGAGTTCGTGCGAATGCATGTCATCGATGATGGTCAGTCGAACATCAACCAATTCAGATTGCAGCTCTCTGATCCTCGCGCGTTCCCCCCCGGTATTGCCGCAGCTTCGAGATGCCTTCAGCCAGCCAGTCCGCCTGCAGCATCGCCTGGGAGGGAAGGCGAGCTCGCGTAATGAGCACCTCAGCCGCTGCATGCTGGCAGCGCCGCGCGGCAGCGTCATTCTGGTTTCTTTCCCAGAACCGTGCTGCAATTTCGTAACAGGTTTGAGCATTGTCGGGGTCGTAGCTGCTTCCCTCAGCGGAGAAGCGAGCGCCGTGAGTCTCGAACACCGGCGCTAGCGCGAGACCAAGTGATCGGCATCGACCTCTGACCAACTCCGACAATGGCAGGAAAACGCCTGGCCAGCCCCTATCCAGCGAGTAGTGAATGGCTGCTTCGATCAGGTTCCAATAGCGTTCGCGTAGTTCCGCGTTGTTCTTTTCATACATTGACGCCAGTTCTAGGCCTCGATGAAGCTCCTCTCTCGATGCCACGGCATCCTCGCCACACATGACCCGCTCGCAATGATCCAGGTAGGCCGATGCGGCAATCTGTCCATACCGCCACATCTTCATTCCGAGATTTTGCCCTGCCACGCAAGCCACGTCAGCTAGTCTTGCCTTGAGCCAGGGATCACTGTCGGCCTCGGACAGGACCTGAAGGCAGGCAACGTCGTTGGCGTCATAATCTTCGATTAGCGTGCTTACGCCATCTTCGCGGCGATAGAGAGGCTGGAATAGGTTCCTGGGCGTACCGGCGCTCAGTCGCATCGACGCAGTTGCCCCAATGATGCGAACGACCGCGGCCTCATCCCCTCTCTCAGATGCGTCTAGCTCTCTCGCAGTTCTGATGAGATCGGTGTAATGCCGCGTCGCGGCTGTGGCCCAGTCCGTAAGGTCACGGACGTGCTGCAGCCAATCAACACGCCGAATGGAATCAGTTCCGATTGCCGGACTGAGCACGCCCATACGAGGAGCTCCGTTTGGTGACGAGAGCAAGTGTATGGCGGAATTCGACTCCCACTGCACAGCATCCCCGCGGATCAAGTTAGAGGACGCAAGAGCCGGCCCGCCGGCTCGCCATCGGTCCGCATAGCGCGCCCACCCTCGAGCCACCGCCTTCTGGCTTCGACCTCGCTGAGGCGGGTACAGTTGGGTCTACCGCCAGATCGATGCCATCGGCGTCTGCGGGGAGCACGGGGAAGTTGTGTCCGAAGATGGCCTTAATGAGCAGAACGCTGTGGGCCTCGGGCGTCGACTTGTCGCTTGAAGGACTATTGATCCTGGCTGAGAAGGAAACGTATCGGTGACTGGGACAGACACCTGAGCTGATGATAGGAGTGTGCTCATGCGGTGCTTCAGAATCGACGAGAGTGGTTACACAGGATTCGACTTACTGAATCTGGATCAATGCTTCCAGGGCGCTACGGCCATCGCGATTGGCCCCGGGGAGCCGCGTCAGGCCGACCGCCTCACGCTTGAACTCTTCGCTGAACTTTCTTCGCTGTGCCATGACACTCCTCCTGCCTCAGGATGAGGCTTCTTTGAAGTGTCCGTGTTAGCGGGGTAGAACCCCCGGGGAATCAGACCCACGTCGATTTGATGACGCAAAGGGGGCACACCGGTTAAGCCGCGGCCTACCGGTGGGCAGACGCTTCACGCGGGTGATGGAGGATGGCTACGACCCCCGGAACATCAGCGCCGGCAAATTCCAGCTGTTCGATCACGTAAAGAAGAGCCGCAAATTTCCGCAGGCAACGGCGGCTTACGGCCATCCTCTTTTCAAGTACATGCAGGACCGCGACCTCGGACCTGCGAGCGAGCCATCCTGGATTAGAGAGCGGTTGCGTCCATTCGGACTCACTCTTATGTCTCCAATGGAGCATGAGCACGCTTGCGCATTCGGCTTGGTAGGCCGTGAGGGCTGGTACAAGAGTTCAGATTGGTACGTCAACGTAGAAGAGACTTTGGCGCCGCTTAAGAACCAATTGAACGACTTATCCACTCTTGACGGCGTGCACTTGTTGGTCGCTTTGCATCGCTTGGTAGTCGACACCTCACCAGCTGCGACGGAGTTCGCTTCCCGACTATCTGAACTCCTGTACGACGCAGCAATAGGTGTGTCAGAGCGCTATCAGTATGGCCGTGAACAACATGACACATGGCGACTCCTGATTGAGACACGACTGCGCCGTTGGATACCGGCCGTAAGGGTCACCGAGGATGAGCTGAGCGCCACCCTGGCCACGCTGGATCTTTTCTTCGATCCGACTGAGCGCAATGCCCCAGGTAGACCCAAACTTGGACCGTTGCAGGTTGGGCGTGGCCGTGCCGAGCGTCGTTGGAGAAGGTATGCACACGTAGTTGCCGCCTTGAAGCGTCTAGATACGCACGAGTTTCCATGGAAGTTTGCGGCGTGCACCGACGGCACGCGCTGGATCGAGCAGAACAGCGAGCGCATTCACCAGCACATTCGTCAATCTAACCGCAAAGGCTACAACGCTTCAGAACTCGGTTCGAAAAAGGAATTGCCCCCAATTTCTATGCCGGCGGATGTCAATGAGCTTCGCCGCTCATGGAGCGCGCCAGACAGCTTTCACAACATGCTGTCCCTGTTTGTTGATCAGTACATAGTTGTCGAGTAGACAGACCGTGTGATCTGGTAGTCCATCCCATGGATGGATTTGAAGCCCTTTTGGGCGTTCCGCACTGACACGATTAAGAAGAGTTCTACCAACAAGCGGCAATCCAATAGCCTTACGCATTAAAGCGGCCCACAATGTTTGCTGCATCAGTCTTGCTACAGCGGAGCCCAGATGAGTGACCCACTGTCTCCCCAAGTGATCGCAGGAAAATTGCACATCACTCTTGATGAGTTAGCGGCGATGATCCGAGTTCATCGGAACACACTAAGACTTCATCCGGAGGTGGCCAGTGTTCAAATTGGTCTGGGGGAATGGAAGCGTGTGCTGGATCTCCTGGAATGGATCATTCCCGACGACGGCCTCCGGCTCGCATTCCACGCCCGGAACACTCCGATTAGGGTTCTTGAAGGGAGGACGATCATGGAAGCCGTAACTGCCGGGCACGCTGACAAGGCCGCGAGGTACCTTCAGACACTGTCCGCCGGCGCGAACGGGGGCTAGGCGGCTTCCGGGGCCGGTCGACCCCGTACTGACAGCATCTAGCAGGTGCTGACCCCGCGCCGGCTTCAGCTGACAGGATTAGGCTGGTGGGAGAGTCGTTGAGTCCGACCGTGGAACCAGATCCACGATGGCCAACTTCTGTTTCACACTACATTTGGTGTTGACTGCCGAGGGTCACCCCACTATGTTGTGCCGGTCGGTTCCAGCGGCCACCACCGCTGGACGAAAAGGGAAGCCGGTGCGGCTCTGAGGAGCCAATTCCGGCACTGCCCCGCAGCGGTATGTGGAAACGAACTCGCCATTGGCACTGAGGCACGGACCTTGGGAAGCGGCGGGCTAGGAGGAAAGCCAGGAGCTTTCCGTGTCCACGAGTCCGAAGACCTGCCGACAGCCGCGCGAAGCACACCGCGCGGTGCCGGCCGCGGAATCTCCGGGGGGAGATGGCTGGTGGAGCAAGGCCAGCTGCGGAACCTCCGCTGTCGCTGACCTTGCGACGCCGCTTTCCCATCCTGTCGATTCACCGGCCCTGCGCTGCCTGCGAGGGACGGGCCGCTGCGTGCATCGCATGGAGGAATACCCGTGAATCAGACCCTGACCCAGCCCGATGCGGCGACCGCGACCGTTGCCGTGGGCGAAGACCCGTCCGCCCGCAACGGCGCCAACAATGACGCCGTCAACAATGCTTTCCTGCTGACGCCGCCGCCCACCGCTACCGCGATGAGTGTGACCAAGCGCAACGGCAGCCGCGAACCGGTGGACTTGAACAAGATCGTGCGCGCGGTGCAACGCAACTGCGAAGGCCTGCACGCCATCGATCCGATGCGCGTCGCCACGCGCACCATCTCCGGCCTGTACGACGGCGCCAGCACGCGCGAACTGGACGAACTGTCCATCCGCACTGCCGCGCTGCTGACCGCCGAGGAACCCGAATACAGCCGCCTGGCCGCGCGCCTGCTGGCCGGCTACATCACCAAGGAAGTGACCGGGCAGGAAATCCATGCGTTCTCGCAATCGATCACCCGTGGCCATGAAGTCGGCCTGATCAACGAGCGCCTGCTCGGTTTCGTGCAAACCAACGCGCGCAAGCTCAACGATGCATTGGATGCGTCGCTGGACCTGCAGTTCGATTATTTCGGCCTGCGCACGCTGTACGACCGCTACCTGTTGCGCCACCCGCACACGCGCAAGGTGATCGAGACGCCGCAGCAGTTCTTCCTGCGCATCGCCTGCGCCTTGAGCGAAGACGTGCCCGAAGCCCTGGCGCTGTACCGACGGATGGGCAACCTGGACTACCTGCCCAGTTCGCCGACATTGTTCAACTCCGGCACCACCCACGAGCAGCTGTCGAGTTGCTTCCTGCTGGATTCGCCGCAGGATTCGCTGGAATCCATCTACCAGAAGTACGGCGACATCGCCCAGCTTTCGAAGTTCAGCGGCGGCATCGGCGTCAGCTACACGCGCGTGCGTTCGCGCGGTTCGCTGATCAAATCCACCAATGGTCATTCCAACGGCATCGTGCCGTGGTTGAAGACGCTGGATTCTTCGGTGGCGGCGGTCAACCAGGGCGGCAAGCGCAAGGGTGCCGCGTGCGTGTATCTGGAGCCGTGGCATGCCGATGTCGAGGAGTTCCTGGAACTGCGCGACAACACCGGCGACGAGGCGCGCCGCACCCATAACCTCAATCTGGCCAACTGGGTGCCGGATCTGTTCATGAAACGGGTGGAAGCCGATTCGGACTGGTCGTTGTTCGATCCGCGCGTCGTGCCGGAATTCACCGACCTGTACAGCGACGCTTTCGAACGCGCCTATGAGCAGGCCGAAGCACAAGGCAAGGCGGTCAAGTCGATCAAGGCGCGCGAGCTTTATGGCCGCATGATGCGCACGCTGGCGCAGACCGGCAACGGCTGGATGACGTTCAAGGACAAGTGCAACCGCGCCAGCAACCAGACGCTGCGCGCCGGCAACGTGATCCACCTGTCCAACCTGTGCACCGAGATTCTGGAAGTGACCTCGGCCGAAGAGACCGCGGTGTGCAATCTGGGTTCGATCAATCTCGGCCGGCATTTCGACAGCGACGCGGACAGCGGCCGCGGCTATTTCGATTTCGACAAGCTGGCCGAAACGGTGCGCTTGGCGGTTCGTCAGTTGGACCGCGTGATCGATCTGAATTTCTATCCCATCGAATCCGCGCGCCGTGGCAACCTGCGCTGGCGTCCGGTCGGTTTGGGCGTGATGGGCTTGCAGGATGTGTTCTTCAAACTCCGGCTGCCCTTCGACAGCGAGGAAGCCCGCACGCTGTCGGCCAAGATCGCCGAAACCATCTACTTCCATGCGCTGGAAACCTCGGTGGAGTTGGCGCAGGAGCGCGGCAAGCATCCCTCCTTCGCCGACACTCGCGCGGCCAACGGTGAATTGCAGTTCGACGCCTGGGGCGTGAAGCCGGAAAACCACGAGCGCTGGGACATGCTGCGTGAGCGGATCAAGCAGCACGGCCTGCGCAACTCGCTGCTGATCGCCATTGCGCCAACCGCCACCATCGCGTCGATCGCCGGTTGCTACGAATGCGTGGAGCCGCAGGTCAGCAACCTGTTCAAACGCGAAACGCTGTCCGGCGACTTCCTGCAGATCAACCGCTACCTGGTGGAAGAACTGAAGAAGCTGGGCCAATGGACACCGGAAATCCGCGACGCCATCAAGCAGGCGGAAGGTTCCATCCAGGGCATCGCGCAGATACCGGAGATGCTGCGCCACATTTACCGCACCACCTGGGAGATCCCGATGCGTTCGCTGATCGACATGGCCGCCGACCGTGGCGCCTTCATCGATCAGTCGGCGTCACTGAATCTTTTCATGGAAAGTCCCAACATCGGCGCGATGTCGTCCATGTACATGTACGCATGGAAGAAAGGCATCAAGACCACGTACTACCTGCGCTCGCGTCCGGCCACCAAGATCGCCAAGACCACGGTGAGCCAAGCGTCGGCGGCAGCGCCGCAGCCGGAGTACACCCCGTCGGAAGCGATCGCTTGCTCGCTGGAGAACCCGGAAGCCTGCGAGGCCTGCCAATGAATTGAACATCGTGAGAGGTTGTGATGAAGCGGTATCTCAATCTGAGCGGCGAATCGGGCGTGGTGGCTTATGAGTTGCGCCCGGATGCCATCAAGGTGAAGTTCCGTGGTTCGGATCGCGTGTACGTGTATAGCAACGTGAGCGCAGGTGCCGCTCACGTCACCCGCATGAAGCGACTCGCCGAAGCAGGAAAGGGGTTGAGTACTTACATCTCGCAGCATGTGCATGACCGATACGAGCAGTGAATGGGCACAGTGCTTCATGAAACGTCCCCTCCCCTGCTCGCGGGGGAGGGTTAGGGTGGGGGCAAACCGGAGGCAGTCGCATCAAAGCAATGCGCCGCATCAAGCGTCCCCCATCTCTTCTGCTCTCCTTACTCTAATCTCGAACTGAGACAGCCCCACTTCGTTCGCCCCCATCCCAACCTTCCCCCGCATGCGGAGGAAGGAGCCGAACCAGGAAGCTCAATGCCCAATCAGACCCACCCACTCCTACTCGATCCCGGTTTCGAACTGACCTTGCGCCCGATGCGCTATCCGCAGTTCTACGAGATGTACCGCAATGCCATTCGCAATACCTGGACCGTGGAGGAAGTGGACTTCGCGCTGGACGTCAACGATCTGAAGCACAAGTTCGGCCCCGCCGAGCGGCATCTGATCGAACGGCTGATCGCGTTCTTCGCCACCGGCGATTCCATCGTTTCCAACAATCTGGTACTCAACCTGTACCAGCACATCAATGCGCCCGAGGCGCGCATGTACCTGTCGCGCCAGTTGTACGAAGAGGCACTGCATGTGCAGTTCTACCTCACCTTGCTGGACACCTACCTGCCGGACCCCAACGAACGCGCCAAGGCGTTCGCAGCAGTGGAAAACATTCCATCGATCCAGCGCAAGGCCGCGTTCTGCTTCAAGTGGATCGATTCGCTGCAGGGCTTGCATCGCATCGAGACCCGAGAGCAGCGCCGGCAGTTCCTGCTCAACATGGTCTGCTTCGCCGGGTGCATTGAAGGTTTGTTCTTCTTTGGCGCCTTCGCCTACGTCTACTACCTGCGTTCGCGCGGCCTGCTGCATGGACTGGCCAGCGGCACCAACTGGGTCTTCCGCGACGAAAGCTGCCACATGGCCTTCGCTTTCGAAGTCATCCGCACCGCGCGCGAGGAAGAACCCGACCTGGTGGACGATGAGTTCAAGGCGCAGGTGGTGCAGATGCTGACCGAAGCAGTGGAGTGCGAAGCCGCGTTCGCCGAAGACACGCTATCGGGCGGCGTGGCCGGCCTGTCGTTGAAGGACATGCGCCAGTACCTGGAGTACTGCGCCGACCAGCGCCTGGCACAGCTGGGTTTCGCCAAGCACTTCGGCGCGACCAATCCGTTTCCCTTCATGGACCTGCAGGACGTGCAGGAACTGACCAACTTCTTCGAGCGCCGCGTGTCAGCCTACCAAGTGGGCGTGGAAGGCGAAGTCGGTTTCGATCACGCGTTTTGATATTTGCTTGACGAATTTGGGTTCGTTGTAGGAGCGACGTGAGTCGCGATGAGGCTTTACCGATAAAGCCTCATCGCGACTGACGTCGCTCCTACAAGGTTTTTTCTACTACGCCGCCCGCATCGCCTTGGCCGCCGACACCATCGCCACCAGCGCGGCTTCGGTTTCCGGCCAGCCGCGTGTCTTCAGGCCGCAGTCCGGATTCACCCATATCTGCTCGGGTGCCAGCACTTGGCGGGCTTTCTGCAGCAGCGTCCGCATTTCGCCGTCATCGGGAATCCGCGGCGAATGGATGTCGTACACGCCCGGGCCGATCTGGTTGGGATAACGGAATTTCACGAACGCATCCAGCAGTTCCATGCGCGAGCGCGAGGTTTCGATGGAGATGACGTCCGCGTCCATCGCGGCCACTGCCTCGATGATGTCGTTGAATTCCGAATAGCACATGTGGGTGTGGATCTGGGTTTCGTCGGCCACGCCGGAGGCGGTAATGCGGAAACATTCCACCGCCCACGCCAGGTAGGCGGGCCAGTCTCCGCGGCGCAACGGCAGGCCCTCGCGCAAGGCCGGTTCGTCGATCTGGATAACACCGATACCCGCTGCCTCCAGGTCGTTTACTTCGTCGCGCAGCGCCAGAGCGATCTGCCGGCAGGTGTCGGCACGGGCCTGGTCGTCGCGGACGAAGGACCACTGCAGCACCGTTACCGGTCCCGTCAACATGCCCTTCATCGGCCGCGCGGTCAGCGATTGCGCGTGCTGTGTCCAGCGCACCGTCATGGGAACCGGACGCTGCACGTCGCCGTAGATGATCGGCGGCTTGACGCAGCGCGAGCCGTAACTTTGCACCCAGCCGTTGCGTGTGAATGCGAAACCGTCGAGCTGTTCGCCGAAGTACTCCACCATGTCGTTGCGCTCGAATTCGCCGTGGACCAGCACATCCAGGCCGATCTCCTCTTGCACCTTGATGCAGCGTGCGATTTCGGCGGCGATGAATGCGTCATAGTCGGCGTCGGAGAGTTTTCCCGCCTTGTTCTGCGCACGCGCCTGGCGGACTTCCAGTGTTTGCGGAAACGACCCGATCGTCGTGGTCGGATATGCCGGCAATCCAAGTCGAGCATCCTGCCGCGCGCGGCGCGCCTCATAGCGAGATTGGCGCCGCGATGCATCGCCGTTGATACCGGCAATGCGCGCGGCCACCGCGGGGCGGTGCACGCGCGGTGAGCGCCGGCGCGATTCCTGGCGTTCGCGTGCCAGCGCCAGCTCGGCGCTGGCGGCCGGGATGCCGTCCAACGCACCCGCCAGCGTGCGCAGCTCTTCGATCTTCTGCCGGGCAAAGGCGAGCCAGCCGCGCAGTTCGGCATCCAATCCGGTTTCACCGCTGGCGTCGATGGGCACATGCAGCAGCGAGCACGATGGCGCCAACCACAAGCGGTCCGCACCGACATGTCCTTGCGCGTACTTGGCCAGGATCAACGCGTTTTCCAGATTGGCCCGCCAGATGTTGCGGCCATCGATCAAACCCGCCGACAGCACCCGCCCCTTGGGCAGCGCTTTCAATACATCGTCCAGCTGGTCCAGGCCGCGTACCAGGTCGATATGCAGACCATCGACGGGAAGCGCGGCCGCCAACGGCAGATTGTCCGCCAGCTTTCCAAAATAGGTGGCCAGCAAGACTTGCGGCCGCTCTATCTCGGCCAGCGCCGCGTAAGCGTTGCGATACGCCGCCTGCTCGGCAGCGCTCAGATCCAATACCAGACAAGGCTCGTCGATCTGCACCCACTCGGCACCGGCGCGCTTGAGCTTTCCCAACAGTTCCGCGTAGACCGGCAGCAGCTTTTCCAGCAGTGCCAGCGGTTCACTACCATCCACTGTCTTGGACAGGCGAAGGAAGCTGACCGGGCCCAGCAGCACGGGCCTGGCGCTATGCCCTTGCGCGACGGCTTCCAGATACTCGGCGACAGGTTTTTCACCGCGCAGGCGGAACGTCTGCCCGGCGTGCAGCTCCGGCACCAGGTAGTGATAGTTGGTATCGAACCACTTGGTCATTTCCAGCGCGCGCAAGTCCACGCCGTTCTTTTGCCGGCCACGCGCCAATGCGAAATAGCCCGCCAGCGGATCGGCGTCGGCCAATGCGCGGTAGGGATCCGGGATGGCGTCGAACAGGAATGCGGTGTCCAGCACATGGTCGTACAACGAAAAGTCGTTGCACGGGACGGTATCGGCGCCTGCCTGTTTTTGCAGGTTCCAATGCCGCTGTCGCAGCTGGCGTGCGACATCCAGCAAGGCTTGGCCTTGGGTGTCGTCTTGCCAGTAGGTTTCCAGCGCGCGTTTCAGTTCTCGCTTGCCGCCTATGCGCGGAAAGCCGAGCGTCGTCACTAGCGTCGTTGTCTGGGTCATGTTGCGTTTCCTCATGCGTTTTCGGATGAGGAACGAAGGAACGGCGTGGCGAGCAATCGCCGCGCAGCGACCTTCGCCCCCGCGGGCGAACCGGAACCGTCTTGGCAACGCGCAGGGAATCGCACGCGGGCAACTGCACACCGGCAGTTGCACACGAAACGCTCCCGGCGCTTCCCCGCGGAAGTTCCAGGTCAAGCGGAAGACGGTGAGATCTTCCGGCCGGGGCAGGTCTTCGGGCTCATGGACGCTGCGTCGCGCCGAGGCGAAACGCGTACCTACTATTCGCCGCTTCCCGATCCGCCAGGACCAGTGCGATTGGCGAAGTTCGTTTCCAAATACCGCTGCGGGGCAGCGCCGGAATTGAGCCTTACAGGCCTCGCACTGGCTTCCCTTTTAATTCCATCTCTACATCATGATGAAGAGATGGAAACCTCAGCGGACGCAAATTACGTCGCCGGCGGGCTGGCGTCAAGTGCCTGCCGCTTGTAGCCCTTGGAGGAGCGACGTGAGTCGCGATGAAGCCTTACCGGTAAAGCTTCATCGCGACTTACGTCGCTCCTACAGATGAAGATTTCCGCATTCACTTCGCTTCCACGCCATGTTGCGCACTGTGGCTTGGCCAATACATCGATAGGCAGAACGCGTTCCGAAAACCGGTGACAGCGTTCTCGCCTGGGAGGTAACGACGATGACGACGGCGCGTACGCTTCCTGTGTGGGGTTCGCTGACCGGATTCACCGAAGCGCATTTCCTGGATTCGCCGCCTGCGCAACAGCAAGACGTGGTGGTTATCGGAGCGGGCATCGCCGGACTGAGCACCGCCGTGTGCTTGGCGCGTGAAGGACGGCAGGTGACTGTGATCGACCGCCAAGGCGTGGGCGAAGGCGAATCGCTGCGGACGACGGCTCATCTGGCGTCGGCGCTGGATGATCGCTTCTATCAACTGGCGCGCTGGCACGGGGAAGTCGGTGCGCGGCTGGCGGCGGCGAGCCATGTCGCCGCGATCGACTGGATCGAAGACATTGCGACGCAGGCACCGCGCGACTGCAAGTTCCAGCGCGTGCCCGGCTATCTGTTCTCCCATGACGGCAGTTGCAAACCGCTGCAGCAGGAACTGCACGCGGCACGTACCGCCGGACTGCGGGTCGATTATCTGGAAGACGGCTTGCCGGAGCTGCCGGGATTCGGACCGATTTTGCGATTCGAAGACCAGGCCCGCATCGATATCGCCAGCTACCTGCTGACCTTGGCGGAAGCGGCGCACAAGGCGGAAGTGCGGTTTCATCGGGGCCATGTCGGCGAAGTGCATGGTGGCGCTTCGCCGACGCTGCACCTTGCAACCGGCCAGCGCGTGAGCGCCAAGGCGATTGTTATCGCCACCAACGTGCCTTTCCACGAAACCGTGTCGCTGCACACCAAGCAGGCCGCGTATCGGACCTATGTGATCGCCGGACGCGCACCGCGCGGCGCGGTACCGGATGCGTTGATATGGGATGACGGCGACCCTTACCACTATGTGCGGCTGCATGACCGGGGCGTCGATCCGGATCACGTCATGGTCATCGTCGGCGGCGAGGATCACAAGACCGGGCAGGAAGACGACCCCACCGCCTACGTCCGGCTGCAGGAATGGACGCGGGAGCGCTTCCCCGCGGTGACCGAATTCAGCCACGCCTGGTCGGGCCAGATCATCGAACCGGTGGATGGCCTGGCGTTTATCGGCGCGGATGCCGGCGGCATGGACAACGTGTATGTCGCCACCGGCGATTCCGGCAACGGCATCACCCACGGCACCATCGCCGGACTATTGATCAGCGACTTGGTTCAAGGCCGCGACAATCCGTGCGCCGAGCTGTACGACCCGCGCCGCAAGATCGTGAAAAGCGCCGGCGAGTGGATGCGCGAAAACGCCAACGTTGCGCTGCAGTACCGCGACTGGTTTGCTCCGGGCGAGCAGCGAAAACTGGATGATCTTGCGCCGGGCAACGGCGTCGTGGTCCGGCGCGGCTTCCATCGCGTGGCGGTCTATCGCGACGGCAATGGCGAGTTGTATGCGCATTCCGCGCGCTGTCCTCACCTGGGCTGCGCCGTACGCTGGAGCGCGACGGAAAAATCCTGGGATTGCCCCTGCCACGGCTCACGTTTCGATGCGCTCACCGGGCAGGTGCTCAACGGACCAGCGGAGTCGTCCCTGGCGCGGTTCGAACTGGACGACACTGCCGCCGCGGCGTGACCGGCGTGGTGTTGGAATTCTCGCCGCCCGTTTTGATTTATGTAGGCTATCTGCTTTGGCTGCTGGCGGGTGCGGCGGACTTTTTGTGTCACCGGCGTACGGACCTGCCCCACACCTCAGGGCTCGGGGAATCGTGGCTGCACCTTCTGCAGCTGGCCGTCATCGGCTCCGGTCTACTGTTGTGGCTGGCGTTGGCACCCAGCCTATCGCTGCTGTTGATGGAACTGGCGATCGTCGTCGTGCATACGGTGTTCGGTTATCTGGACACGCGGCAAGCTTTCGGCCGCCGGGTTATCTCGCCGATCGAACAGCACGTGCATAGCATTCTGGATATAGCGCCCATCATCGCTTTCGGAATCCTGCTGGGGTCGACGTGGGCGGACGCTGGGCAACGCGGTTGGCCGCTGTCGCTGCGGCAGCCGGCTTTCGCGCCGGCGGTTTGGATACTGGTGCTGGCGCCGGCGTTGCTGCTATGCGTTGTGCCCGCGCTGATGGAGTTCCGTGCGGCTTGGTCGGCGCACGCGCGAGCGCTCCGCCATGCCGATTGAACCGATCGAACGATCGAGTGACCGGCCCGCGACCTGCGCGCCGTTGCCGCACCAGGCTGGCCGCGCACAATCCGGCGGCGAAGGCGCTGTATGTCAGCAGCATTCCGCGTGCGGAAAGGTGTCTGTCGAAGCCGGGATTCAGGCGCGGCGGGACGACGTAGTAATCCACGACATAGGCGATGGCTGCCGTCGCGGCCGCCTTGCCCGCCAACAGTGCCGGCGGCTGGTGCCGGCGCGCGGCCAGTTCGTACCAGCACGCCCAGAAAACCGACATGGCGTGATGAATCGTGTAGCCGGCCGCGGTATGGTGCAGCGAAGGATCATGTTTATGCTTCGCCGGTTCTCCCCATATCCAATGACTGGTCGCGTTGGTGCCGCTGCTGGCCGAGCCGGTCCGGCGACGGCTGAGCCAGGAGATAGCCGCCGTGGAAACTACGCTGGCCAAGGATCCGGAAATGCATGCACGCCGCAACAACGTCCGCCAGCCCGCGAGGGGAGGTAGCCGATGCGCGTGCTGGTGATCGGTGCCAGTGGACTGATCGGCGCTGCGCTGGTCCGGCGATTGATGGAAGCGGGGCATTCGGTCGTCCTGGGCGTGCGCGAAGAAGGCTTGCCGGCAACGGCGACCGCCGCACGCCATGGCGGCCCGCCGGCGCTCCACATCGGCCGCGTCCATGTCGATCGCATCCCTATCGACTTCATGCTCGCCACCCCGGCCGAAACCTGGAAGCAGCGTCTGCAGGGCATCGACGCGGTGGTCAATGCGGTGGGCATCTTTCGCGAACAAGGGAACCAGACTTTCGATGCACTCCATGTGAAAGCACCGCTCGCCTTGTTCGAAGCGGCTGCGGCGACGGATGTGCGCCGTATCGTGCAGATCTCGGCGCTGGGCGCGGACCCGCAATCGCCATTCGAATATTTTTCCTCCAAGGGACGTGCCGACGCCGCGCTAATGGCGTTGCCGATCAGCTCGGTGGTGCTGCGGCCCTCGCTGGTGTTCGCGCCCAACGGCGCCAGCAGCCGCTGGTTCATCCAGCTGGCGGCGCTACCGCTGACGCCGCTGCCGGGAGGTGGCGGGCAGCCGGTGCAGCCGGTGCACTTGGATGATCTTTGCGATGCGGTACTGCGCTTGATCGAACGCGCGCCCAGTGATGGCGACAGCATGCAAGCTGACGTCGTCGAAGGCGTGGTCGATGTCGTCGGTCCCACGCCCTTGTCGCTGCGTGCGTACCTGACGGCGCTGAAACGCCGGCTTGGCTTTGGCGGAGGTTTCGTCCCGGTTCCGCGCAGACTCGCGCTCTGGGCCGCGCGAGTGGCGGCGTATTTTCCAAACGCGATCATGACCCCGGAAGCGCTCGGCATGCTGGAGCGCGGCAATACCGCCGATCCGCAACGGTTCGCCGAAGTGCTTGGCCGCATGCCGCGAGCACCGGCCGACTTCATTGCCGATGACCAGGTTGCCCCGTTGCGTCGACAAGCCCAACTGGCTTGGCTGATTCCGCTGATGCGCTTTACGGTAGCGGCGATGTGGCTGGTGACGGCCTGGGTATCGCTGTTTGTCTATCCGCATCAGGCCAGCCTGGCGCTGCTCGCACGCAGCGGGCTGGAAGGTGAGTTGGGTGTCGCCGCGCTGTATGGCGCCGCTGGATTGGATGCTCTGCTTGGCGGGGCTACCTTGTTCGCGCGGCGGCGGCGCTGGGTCTATCGCGCGCAATTGGCGCTCATCGCTTTCTACACGGTGGTCATCACGCTGTATCTGCCCGAATACTGGGCGCATCCTTATGGACCGGTACTCAAGAATCTGCCCCTGCTGGCCATGATCCTGGCCTTGCACGAACTGGATGACACGCATGGACTTCGTAGTCGTTAAATTCCTGCACATCCTGTCCTCGACGTTTCTGTTCGGCACAGGTGTCGGTACCGCGTTCTATCTGTTCTTCGTCAGCTGGAGCCGCGACACCCACGCTGTGGCGGTGGTCGCGCGCTACGTGGTGATCGCCGACTGGCTGTTCACCGCCACGACCATCGTGTTCCAGCCATTGAGCGGACTGTATCTGGCGCACAAGATGGGAGTCCCGCTGACGACGCCGTGGCTCTACTGGTCGATAGTTCTGTTTCTGTTCGCGGCGTTGTGCTGGCTACCGGTGGTGTGGCTTCAGATGCGGCTGCGGGACATTGCGGTTGCCGCTGATTTGGCCGGAACCGAATTGCCTAGGAAGTATTCGGCGTACCTGGGTTACTGGGCCGCGTTAGGTGTGCCCGCGTTGATCTCGTTCCTGCTGATCTTTTTCCTGATGGTGGCCAAGCGGTTCCCCTTTGTTGGGTAGGCAGCGCCGCGAGTCCGAGATAGAAGTCAGGGCTTCCCGCTTTACGTGGCCTTGATGCGTATTGCGGTGTGATGGGACGTTCAAGGACCGCAAGCATGTTCCGCGGTTCCAACGCTTCGCAGGAGCGACTACCCGATGCCGCGCAAGCGCCTGCCCGATGACGAGGCTGCTCCGCCACTGGCCAAGCCGGTCGATCATATTCCTGAAGGATCGCTGGCATCGCTGCGTGAGCAAGCGCAGGACTGCCGCGCGTGTCCGCTATGGCGCAACGCTACCCAGACAGTCTTCGGCGTAGGACCTTCCGATGCGCGGGTGATGTTCATCGGCGAGCAACCCGGTTCGCAGGAAGACATCGAGGGCAAGCCTTTCGTCGGCCCAGCGGGGAAGCTGCTGCACGAAGCACTGACGGCAGCAGGTATCGATCCGGCGACCTTGTACGTGACCAACACCGTCAAGCATTTCAAATACGAACGCAGCGGCAAAGTGCGGCTGCACAAGCGCGCCAATGCCGCCGAACAGGCCGCCTGCCGGCCGTGGCTGGCGGCGGAAATGTTGCGCCTCAAACCGCGATTGGTGATCGCCTTGGGTGCGATGGCGGCGCAGACGCTGTTCGGCAATCAGTTCCGTCTGACCCAGGAACGCGGCCAATGGCGCGACATCGGCACCGATACCCGCGCCATGGCGACGTGGCATCCCTCGGCCATTCTGCGGATGCGGCCGCCGGGACGAGAAGCCGCGCGAGGACATTTCTTCCAGGATATCGCCAGCGTTTCCGAAGCAATGCGACGGGATATGCGAAAGAAACGCTGATGCAATGAAACGGATCCTGCGCGGCGCACGCTACGAAGCAAGATAGAAAGGCGGTATGCACACCTCCATCACTTCTCTTTAGCGCCGTGCGCGTTACCAAGATCAGCCACTCATCCGGCTTCCTCGCATGTGGCATCACGACGCATTGATCTACCAGGTAGATCCTTCCCTCTTCCTCGATTTCAACGGCGACGGACGCGGCGACCTGCGCGGCCTGGAAAGCCGGTTGGAGCATATCGCCGCCGTGGGCGCAAGCACGTTGTGGTTGCTGCCGTTCTATCGATCGCCATTCCGCGACGGTGGCTACGACGTCACCGACCATCTCACGGTCGATCCGCGCTTCGGTGATATCGCCGATTTCGTCGCCATGATGGAACGTGCCGAATCGCTGGGCCTGCGGGTGCTGGTGGAACTGGTAATGCAGCACACCTCCGATCAGCACCCTTGGTTTCAAGAGGCGCGCCGCAATCGCGATTCGCCGTATCGGGACTACTTCGTCTGGGTGGACGAGCCCGAGCCGACCGAAGTGAAGCCGATTTTTCCCGGCGTGGAAGACAGCGTATGGGCGTGGGACGAGCAAGCCGGACAGTTCTATCGGCATACCTTCTACTCGCACGAGCCGGATCTGAACCTGACCAACCCGCGCGTGCGCGAAGAGATGTATCGCATCATGGCCTACTGGCTGCGATTGGGCGTGGCGGGATTCCGGGTTGATGCGGTGCCCTACATGATCGAGCGGGCCAAGGCCGCCGACCCGCGCGCAGATGGTCTCTGGCTATTGGACGACATGCACCGCTTCGCCCGGCAGCGCCGCCATGGCGCGATATTGATGGGCGAGGCGGACGTCGAAGTGAAGAAGTACCAGGAATATTTCAGCGATGGCGATCGGCTGACGCATCTTCTGGATTTCTGGACCAACAACCATTTCTTCCTGGCGCTGGCACGCCGCCGCGCCGAACCACTGGTGGAAGCCTTGCTCCGCAATCCCACGCCGGAGCCGCGCGCACGACGCGCGGTATGGCTGCGCAATCACGATGAACTGGACCTGGAACAACTATCGGAGCGCGACCGCAACGCGGTGCTGGAGGCGTTCGCGCCGCAACCGGACATGCGCATCTACGGCCGCGGCATCCGCCGCCGCCTGGCGCCGATGCTGGAAGGCGACGTCCGCCGATTGGCGATGGCCCATGTGCTGCTGCTTTCGCTACCCGGCACGCCGATCCTGCGCTACGGCGATGAGATCGGCATGGGTGACGATCTCGGCCTGAGCGAGCGCAATTCGGTCCGCACCGCGATGCAATGGTCCGACACACAGCATGGCGGATTTTCAGCCGCGGACGAGCTGCAGGTACCGATCATCCGTGACGGCCCCTTCGGCTTTTCGAAGATCAACGTCGAATCGCAGTTCTGGCGCAAGGACTCCTTGCTGTCGATCGTCCGTACCGCCAACCATATGCGCGTGGCCATCCCTGCGTTCGGCGGCGACTGGCGGCCGGCTCGCCTGGACCAGGATGCGGTCTTCGGTTTGCGCTACGACGATAGCGAGAGCGGATCGGACGTCATCACCCTGGTCAACCTGTCGCCCGACCCGGTGCAGGTGCGGCTGCAGGAAGAAGGCGTGGAAACAATGACCGATGCGCTGGTCGATGCGGACTATGACCTGGTTCGCGACGGCGTGGTGTCGATCAATGGGTACGGATATCGGTGGCTCAGGAGGCCTTATGCGTAGGATGCTCACCAACGTCTTTGTAGGAGCGACGTGAGTCGCGATGGGGCATTACCGGTAACGCCTCATCGCGACTTACGTCGCTCCTACACGGGTAGCCTTCCGAATTCATCGATTAGAAGCATGCGGGTCTCCTACACCACACAACCCAGGCAAAACCCCACTCCCGAAATCGTCAATGAACCGGCGCTGCTCTCGATTCACGTTATGCAGATACAGATGATCGAAACCCATCTCGATGTCCTCGTGCAGCCATGCCAGTTGGCGTTGTAGGTCGGAGGACACTCTCACCGCCTTGCGGATATCTTCCTCGTCCACCGATGCAGCGGCTTTTTCGTATTGCGCTGGCGTGCTCAGCTCCTGCGAGGTCCGCGGCGGCAATACATTGGTACGCCACTGTTCAACGGCGCCATTCAGCGCATCTTTTTCGTTTTCCGCATAGGACAGCTTGACCTGCAAATACATCGGCTTGCCTTCGCCGCCGCCTTCACGAAAGGCATCGGCCAACGCGCGTAGTTGCTGCTTCGGCTGGCTGACGGTGATCAGTCCATCGGCCCAGCTCGCCGCCCAGCGTGCGGTCGCTTCGGTCAACGCTGCTGCCAGCAACAACGGTGGCTGCGGGGGCAACGTATACAGCTGCGCCTTCTTTATTTCGATGGCGCCCTCCCAGCTGACTTCCTCGCCGCGCCACAGCGCGCGCATCGCCGTGACCGCTTCCAGCAGGCGCTGATTACGCTGCGATTTGTCCGGCCATGGTTCGCCGGTGATCGCTTCGTTGAGTGCCTCGCCGCTGCCGGCGGCCAACCAGAATCGGCGCGGAAACATCTGCGCAAGCGTCGCCGCTGCCTGCGCCACCACCGCCGGGTGGTAACGCCCCACCGGCGACGTCACCACACCGAACGGCATTCCCGTCGTGGCCATCGCGGCGCCCAACCAGCTCCACGCATATCCGCTCTCCCCTTGCGCGTGGCTCCAGGGATGGAAGTGATCGGAACACATGGCCACGTCGAATCTCGCCCGCTCAGCGCGCTGCACCAGTTCCAACAGTTCGCGCGGCGCGAACTGCTCGTGCGAGGCGTGGTAACCGACTTTCGGCATGGGAAATCCGTCCGAAAAAGCGACCGATTCAGGATAGGCAACGGGCGTTAACGCCGCGAGAGCGGGCGGCGCTTTCATCTACACATGGCCTATGGATTGGCCGTGCTACATAGCGGCCATGAACGGGACCATCGGGCGCAAACGCTGGGCGATCGCAGAGGGCTACATCCCGGGTTGGAGCAACGGGCCGGAGCCTGAGCTGCAAAGCCATGAGACCTGCTGCATTCTCAATGCCAGCGATCGCAAGGCTCACATCAGCATCACTTTGTACTTCGAAGACCGCGAGCCTGTGGGCCCCTACCAGGTGCAAGTGGACGCGCGGCGCACCCGCCATCTGCGCTTCAACGACTTGACCGACCCGCAACCGGTTCCCCGTGATACGCCCTACGCCAGCGTTATCGAATCGGACGTCGAGATCGTCGTCCAGCACACCCGGCTGGATTCGCGCCAGGCCGAGAACGCGCTGATGACGACGATCGCTTTCGCTGCGGACTAAACACACTTCGCCTGGACATACTCCGCAAGGAGGAAGAGAAATTTATGCCGAAGAACGAGCGAGTGATGATGCCGCCCGGCGCGCGCTCTGACGCGGCTCCGTGCCGGACACGATCGAGTACGGGGCAGGTTCTTCAAGTTGTCCGTCCCGATAGGATCGGCAGGTCCTAGCGCATGGCCGCCACCACCTGGCGTAACTGGTCAGGCAGCGTGGCGGCACATCCGCGCACTTCTCATTACCCACGCTCGGAGGACGAACTGGCCGCCCTGGTCCGGCGCCTGCGGCAGCGATCCGGTAGCGCGCGCATTGTCGGCACCGGCCACTCGTCCACCGGCATTGTGGAAGCACAAGACGCATTGATATCGCTGCGCCAGTACAAAGGCGTCGTCTCGGTGGATCGCACGCGCCGTCGGGCTACGGTACGCGCGGGAACACCGTTGAGCGATCTGGGCGAAGCGCTGTATGCGCACGATCTCGCCCTGCCCAACCTGGGCGACGTGGCCACCCAGACCATCGGCGGCGCGGTAGGTACTGGCACTCACGGCACCGGGCAGCGATTGCAGAATCTGTCGCAGATGATGATCGCCGTGCGGCTGATAGACGGTGACGGCAACTTGCACGAGATCGGCACCAATGAGCCCCACAAGCTGCATGCATTGCGGGTAAGCCTGGGCATGCTGGGGATATTCACCGACATCACGCTGCAGCTGGTGCCCAGTTTCGATATGGAGCGGCGCGAGTATGCCGCCGCCACCGATGACGTACTGAAGGATTGCGAACGGCTGATCGCCGAGAATCGCAGTTTCGATTTTTACTGGTACCCGCGCCGCGACGACTGCAAGATCCGTTTGCTCAATCCCCCCGGCGGCGGCACTTTCGATCTCCCCTACGCACGATTGCTGGAATGGCACGGCGGCTACGGACACCAGGTCATACCCACGCACAGCGGCATCCCGCATCATTTCGAGGAGTGCGAATACGCCGTCCCCGCCGAGCACGGCATCGCCTGCTTTCAAGCGGTACGCGAACGGGTGCTGATGTCGTGGCGCAGCATCGTCGGCTGGCGCGTGTTGTTCCGTACCGTGGCCGACGACGACAGCGATCTCAGCCCGGCCCATGGACGCAGCGTGGTCACGCTGTCGCTGCACCAGAACAGTTCGCTGCCGTGGCGCGATTACTTCCGCGACATCGAGCCGATCTTCCTGGCCTACCAAGGCCGTCCGCACTGGGCGAAGAAGCACGGGCTGCACGCGCGCGATCTGGCACCGCGCTACCCGCGCTGGGATCACTTCCTGCGCTTGCGCGAGCGATTCGATCCTGCTGGCACTTTCCTCAACCGCCATCTGCGGGATCTGATGGGAGTGACGTCGACGTGAGCGCCGGCACTCCCACGCAAACCAAGTCATCGGGAAGCGAGCCATCGCAAAGCATGCCGCTGGGGAAACTCCGCTGGGTGATCTCCGCGGGTTGCGTGCCGGCTCACTCGACGGGTCCGGAACCGACCTTCACCAGCCGCGACCAGTTCAACGTACTGAACGCCGGTCCTGTGGCGGCCAACTTGCGCATCCGCGTGCTGTACGAGCGGCATTCTCCCGTCGGAGTCTATCGATTGACGATAGCCGCGCGGCGCGTGCGTGTATTCCGCGTCAACGACCTGATATTTCCCGAAGCCGTACGGCTGGAAGAACCCTATGGGCTGCTGCTGGAAAGCGATTGCCCGGTAGTGGTGCAGTTCACCCGGCAAGACACCCGCCAAGCGACTAACGCCGGAATGATGGCCATGGCGTTCCCTGGTGACGCTGGCCGCTCGTTGTAGGTGCCGTCGCATACGCACTGATCCTGGAAGACCCGGATGCGAAGCAGATCAAACCTTTTACCCATTGGCTGGCATGGAATATTCCCGCTGCGACCACCGAGCTGCCGGAAGGACTGCAGGAGCAACCGCGACTGACCCAACCCGAGGGCATGCTGCAGGGCGCCAACGACCGCGGTTCCGCCGGCTATTTTGGGCCGCGGCCGCCGGAAGGCGACCCGCCGCACCACTACCATATCCAGGTGTTCGCCCTCGACAAACCGCTCGACCTTCCGCCCGGAGCCGACCGCGACCAGCTGCTGTCCGCCATGCAGGGGCACGTGCTGGCCAAGGGCGAGCTGGTTGGCACCTATCAGCAACCTGCACCTGCAAAGTAGACGTGGGCGCGGACCGCAAAATTTGGGCTTTCGAGGTAGTGCCGCAGACGGACCGGCAACATGAATTAATCACCTGATCGTTACCCGCTTCCTATCATCCTGTCGTGCATCGGCACTGTCGTATCTCGGACAATCGAGCGGGAGGCAGACATGATCCGGAGCATCGTCGTTCCCAACACCGGCACCGTGGGCGACGTGGATGCGCTTAACGCCGCCATCGACCTGGCGAACGAGCTGGGCGCCCATCTGCAGATATTGGAGATCGTGAACCTGCCGGTGCCTGCCACCGGCGCCTGGGGCTTCATGCCGGATGCAGCGATGAGCGACGTCTATCAGCGACTGCGCGCCAAAGCCGAAGACAACGTGGCGCGGCTGCGCGCGAAGCTGGAACCGGAACCCCTGTCCAGCGAAGTCCGGGCGGTCGAAGCGTTGTTCGTCGAACCCTATCGCATGGCAGCCAACTGCGCGCACGCGGCGGATCTGGTGGTGTTGGCGGGCGGCGGAACCGACAACACCGAAATCAAGATCAGCCGTGCCTATTTCGCCAGCCTGCTACTGGAATCCGGCCGCCCGGTGCTGGTAGTGCCGCCACAATGCGATGTCGCGCTGCCGCCCCGCCACGTAGTGGTGGCCTGGCGGCCCAGCCGCGAGGCGGCCCGCGCGGTGCACGACGGCTTACCGCTGTTGTTGTCCGCCGAAACCGTCGACGTCGTGATGGTGGAATCCGCCGGCATGGAGCTTGACGACGAGGAGGATCTGCCTGGGATGGACATCACCGAGCATCTGGCACGCCATGGCATCGTCGCCAATCGCCTGGTGCGCGAATCGCACGGTCAGTCGGTAGCATCGATGCTGCTGGAACACGCCCAACAATCCCAGGCCCAACTGATCATCGCTGGCGGCTACGGCCACTCGCGCGTACGGGAATGGGCGATGGGAGGCGTAACCCGCGAACTATTGAACAATGCGGCGCTGCCGGTGCTGTATTCGCATTAGCGCGCTCGCATTGCCCAAGGTCCGTAGGATGGGTTGAGCGCAGCGATATCCATCGCTTGTCTTTGGCTGTCCGACATGATGGGTATCGCTGCGCTCAACCCATCCTACGTAGCCGCCCGTGCCCTTCAACAGCCGGATGGCTGCTCACCCTACGATTTCGTCTTGCAAATCCGAAGCCACACGCCAATAGACAACACCACTACCAACCCAACCAAACACGCAGCGGATGCGATGGGTCGGCTAGCAGGCGGATCGCCAGTGCCACAGACACGGTGATCAATAAAGGTTTGACGACCTTGGCACCTTGCTTCATCGCGAACCGCGAGCCCAGATATGCGCCGATGAATTGGCCTGCGCCCATCACCAGGCCTACTTTCCACAGCACCGCGCCGTGCGCGATGAACACGGCGAAGGCGCCGACGTTGGAACCGAAGTTGAGGAATTTGGTGTGCGCGGTGGCCTTGAGAATGCCGTAGCCGGCCAGGGCGACGAATCCCAGCATCAGGAACGAACCCGTGCCCGGGCCGAACACGCCATCGTAGAAGCCAAGCAGCGGCACGAAGGTCAGGCCGAAGACGAGCGGGGTCAGTTTTCGATGCCGATCCACTTCGCCGATGTTGGGCTTCAGGCCGAAGTACACGGCTATGGCAATCAGCAGAAACGGCAGCACCGCCTTGAGCACGCCGCTGGGAACCACGGTAGCCAGCAACGCGCCCAACACAGCGCCCAATGCCGCCATCAGCACCATCGGCAGTTGCGCGCGCAAATCGACTTGGCCATGGCGCGCGTAGGTCCAGCTGGCCGCGCCGGAACCGAACAGCGATTGCAGCTTGTTGGTGCCCAGCACCTGCAGCGGCGGGATACCGACCAGCAGCATGGCGGGTATGGTGATCATGCCGCCACCACCGGCGATGGCGTCGATGAAGCCGGCCAGCAGGCCGGCGAGAAACAGCAGCAACAAAGCCTGCAACGCGAGTTCGTGCATGGGGGATCGGGTGTGGGGATTGGAGGATGAAGCCGGCGCGCGCCGCCATTGGCCGAAGCCCGATGAGGAACGCACGTCTATCTTACGTTCCCACGTGTGCCGCGATGCGGTTAGCATCACGGTATCCCTATCCGGAGTCCTCTGATGCGCATCGCTTTCCGATTTGCTGTTCCCTTGCTGGCCGCGTCGATGGCGTGCGTGCTGTCTGCCCAGGCACAGGATGCCGCCGCCGCGCAGCGTCCGGAGGTCACCGCCGCCGCCGAGAAACTGCAAGCCAAAGTGGTGGCTTGGCGCCGCGACTTCCACCAGCATCCGGAACTATCGAACCGCGAGGAGCGCACCGCGGCCAAGGTCGCCGAGCACCTGAAAGCCCTGGGCCTGAAGCCGAAAACCGGCATCGCGCATCACGGCGTGGTGGCGATCATCAAGGGAGGCAAGCCCGGCCCGCGCATCGCCTTGCGCGCGGACATGGACGCGCTGCCGGTCACCGAGCGCAACGATCTTCCGTTCGCCTCCAAGGTCACGTCGACCTACCGCGGCGAAACCGTCGGCGTGATGCATGCCTGCGGCCATGATGCGCACACCGGCATCCTGATGGGCGTGGCCGAGGCGCTGGTGGCGATGCAGGCCGATCTACCCGGCGAAGTGATGTTGATCTTCCAGCCTTCCGAAGAAGGCGCGCCCACCGGCGAGGAAGGCGGCGCTTCGCTGATGCTGAAGGAAGGGCTGTTCAAGGACTTCAAGCCGGAAGCGGTGTTTGGCCTGCATGTGTTCTCTTCCGTCGCCGCCGGACAGATCGGCGTGCGCCAGGGGCCGCTGATGGCCGCGTCGGACCGTTTCGCCATCAAGGTGATCGGCCGCCAGACCCACGGTTCGCGGCCGTGGGGCGGGATCGATCCCATCGTGGCGGCCGCCGATCTGATCGGCAGTGCGCAGACCATCGTCAGTCGCCGCACCGACATCGCCAAGCTGCCGGCAGTGGTGACTTTCGGCGCCATCAAAGGCGGTATCCGCTACAACATCATTCCCGACGATGTGGAGCTGGTGGGCACCATCCGCACCTTCGATGAGGGCATGCGGCAGAAGATCTTCGCCGACCTGAAGAATGTGTCAGAACATGTCGCCGCGGCGCATGGCGCCAAGGTCGTGGCGGAAGTGCCGGACCAACCGGGCAACCCGGCCACCATCAACAACCCAGAGCTGACCGCGCGCATGCTGCCAAGCCTGCAGGCTGCGGCCGGCAAGGAAAACGTCATCGAGCCGCCGTTGCAGATGGGCGCGGAGGATTTTTCGTTCTATGCGCTGGAAGTGCCTTCGATGTTCTTCTTCGTCGGCTCCACCGCCAAAGGCATCGACCCGGCGACGGCACCCAGCAATCACTCACCGCAGTTCATGCTGGACGAATCGTCGCTGGACCTGGGCTTCCGCTCGCTGATGCAGGTGGCGTTGGATTATCTGCATGGTGGGAAGTCGTAGGCGCGGATGAGTTCCTGAGTTTCTTGTAGGAGCGACGTAAGTCGCGACCGTGATGCTTTCGCTCGCGACTTACGTCGCTCCTACAAGGAACCAATCCGCCTTCTTGGAACACTGCCTTCAGAGATGATCGCCGTCTACGTATAGCCAACGGCCATCACGGCGAACGAAGCGGCTGCGTTCGTGCAGTCGCACGGCCGAGCCGCCGCCGATGCGGTAGCGGGCGACGAATTCCACTTCTGCGGTGTCGGGGCCGGTGATGCGGTGGCGCTTCACGCTTAGGCCGAGCCAGGTCGTCGAGCCGCTGACGTCGTCCAGATGCAGATCGACAGGACAGGTGTCCGGATGCCAGCTGGCGCGCAGGTAGGGCTCGTTCTGCAAGACGAAGGCGCTGTAGCGCGATCGCATCAGCGCTTCGGCGTCCGGCGCCGCTTCGCCTGCATGGTAGCGGCCGCAGCAAGCGGCATAGTCGCGGCCGGTGCCGCAGGGGCAGGAATCGAAGCTCATCGCATCATCATGCAGAAGGAAACGGTAGGAGCGGTGGGAGCGGCGTCCCGCCGCGAGCTTTTCAATCAGATCAGTATGGATAGCGAAGAAGCTCGCACCAGGACGGCGCTCCTACCTGGCGGCTCGCCGTCATCGGCCGCCAGACAGAGCCGTTATCGCCCGCCGTTGCCGGCCTTGATGAACTGCAGGAATTCCAAGCGCGTGCGGGCGTCTTCGCGGAACTCGCCCAGCATCTTCGACGTCACCATGCTGACGCCGCGCTTGTGCACGCCGCGGGTGGTCATGCATTCGTGCGCGCCTTCGATCACCACGCCTACGCCGCGCGGCTGCAGCACGTCCTGGATGCACTGCGCGATCTCCGCGGTCATCTTTTCCTGCACCTGGAAACGGCGCGCGTACACGTCCACCACGCGTGCCAGCTTGCTGATGCCGACGACCTTGCCGTTGGGCAGATAGCCGACGTGCGCCTTGCCGATGATCGGCGCCATGTGATGCTCGCAATGGCTTTCGAATTCGATGTCGCGCAGGACGATCATCTCGTCGTAACCGGCGACTTCCTCGAAGGTGCGCGCCAGATATTCGCGCGGATCCATCTGGTAGCCGCTGAACCAATCGCGGTACGCCTTGGCCACCCGCTTCGGCGTGTCCAGCAGGCCTTCACGCTGGGGATTCTCGCCGGCCCATTCCAGCAGCACGCGCACCGCGTCTTCCGCTTGCTCCTGGGTGACATTGGGATGAGTGGGCTTGCTCTTGCTCATGGACGCGGACTCCCGTGCGGGGGCGTGATGTTAACCCATTGCCCCTGCGTCGTTGTTCTTCTCGGTATGCGCGGGCAGGAAAACAGGGCCGCTGCTTCGCTCAGCGAACGTCGCCGAACCTCGGGACGCGGGTTGGCCGCAACGACATTGAAATGCTTCCGCCGAGACCTCTTACTCCGCCGCCTCTGGCGCGCTGAACGCCTTGCTGTAGATCCCCGAGCGATCGAAACAGCACGCACGGCGCTTGCCGGAAGCCAGCATGTCGCAGGCGGTCTGGATCCGCTTCACGCGTGTCTCGGCCTTCTTGCCGGACGTGACCCAGTGGATCCAGTCGCGGCGCGCCACCGGCGTGAGGTTGGCCCATTGCGCCTTCGCCGCCGGATGAGCCGCCAGTCCCTTGCGCAGGTCAGGCGGCACCTCGGGTTCGGGCTCGTTTTCCACCGCCGTCATTTCGAGCGCCACCGTGGCGCCCACGGCGGCACCCGCGGCTTCGCGCAACGTCTTGCCGACCTTGAGCCAGTGGCTGCCCTGCCCATCCGGCTCCAGCGTGGCCTGGAAGGGATGCCCGTCGAGCGTGCCGTCAACGGTGACCTGGCTGCGCGCGGGCAACTTGGCACTGGCCTCGGCCGGCAGCACCAGGAATGTCCACGCCGCGCCCTTCGGCTGCGCCGGCCGCAACAGCTTCGCCTTGAAGCGAATGATGTCGTTCGCCTTGGTCATGCCGAAAACGATAGCACCGGGCCACGGCCGGTTTTGTGTGCAACCGGCCGCAAGCCGAACAGCAGTCGCTTGCTAGCCGCGCTTACTCGGCGCACAAACCGCTGGCTTCCAGATAGACCTGTAGGGAAACCATTCCGGTACCGCATGCTTTGGCGGAAAGTTGCTTTGCGCGCGCCAGATCCTGTGGACCGCCTTCGCCAAGCGACAGCGCCTTGTAAAGCTCCGCGCAAGCGATCGTGCTATCGAGCGCACAACCCTTTTCGAAAGCCGCCCGCGCCCTTGTTGCATCCTTGGGAACGACATAGCCCAGCCTGAGTTGGCTGCCGAGCATGCCGCAGTCTTCGCCTTTGCCGTTGTTGCAGTTGGTTTCGAGTTGCTGGATCCAGTCCGATTCCGCGAAGGCCATCGGCACCACCGATACCATCCCCAGTACGAGCGCCAGCGCCACGCGCGGCCATGCATGCCGTTTCCCCGCCATTTGTTTTCCCCGAATTGCTTGATTGTGGGCCGATCCCCGGACGAGAGGAAAAGCCATCCCGTCCATGCTGTCAATCGCCGGCTGGCGGCGGCTTTCGGGGTGGTTCGAACCGGGCCGGTTCGATGGCCGGTACCGGCAACCGGCCTACGTCTTTGGCGTACTATTCCGTCCAAGGCCTAACTGGGGAGTTATGCATGAAATCGAAAATGTGGGCGGCGCTGCGCCGTCCCGTGGCAATGCTGTGCCTGGCACTGGGTGCGACCGATCTGAGCGCCGCGCCGCCTTCTCTGGAAGAAGACCCGTTCGGCACCAACCGGGCGCTCTACAAGGCCTTGCAGGAAAATCCGTATTTCAAGGCATTGCCCACCGCCAAGCACACGCTGTGCGGCGTCTCGCACCAAGGCGAAACGCTGGCGATTTACGAGCACCTGCCCATCGGCTCAGGCGCGGTGGGCACCATGGTGGCCGACTATTCCAAATTCGAGAACGGCAAGCTGGTCGGCGAGCCGTGGATCCAGAGCGGCGCTTTCGGCGGCATGATTCTTCTGCGCGGCACTGCTGCGCCATCGACCGCCATCGAGGTCACCGGCGACTCGCTGTTTCCTTTGCTCGACGGCAAGAGCACCAAGATCATCCTCACCCGCTCCAACAGCCGCCTCGAGTACGCATGCTCTACCCGTTATGCGCCCAAGCATATGGACATGAAGCTGGAAGGCAACATGTATCTGGTGAGCTGCATGCGCACCACGATCTACGACAACGGCGAGGTGACGCCCGAGAAACCGAACTACGCGCTCTGCAATGGCGATCTCGGCTTCTGCCCGTTGCACTGGGTCGGCGAGGACGGCCACAAAGCGTTGTTCGACTACTACGAAACGAATGGACAGCGCTTCTCGCCAGTGGAGTGGACCTGCGAGGTGGACGAACCGGCGTATGACGCTTGGGGTGAGGCTTGGGATGATTGAGGGGTTTTGGGTTTAGGCGGGCCGCCCCATGCAGCGCGTGCCCTGTTCTGTTTGATATCGGCTGCGCGAATCACGGCTCAATGGCGTCATTCAGGCTATTGTCGCGTACTTCACATCAAACCTCATTTGCGTAAGGTTCCGCACACAAGAAACCATGGCCACTTGAGCAAAGAATGGAAGTTGCTCTTTCGCTACTCCTCTCAAAGTTGCTAGGACAAAAGTCGCACCGGACTTCTTCGCCGCCTCTGTGTTCCATATTGCATTGAACCCGGGCCTAGTGATTACCTTGGAGACACCATCAATATAGGGCTGGTGAGAAGATATTAGCTGTCCAGAGACGATAGCTTGCTGAAACAGATGACTTATGTCTTGCGACCGTCCTCCCCAGGACTTCACACAGATAAGCGCCCCGTCAAAGCGCAGCAGGTCACAAACCTCTATGTAGTTCCTTCCAACCACATGAACTAGCCGTTTATCCAAATAGAAGAATCTTGAGGGAAAATCCTGGCCAACTCTTTTGTTGTATAAGGTTTCATTTTCACGCGAGGAAAGTGCTGGATATTTAATTTTATCGACCTGTATCGCACTAATAGCGTTTTTTGTCTCCTCGATGAAGTCCTTCGCGACTCTGTACCAGGCTCCGGACTGAGTAACGTAGATCGCATCGTGAAGTTTGATCGTTGCGTTGATGCACTTACGTAACGGCCACTTGGATACTAGATGATAGGAGCCAGATTTATAAGCATATAGGTGGCTCTCCTGGATGCTAGCTGGGGTGACTCTTGGCCCCGCATGAGCCCTTCTCCAGTGCAAAGCATCAAGTGGCTCAGACACGGGTAGATGGCCACGCTTAGTCGGCCGGAAAGAAAATGTATCGTACTCATCCCACGAAAGAAGCGTGGGCACTGTTAACGCTATTGATCTGACGCCAAGAGAGAGGGCTTTGGCTAGACGGCGCTCTAGTTCATAGATTTTCTGATCGTCGGACTCGCTTTCGATCTTATCGAACCACTTGAAGTTGCTGGATAGTGTCTTTCTTCCATAGAAGCTTAGCGCCCTCTTGCAAAAGTTCAGTATCGTGTCCTTTTTAAGATCAAGCGTTCCTTTGAATGAATCTCCCCCTACGACGGTGTCGCCGAATCCGATAGATTTATCTATCCTGGCCTTCACGCCGCGCAGCATGTCTTGCTCAATGTCCATTCCGAATCTGTGTATTCCGTCGGAATCCGGTATCTGCTCGATAGCTTGAATCGAATCAGAGGCAATACGATCTCTTCTAATTGACACCAATGCATCGGGGCGAGCCATGTTAAGGACACATCGTGTTCCAAAGTCAGCAACAACATCTTTGTTAGCCACGCGCTGCCAGGCGTGACCGAAAGTTATTGCAAACCATCGCTGATTTGATCTAACCAGAAGTATCGCCTGGGGAGATTTTGAGCCGCCTATATCGTGCCGGTAGGCGGAGATATCCTTCAGTTTCATTAGCCATTCTGGCTCTCCCCCAGTGATCTTGAAGTAGAGCGGTGCCATCTGATCGTTTCCTATTGGTACGGAGAATACATTCTTGAATCCATCCAGTTCTATTTCCTTAAATGGATTTCGCCCCTTTTTTAGTAGATACACGTTCAGGGATATCTGGTCCATCTCTTCCTCTCGCTCCCTCTATTAACCCTTTGTGCGACAAGCCACGGTGAGTTCGTAAAGTCCCTTCCCTGCGGCAGCTGAGTTAGTGCAACATTTGGATTAACTGCTCTCTCGTCGACTACTGATCTTCTAGTAAGAATTAGATCTAGTAGCCATAGGCTTCACCCTCATCGTGTCCCCCGACACACCGGAAACGCCGGGCATCCCCAAAACACCTCGCCCGTACGCCGATTGCTCCGGCGCACCATAGTCGTATCGCAGCGTGGGCAGGTCGGTGCGGATGAAGTACCAAGCGCTGCGGTGCTAGGCGCGGGCTCGACGCTTGTTTGTGTTCCTTCCGCAACGCTAGCTACTCGCTGCACTTCCTGGATCATCGCCAGCAAGGTGGGCCCGTCGATCAGTTCAATCGGTTTGCCTTCCGCGAACCGCGCTGCATCCGGGGTGAATCCGCCCAGTGCGGCGATGCGCACTTCATCGGCGCGGTGATGGGCCAGTAAGCCGTACATCTCGCGCACTACGTTGACCGGCACGCGTTCGCGCCGCCATTGCTTGCATTGCACCAGGATGCGCCGAGCATCGCGGCGCAGGATCAGGTCGATACCGCCGTCGGCGCCGCCCAGGCCGGTTTCTTCCACGGCGTAACCGCGGCGCCGGAAAGCCTCGCCAACCAACCGCTCGAAATCGCGCCAACCCAGCGCGGCGATGCTGTCCAGGCCTGTACGCGTATCCAGCAGCCGGCGGTTGCGGCGGGCCCGCAAGAATGAGACGAGCGCTGCAATGGCGCACATGCCGAAGAACAGCCACGCCAGCATCGAGAATGGATTGGACGGACTGGCGAACGCCTGCGCCAATAGCCCACCCTGACGCGCAAACCAGATCGGCAGGCCATGCGCCAGGATGACATAGCCCAACGCGCCCACCACCAAGCCGACAGGCCAAGGCAGGCCCGCCAGATCGTCAAGAAAACCCCGCTTACCACGTCCCATGTGGCATCCCCGTTTGCCCCAACGGGGACCATAGCGCGATCCGCAGCACCGTGAAAGACGGGCTCCGTACCGCTCATCGGAACGGTTCCAGTCGGTCGCTACCGAGCTTCGCCAAGCCTATTGTGCTGGACTAATCGGGATTTCCGGATCGGTTGGCGCGTCGCCTCCTGCGGCTCAGACCAATCTTTCGGTTAGCCCGGCGACGCGTTGTGCTTGGCGGGACAGGGTCGCGCGCAGGATGTCTTCGCTGGCGAACAGGTGCACTTGCCGGCGGGCGCGGGTGATGGCGGTGTAGAGCAGTTCGCGCGTCAGCGTGCGGGCGTCCTGGCGTGGCAGCACCACCCAGGCCTGATCGAACTCGGAGCCTTGCGCCTTGTGCACGGTGAGCGCAAACGCGCTGAGGTGCGCGGGCAAGGCGGCGGGGTGGAAACCGCGCACGCCTTCGCCGCCGCCGGGGAAGAACACCGCGGTGGCACCGTCGGGTTGGCGCAGGCAGATACCGACATCGCCATTGAACAGGCCATGCCGATAGCTGTTTTCGGTGATCAGCAGCAGGCGCCCATGGAAATAGACCTCGCGGTGAACGCCCGCCAGGGCCTCTTCGATTTGCGCGTTCAATGTGGCGGCGCCTTGCGGGCCCTCGCGCAGGGCGGTCAGCAAACGAAGGTGGCCTGCAGAAGCCAGTGCGGCCGCCGGATCGGTTTCCGACGCCATGCCGCGCCAATGCGCCAGCAGCGATTGACGGGTGGCGGGCGCCAGTGGGCCGATGGCGTCTTCGTGGAAATCGACGCCGCGCAGGGATTGGCTGCGCAGCAGCGACAAGGCGGTGTCCGCGTCGCCGTTGCGTACGGCATCGGCCAGCGGCGCCAGGTCGAGATCCTCGGATTGACGGTAGCCGCGTTGCAGTTGGACGCGGTGGCCCAAGAGAGAGCACTCGTTGCTTGTGGGAGCGATGTAAGTCGCGACCGTAGTGTCGGAATGACTGTCGACATCATCGGAGAAAAGGTCGGCTTGCTTGGCTTTGATCTCTGCATTGGGATCGCTGTCGCGACTTGACCAGCCATTCGGCTGTTGAAAGCCGTCGCTCCCACAACCAGGGCTTCCGAGGAGCGGCGCCAATCGCGTTGCCAATGCTTCCGGCAGTGCATCCCCATCACCCGCGGCGTCGCCGATCGCCGCCAGTACGTCGCCGGCTTCCACGGAAGGCAATTGGTCGCGATCGCCCAACAGGATGAGCCGTGCGCCGTTGGGTACGGCGTCGACCAGTTTGGCCATCAACGGCAGGTCGACCATCGAAGCCTCGTCCACCACGATCACGTCGAATGGCAACGGCTGGCTGGCATCGTGGCGGAAACGGGGGCTGCCGGGCCGGCTGCCGAGCAGGCGGTGCAAGGTGCTGGCCCGCTCGGGCAATGCCGCGCGCCACTCGGGGCGCAGGCTGGACAGTTGGTCCAGTTTCGCCAAGGCGGCATGCAGGCTTTCCGACATGCGATCGGCGGCGCGTCCGGTGGGCGCGGCCAGTGCGATACGCGGCGGCGCGCCTCGCTGATCCGCCTGCGCGATCAGTAACAACAGCAGGCGCGCGATGGTGGTGGTCTTGCCGGTGCCGGGGCCGCCTGTGATCAGCAGCAACGACTGCACCAGCGACAATGCCGCCGCCCGCGCTTGCCGATCGCCCTGTTCCGCTTGCGGGAACAGTTCGGCAAACAAAGGCCGCACGGTGGCAAGATCGGTATCGTCCCGCGATTGCGCGGCCAGGCGTTTCAAGCCGGCGGCGAGTGCGCGTTCGTATTCGCGGTAGCGGCGCAGATACAGCAATCCGTTTTCCAGCACGAGCGGTGCTGCCGGGTTGGCGATGTCTTCCCGCGCCGGTTCGCTTACCCATGGCGAGGCGCGCCACGCGGCGATCCATTCGTTTGCGTCCGGCAAATCTTCCACATGCCCCAGCAACCACTGCGGGCGCGCGGGATCGAAGGCGGCATGGCCGGCGCTGACCGCCAGCGACGCCAGTGCGGTGCCCAGCAGCACGCGCTCGTCGGTGTGTGGATCCAGCCGGCGCAGCGTGTCGGCCAACGCCAGGTCGACGGCGCGCAGGCGGTCGCTGAAGCTGGACAAGGAGATCGTCGCGCTCATGCGGCGACCTCCAGCGACGGCACCAGCAGCGCGTCCACCGCTTCGACCAACGCGCGCGGAAACTGCGGGACGAATACGCCGCGCGCGGGATCGGCACCATCCAATCCGCGGCAGAAGACATAGCGCACACCGCCGAAATCGCGGTCGTAGTCGTAGGCCTCGCCCAGGCGCAACTGCATCCAGCGATGCACTGCCAATGTGTAAAGCAACGCCTGCAGATCGTATTCACTGGAAGCCATGGTCTGTTGCAGTGTTTCTGGATCGTAGGCGGGCAGATCGTTGGATTTGTAATCCATCACGTAGACGCGGCCGGCGTGACGGTAGGTCAGGTCGATCTTGCCGTTCAATAATCCAACGAGCTGCGTCCACACGCCGAAATCCTGGCGATCCGTGGCCAAGCCGTACTGGTGCAACAGATCCAGGAAGGCCAGCGTGGTGGCGCCGCGCAAGGCCAGGTGAAATTCCAGCTCGGCGATACGCGCTTCCGGCGGCAGATCGCACAGGCGGACGCCTTCAAGCATGGGCGTGTTGAGCGTGCTGGAGATTAGCGGCGTCAGCTCGCGGATACCGGCTTCGTGCTGCTTTTCCGGATAGCCCTGGCTGTTCAGCGCATCGATCAGCGGTTGAATCTGTCCTTGTGGCGGCGATTCGCTGCGGTGTCCGCGCCAGGCGGCAAAGTCGACGCGTTCCAGCGCGTAATGCAAGGTATTGCCGAAACGCGAACCGCCGAACTGACGCGGTCGCGGCGGCGCGATGGCCGACGGCACTTCGTCATCCGCCGGGCGCGCTTCGATCATCGCGCTGGCGCCATGCGATTGTTGCTTGTGCAGTTGGCTGAAACTGTGGATCCACCAATCTCGATGCAATCTGCGCTGAGCACTGCGCGGCGCAGGCACGGCCAATACCGGCGCCGAAGGCAAGCGCCCTGGCTGCTCCATCGATGGCAAGCCGCTACTTGCGACAACGGCGTTGCCCAAGGCCGCCAGCATTTCCGGCGAGGGCACCGGCGCTTGCAGCAGGCGATGCAATGAGGCGTTGCGATGTTGCGACAGCGGGCCGGCACACAGCCACAGCGCTTCGCTGGCGCGGGTCAGGCCGACATACAGCAGCCGCATGTCCTCGGCGCTTTCCTCATCCAGATGCGCCTGCTTGGCGTCGCTCCAGGCGGGCGCGCCATCGAACGCCTGCGCCGTCGGCCATTGCCGCACACGCTGTCCGCTGTCATCGGTATACATGGCCAGGCCGTTGATCTTCTCCTGCCGGCCGATGCCCACGAAAGGCAGATAGACCAGCGGAAATTCCAGGCCCTTGCTCTTGTGCAAGGTCAGGATCTGCACGCGCCCGGCATCGGATTCCAAGCGCGGTTGCTGCGCTTCGTCGTCGCCGTCGGCGTGCACGATGTCGTAGCGCAGTGCGTCCAATTGTCCTTGCGTGCCGAGATTGCGGCCGGCTGCGGACTGCATCAGTTCGCCCAGTTGCAGATAGTTGGTCAGCCGACGTTCGCCACCGGCCTGTCCCAACAAACGTTCGGCATTGGCTGCCAGCACTTCGGCCAGCATCGCTTGTGGCCCATGCCGCTCCCAGCGCGAACGCCAGCTCACCAGCGATTGCTGCCATTGCCGCAACAGATCGCCTTCCTCATCCAGCACCGCAATGCGCGCGGCATCCCAGCCCAGCAATGGAGTAGCCAACGCGGCGCGAAGACGGCGGTCGTCGCCGGGTGCGCGCAATGCCAGCAACAGTGTGAGCAGGTCCTGCGCTTCTTCGCTTTGATAAAGGCTTTCCCGCCCGGAAGCCACCGCGGGAACGCCGCGCAACGACAGCGCGTGGCGCACCGCGGCCGCTTGGCGGTGATCGCGCACCAGCACCGCGACATCGCGCGGCTGCAAAGGACGCATGGTCTTGCTCAGGCGGTCCTTGATCAGTGCGCGTCCCGCCTGGGCTTGTTGCAGGCGCTGCAGAATGGCATCGGCGCAGAGTTCTGCCGCCAGGCGCACCGAAACCGGTTTGGTGTAGTCCTTGCCATTCTCCGATGGCGGCACGACGTGGAAGTGGATGGCCGGTGCGGCTTGTCCTTCCAGCAGGAAATCCGTATCCAGCGCATTGCCGCCGGGTTGCGTGGGCAGGAAATCGATGCCCTCGCCCAAGGTGCTTGAAGGGACGCTCTCGAACAACGTGTTGACGGCGCGGATCACGCAAGGCCGCGAGCGGAAGTTGCGGTCCAGCGTGGCACCCTGCTGCGCCGTCTTGGCCGCGGCCACGTAGGTATTCACGTCGCCGCCGCGGAACCGGTAGATCGCCTGCTTGGGATCGCCTACCAGCACCAGGCTGCCTTCGCCGAACAAGCGCGCAAAGATTTCCCACTGACGCGCATCGGTATCCTGGAACTCGTCCACCAGCACGCAAGGGAACTGCTCGCGCAAAGCGCCGATCAGGTTGACCGATGCGCTATCCGAACTGTGATCGCCGGTAACCGCCTCGTGCAGTTCGCCGATCAGATCGTCGTAGTCGCGGACGTTGAAGGCCTCCTTGCGTGCGCGTTCACGGCGCCGCGCATCGGCACGCAAGCCGTGCAACCGTTGCAGGTCGCGCGCTTCCTGCCAAAGTTCCAGCGCGGTCAGCGCCTCGATGACGGGCTCGAAAGTGGCGAACAACGGCGACTGCGGCGTCTTCCCCGCTTTGGCCTTGAGCGTGCCTTTTTCCAACACGGCAGGCAGGTATTTGTGCAACTTGGGATGCGCGGTGGAAGGCGGGCTGGGCGAAGCCACTGCTTTCCTCAGCCATTGCCAAAGCGAGGCGACATGATCCGCCTTGTACTCGTTGGCCTTGAGCACGGCATCGGCGATGGCGTTGCCGACGGCTTCGCAGGCAGGCTCGCCATGGACGGTGAATGATTCGCAGACGTGCTGCCAGGCTTGCGCCAGCGCAGGACGCGGATCGGTCAAAACAGGCGGTGGCGGCGGCCGCAATGGCTCCGGCGCCAACAGATCGCGCAGTGCACGGGAAAGATCGCCGACCCGGCCGAACTGACGGTGCAGGAAGTCGGCGCCATCGGCATCGCGCGAAATCACCCGCCACAAATCCGCGGCCAGGCGCTCGCGAGCGGCGGTATCAGCGGTTTCCAGCTCCGAAGCGATCAACGGCTGGCGCGTGTCCAGTGCGTGTTCGCGCAGGACGCGCTGGCAGAAACCGTGAATGGTGGCGATGGCGGCCAGATCCATTTCGCGCAGTGCCCTGGCCAGGCGCTGACGCAGCGCGGGTATCGATTCGCGTGGCTCGCTCGACAAGGACTGATGCAGCAATCGGCGCAGCATCGCGGTTTCCGGTGCATCGCCTTCCCGCGTTTCTGGATCGGCGTCGTTCCAGGCATCGGCCAACTCCACCGCCTGCCGCAACCGCAGGCGCACGCGTTCGCGCAGTTCCTGGGTGGCGGCGACGGTATAGGTCACCGCCAGGATCTGCGGCACGCGCAGTCGGTCGACGATCACCGCGCGCGCGAACAATCCCGCCAGCGCATAGGTCTTGCCGGTGCCCGCGCTGGCTTCGACCAGGCTGCGTGCATGCAGATCGGTGTCGAATACGGCGTCGCTCACGGCAACATCTCCGCATCGAAGGGTTGGCCCTGCTCCACCGCGCTGAAGATGCAATGCGACAGCAGCTCGAACGCGTCGCGTGCGTCGACGTCGCCGTCCACGAACGGGTCGCGCCCGCGCAACGCGATCTGGGTGGCGGCTTGCGCCTCGCCGGGCCCGCCGAAGCGAAGCTCATCAAAGCCGCCTTCGCCGCCACCCCAGATCTTTTGCGCTTCATCCAGGGCGCGCTCGGGATCCTGTTGCGCCATCGACCACCAGGCGTGGCTGCTCTTGGGCAGGAAATACAGCGGGAAACGCGCGGCGCGATGACGCAACGCAATCAACGCCTGCAAGGCCGCGCGCGCTTGCTGCGCAGGCAACGGTTCGCGCACCACGATGCGCGGCGGCGCGTCCTTCTTTTCCACCGACAACTCATTCAACGCCAAGCCCTGCGTGGAAGCCACCAGCCAATCCAATCCGTGCCGCAGTGCGTGGCCGCCGTGACGGCCGGCAGGATTGAGCGCGGCGCGAAACAGGCGATTGCCATGCAGGTGTTCCAGGGTTCCGGCCAGCGTGTGTTTCCCGGCCACGCCGTCGTCCCATGACAGTTCGAATGGCAGCGCCTCGCCGTCGCCGGAAAAGCCCGCGTCGATCGCCGCTTCGGCAAACGGCGCCACTTCTTCGGCGATGCTTCGCAGCACGGCACGGCCGTCCGCGCCCGGTGCCAATAATCCACGCGCCAGCAATTCGATTTGCAGCGATGGAAGTTCTGGTGCTGCACCCGCATGGCGCCAAGCATTGAAGACCACCTGCCGAAGTCCATGACGACTCAGTGCGTCCGGCATGCCGAAAGGTTCGTGTTCCTGTGGCGGCGCTTCTTCTTCCGGTAGGCGCAATCCCAAGCCGGCCTGGAGATAGAACGCATGCGGCCGCATCAGCGCATCGCGCAGTTGTGCCAGCGAAAGAATGGTTTTCCCCGCCGTCTCGTCGCGCGACGCCAGGACGGTTGCGAATTTTTCCCGCTCGGCGCGGCCGGTACCGGTATCGGCGCCCGCGGCCGGATGCCAGCGCGCATCGAAGCTGAAACGGCGCGCATCGCCTTGGATTTCTTCCGGCAGCGCCGCGCCGAAGGCCGCGGGCGAAAACGGCTGCAATGCGTGCCGCACCACCAGTTGTTCGCGCACCGCTTCCGCATCGCCGCAGTGGTAACGCGCCGCGGTGTCCAACAGTTCCGATACCAGCACCGACGGCTCGCGCCGGCTGCCGTCGCGCGCGTCCATGCCGACCCAGCTGACATAGAAAGCGCGGCTGGCCGACGAAAACAGCTGCAGGAACAGATAGCGGTCGGCATCGCGCCGCGAAGGGTCGCCAACGCGGCGATCGCTGCTTTCCAGCGCCTGATTGATGCGGTTGACCGGGTCGCGTCCGTCGCGCCCCGGAAACGCAGCTTCTTCCATGCCCAATAGACAGATCACGCGGAACGGGATCAGCCGCATCGGCACCATCCGTCCAAAACAGACTCCGCCGGAAAGGAACGGCGCACGCGCATCGCTGCCGGCCAGCTCGGCCTGGAAATGATCCAGCACCACGCGATGCGCCACCGGGCTGTCGAAATCGGCCAGCGCCGCGCTGTCGGCGAAATCGGCAACCGTCTTGTGCAGACGTTCCAGCACTGCGCGCTCGCTGTCTTCGCGCGGCTCGGCGGCGAAAACCGCCACCAGCAATTCCGCCAGGTGGTCGGACCATTGCTTCGGTGTGTGCGGCCCCTGCAGTCGCGCACCGAAGCTGCGCAGCGCAGCCAGCAGGCGCACCAATGCGTCCAGCGATTCGGTGGCCTGGCCTTCCAGTTCCGGCCACGGCGCGACCGCTTGTCCTGAGAGGTCGCCAATCAGTTCGTCATCGCCACTGGCCATGCCCAACAGCAATCGATCCACGGCGAATTCGAAGGTGTAGTCGTTCGGCTCGGCCCGCGGCTGAAGGGATACATTTTCCTGCGCGGACGAATCCGACGAGACCAGATGGCGCGCGCGATCAGCGCCATCCAGGCCCCAGCGTGCGCCAGCTGTCTGCAACCAATCCTGCAAACGTGCGCGGTCGGCGTCTTCGATATCGAAACGCTGGGCCAATGCCGGCACTGCCAGCAGATCGATCAGGTCCGGCAAGGTCAACGGCTGCAGCGGCAACTTCAACAAACGCAGAAAGGCCTCCGCCACAGCGGCGGTGGCCAGCGGACTGGTATCGGCGATGGTGAAAGGCAGTTCGCGCGGGCTGCCCAGCGCGCCGCCGAACACCGCCTCCACATGTGGCGCGTACGCATCCACGTCCGGCATCAGTACCGCGATGTCGCGCGGATTGAGGCGCTCGCGGCCCGCGGGCGCTTCCTGTTCCAGCAAGGCCCGCAGTTGGTCGTGCAGCACCTGCACTTCGCGCAGGCGCGTATGGCAAGCATGGAATTGCAGGCTGGTGTCGTCGGTCGCGACTTGCGCACGCGGCCAGCTGCCGTCGTCCGCTGTGGCAGCCAACGGTGCACGGTTTTCCAATACATCGGCTTGGATGCGGCCCAGTAGCTGATCGCTGTAGGGCTCGCTGAAAGCCGGCGCTTCGAAGCGTGCGCGCACCGTTTCGCCACCGCCCAAGGCGGCGATGAAATCGCGGCCGGCCTGGCCCCACGCGGCGAGCAATGGATTTTCGCCGCCGAAGCGATCGTCCTGATCGGGCCGGTAATCGGCGGCCCAGCGCGACAGGTCGCCCCAATAGACCCGCGATGGCGTGTGCAGGAAGAAATGCTGTTCACCCGCGCGCGCCTGGCTGGCGATCACCTGCAACACATCGGGCGAGATGTTCTGGCAGGCGAATACGAATAGCCGCGGCGGCAGTCCAACCGGCGCCTGCGCACCTTCCGGGCCGAACCGTTGCAGGTATTCGCCGATGCGGCGCGCGCGATGTTGGCGGCCGCGACCGATCCGGTGCCACAACGTGGCCTGGGCATCGTCACGCAGCGCGCGGCGCTCCCAAGTCAACAACAGGTCGCGGCGCCAGGCTTGGTATTTCTCGAAGCTGTCGGCCAAGGCGCCCGCCAGCGACCAGCGGTAACGCGGATCGGCATGGGCGGCGAAGCCAGCGAACTCGGCCGGCGGATCGATCTCCAATTCGCGCAGCAGATGCCAGCGCAGCGTTTCCGGCATCAGTCGGTCGCCGCGCGGGGCCTCGCCCAGGTTGGCGTCCAAGGCCAGGTCGACGAACTCACCCGGGGTCAGGAAACTCACGTTGGCGCAGATGCCAAGCCGTTCCGCCAGCGCCTGCTGCAGCCAGCGCCGCATCGAGAACTGCGGCACCAGCACCACTTCCTGCCGCCACCAGTCATCCGCGCGGCCGCGCAGCCCGCTGGCCAGCACGGCAGCCAGCACATCGAGATCGTTGGAAGGATAAAGACGGAAATCTTGGGGGCGCCCCTGCATCCGGCCATGATGCCGCAGCCTTGTCGCAATTGCAGAGACTTGGGCGTGGTAACCCTCGCGGGCCCGTTGGCGGTCCTCGGCGACTAAAGCGTCATCCGCATGCGAGGTGACAGACGACTAGCTGATAAGGAACTGCTGACAAAAAAAGTACGGTGCAGAACCAGCTTTGTAAAAGCGGCGGCGCGAGACGGTAAACACACGTCAGAGGTCGCCCGCGACTTGGCGAGTCACGTGAAACGTCGAATCACACGAATGACTTTCGCCGATTTAAAGAATAATCAAACTCTTCGGTGCAGGTTTTGTTCAGGCGCTAGCCGCGAAGCTAACCCGTTGTTTTTCCGTTAAACCCAGAACCGTGACCATGACGTCTCCCGACAACTCCGCCGTTCGCCTCTCCGGCGTCCGCCTCGACCGCGGCGGTCGCACGATTCTGCGCGATATCGCCTTTGCGGCGCCCGCAGGCAGCATCACTGCGATCCTGGGCCCGAGCGGCAGCGGTAAGTCGACACTGTTGGCGGCGCTGACCGGAGAACTCCTGCCTACCAGCGGCACGGTGGAAGTGTTCGGCAAAGCCGTGCCGCAGCAAAGCCGCCCTCTGCTGGAGATGCGCAAAAGCGTTGGCGTGCTGTTGCAAGGCAATGGCTTGCTGACCGACTTGTCGGTAGCCGACAACGTCGCGTTGCCATTGCGTACTCACACCAAGATGGCGGACGCACTGATTCGGCGCATCGTCGAATTCAAGCTCAACGCGGTCGGGTTGCGGGCCGCGGCCGACTTGTATCCTCGCGAGCTTTCCGGCGGCATGGCCCGCCGCGTCGCGCTTGCCCGGGCACTGGCATTGGATCCGCCGCTGATGCTCTACGACGAACCGCTGACCGGGTTGGACCCGATCGCCAGCGGCGTGATCATGAGCCTGATCCAGCGCCTCAACGACACCTTGGGGCTGACCAGCATCATCGTGACCCATCACGTCCACGAAACTCTGCCCATCGCCGATCAGGCGGTGGTCATCGCCAATGGCCGCCTGGTATTTGCCGGTACGCCTGCCGAACTGGAGAACACTGCCGATCCGTTGGTGCGGCAGTTCCTGCGAGGCGAGCCGGATGGACCGATCGCTTTCGATACGGTCAAACGGACGGAGGCGGTATGAAGCGGGTAACAGGGAGCCGGGAATCGGGAATCGGTGTTGCGCCGGAACCTACTAAGGCCGGACAGCATTCCGTGGGGCCGCGTCCGCTGCTTGATGCGGTCGATGTTTTTTCCATTCCCCATTCCCTATTCCCCATTCCCGCCGGAGGCACCGCCTGATGCCTTTCATTGCTGCCACTCGCTCGCTGGGCCGCGCCGGGTTGTTTTCGCTGTCGGTTTTCCGCGCTTCCAAGCCTACCGGTGATTTTTTTGCCGAGTTGACCCGCGAGATCTACAAGATCGGTGGGCGCTCACTGCCGATCATCGCGGTCGGTGGCGCCTTCGTGGGTCTGGTGCTGACGCTGCAGGGCTATCGCACGCTAACCACTTTTGGTGCATCGGATGCGCTATCGACGCTGTTGGGTCTGTCCCTGTATCGCGAGCTAGGTCCGGTGCTGACGGCGCTGCTGTTCATCGGTCGCGCCGGCAGCTCGATCGCTGCCGAACTGGGGCTGATGCGCGCCACCGACCAGATCAAGGCGCTGGAACTGATGGCCATCGACCCGGTTGCCAAGGCGGTGGCGCCGCGCTTCTGGGCCGCGGTGCTGACAGTGCCGCTGCTCACCGGCTTTTTCTGCAGCCTGGCGATCAGCGCCAGCTACTTCGAAGCTGTGCACGTATTGGGCCTGGACAACGGCACATTCTGGTCGGCGCTGCGCAACAGCGTGGACTTCTGGGACGACTTTGGCGTGGCGCTGCTGAAGTCGGCCGTGTTCGGCGGCACCGCTGCACTGGTTGCCGCTTACGTAGGTTTCCATGCCGAACCCACTATCGAAGGCACCTCGGTGGCAACCACCCGCGCGGTGGTCAATGCCTCGCTGCTGGTGCTGATGTTCAATTTCGTTCTTTCCGCTTTGCTGTTCCGGAGTTAATGCCATGTCCATCCGCGGACCCCGTCTAGAATTCGCCGTCGGCGCATTCCTATTGCTATCCCTGGCCTCGCTGCTGGTGCTGGCGCTGGCTTCCACCAACCAACGCTTCGGTTTTGGCGGCGGCAGCTACGAACTGAAAGCGCGCTTCACCAATTTGGGGCAACTGCGCGCGCAGGCACCGGTGAAGATCGGCGGCGTGGTGATCGGACAAGTGGCCGACATCCAGCTGGATCCGGTCAAGTTCGATTCGGTCGTCACCCTTTCCATCGACAGCCGCTACAAGGACCTGCCCGGCGACACTTCCGCCGGCATCTTCACCAGCGGTCTGTTGGGCGAAAACTACATCGGGCTGTCGCCGGGCGGCGATCCGGAAGTGCTGAAACCCGGCGATGAGATCGCCTTTACCCAGCCAGCGGTCGATCTGCTGCAACTGGCCGGCAAGTACATGTTCAGCGGCGGCGGCAACACTAACACCGGCAACACCGGTGAAGCGACGCCACCCCCTGCTCCCTCTGAAGAAGTCCCCCAGCCTTGAGGCCTCTTATGAAGCATTCCCTTTTGTCCGTTGTGCTCGCCTCGGCCCTGATGGCCGTCGCCGCTCCCACCCCTGTCTTCGCGCAGGCCGCGCGGACGCAAGCCGCGCCCAGCGCCGCCAGCCAGCTGGTGTTGGCCAGCAGCACCCGCATCCTGACCACGCTGGAACAACGCCGGGCCGAGTTCAAAGGCAACCCGACCGCACTGCGCGAGTACGTTTCCAGCGAATTCAACACGCTGTTCGACCGCGACTACGCCGCACGGTTGGTACTGGGCATGCATGGTCGCGGCGCCTCGGATGCGGACGTCAAACTGTTCGCCGACGCCCTGAGCGACAGCCTGATGACCCGCTACGGTTCGGCGTTGCTGGACTTCAATACGCGCCTGAAGGTGCGGGTGAAGTCGGAAACCGCCCTGCCCGGCGGCCGCGGCGTGAAGGTGGCCAGCGAAATGATCCGGCCGGATGGCGATCCGGTACCGGTCGACTATCTGTTGCGCCAGGTCGGCGGCAAATGGAAGGTCTTCGACGTGATGGTGGAAGGCGTGTCGTTCGTGCAGACCTTCCGCAACCAGTTCGATGCGCCGCTGCGGCAGAAATCCATTCCGCAGGTCGCCGCCGACCTGCGCGCCGGCAGGATGCAGGTCAGTGGCGACGTCAACTGACGCTGGCGTGAGCCGCGACGGCAGCGCGCTGTTGTTCACCGGCGCGCTGGATCGCGCTGCCGCCACCGTTCTGTGGCGGCAGGCCTCGGCGGCGTTGCCGGGGACGCAACGCTTCGTCCTGACCAAAGTCACTACCGTCGATAGCGCCGGACTGGCATTGTTGGCTGAACTCGCCGCGCGCCTGCGCGCTACCGGCGTCTCTCCGCAGATCGATGGCGAGCCCGCGGGCCTGGCCGATCTGCGGGCGGCCTATCGCTTGACGCCGGCGCTGGACTATCCCGCATAGCGGTACCCCCCACGCGTAGCAGTACCCCCATGTCAGTCCAAGGAACCAGGATGAACCTGTTTCGTATCAGTACTGTTGTTCTGCTCGCGGCGTTGGCTTCGGCCTGCGCTTCCGCGCCGCCTGCCGCATCGTCCGCACCACCGGCCGAGCCGGTGGTCATCAACGCCATACCCGCCGCGAAAGCCGAGCCGGTTGCCAGCGAAACGCCCGCGCCGGCGCCAACGGATCCAGCTACCCCGGCAGAAGCGCCCGCCACCGGTGGCGATACCTCCGCGGAGCAGGATTTCGCTGCCATCTACGGCCAGGAACCCTACGACCCGGTAGCCGATCCCACCCTGCCTGCTGCGGCACAACTGCCCAACACCTACGATCCGTGGGAGAAGTACAACCGCAAGGTGCATGCCTTCAACAACGCGGTCGACCGCACGGTGGCAAAACCGCTGGCGCGCGCCTACGTTGAAGCGGTACCGCGCCCGATTCGCCTGGGCGTCAGCAATTTCTTCGACAACCTGGGCCAGCCGTTGACCATGGTCAACCAGCTGCTGCAGGGCAAGCCGAAGGCCGCGGGGCAGACGTTGGGCCGTTTCGTGTTGAATTCGACGCTGGGCATCGGCGGCCTGTTCGATCCGGCCACCGATGCCAAACTGCCACGCGGACGCGAGGATTTTGGACAGACCTTGGGCGTATGGGGCTGGCGCCGTTCGCGATACGTGGAACTGCCGCTGTTCGGCCCGCGCACCGTGCGCGATGTGCTGGGCCTGGCCGGCGACATGCCGCTCAGCCCGGTGCGGCAGATCGAAGACGACAAGACCCGCATTTTCCTGCAAGGCCTGAACCTGGTGGACACGCGAGCGCAATTGCTATCGCTGGACAGTCTGCGCAACGGCGCCGTTGACGACTACACGCTGGTGCGCGATTCGTGGATGCAGCGGCGCGCATATCAGATCGAAGGCAGCAAGCAGGGCGATACCGACGATTCGCTGCCCGACTATCTGTTGGATGAAAACAACCCGACCGTGCCGGTCGATGCCATGCCGATGCCGGATATCTCCACACCGGGTCCCTGATCTCGGGGGCGCAATCATGCGCATGAAGTACGAACAGCAAACCGGCGCCCAGGCGCCGGTTTTGTTTTGTGGCGCAGGCGTGCCAGCATCGGTGCGTCGCGGCGGGAAGAACAGCCAAGCTTTTGACACGGATTAACGTGGAAAGAAGCAGATAAAGCATTGAAGGCTTTAAACGCTTTTTTATCCGCGTTTATCTGCGTTGATCCGTGTCTAAGGAGCTTTTGATTTGTGGTCGCGACTCACGTCGCTCCTACACGTGAATTGGGACGCAGCGCTATTCCGAATCGTCGTTGTCGGCGGAGGTGCCCAGCAGCTTTTCGGCGTCCTCTCCTGGCAGTGTTTCCACTTCGCGCAGGGTGCGGGCGATGGCGCGGGTGCGCACGCCGGTGTTGTCGATCTGCTTGCTGGCTTGTTCCAGCTTGTTCTTGACCGAATCGAGCACGTCGCCGAACTTGCCGAATTCGCTCTTTGCCGCGCCCAAGATGCGCCAGACCTCGGCCGAGCGCTTCTCGATGGCGACCGTGCGGAAGCCGACCTGCAGGCTGGTCAGCAATGCCAGCAATGTCGTCGGACCGGCCAGCGTGATGCGGTGGTCGCGCTGCATGGCTTCGAACAATCCGGGGCGGCGCAACACTTCGGCGTACAGGCCTTCGGTGGGCAGGAACATGATCGCGAACTCGGTGGTGTGCGGTGCGGCCACGTACTTGCGGATTTCCTGTGCCTGCTTCTTGATCGCGCGCTCCAGCGCATCGCCGGCCAAGCGCACAGCCTCCGCATCGGCACGCTCTTGCGCATCGAGCAGTCGCTCGTAGTCTTCGCGCGGAAACTTGGCGTCGATCGGCAACCACACCGCCGAGTCGGTGGAGGAGCCTGGAAAACGCACCGCGAACTCCACCCGCTCGTTGCTGCCGGGCACGGTGGCCACGTTGGCGGCGTACTGGTCGGGGGTGAACACCTGCTCCAACAGATTGCCCAGCTGCACCTCGCCGAACACGCCACGCGATTTGACGTTGCTCAACACCCGCTGCAGGCCGCCCACGTCGGCCGCCAGCTTGTTCATGTCGCCCAGGCCTTGGTGCACCTGCGCCAGCATCGCGGTGACATTGCCGAAACTTTCGGTGAGGCGGGTTTCCAGCGTGGCGTGGAGCTTTTCGTCCACCGTCTGGCGCATCTGCTCGAGCTTGGCGGTGTTGTCGGCCTGCAGCGACTTGAGCCGCTCCTCCAGCGTGGCCCGCATCTCACCGATGCGCAGCTCGTTGCGTTGGGTCAGCTCGTTGAGACGCTGGCCGAGGGCGTCGGCGAAGCGCTGCTGCGACTCGGCTGCTTCCAGCCGTCCTTTGCGGGCATCTTCGGCCAGACTGTCGCGCAGCACGTCCAGGCGTTGGTCGGTACGCACGCTCAGGTCGGCCAGGTTGCGGCCGAAGCCCTCGATACGGGTTTCCTGCAACCGGGACAGGCTGTCCAGTTGTTCGCGCAATTCACCGCGGCCGCTGCGCTGCTCTTCGCGCAAGGCCTGCTCCAGCCGCGCCTCGGGGCGCCGCAGCAACAGCACGATGAGCAGCACGACGGCGGCAGCCGCCAGGCCGAGCAAGATGAGAAGTAGCGCCTGATTATCCATGCCGGACAGTGTACTGGGCCGGGTCGCACAGACTGAGCCGGGGCGGCAAAAAACAGCGAACCCGGCGATATGGCCGCCAGGTCGCGCAGACAAGCGACCGGTCCGATAACATCCTTCGGACTCGACCTGGGGATGCGCACGATGGGGAACACACTCGATGGAGCAGAACTTGATGGACCGGCATTTGATGGACCAGCACCTGATGGAGCAGCACGCATGACGGATTTCGAAGCGAAGCAATCGATCATCGACGAGGAGCACTTGCGGCTGCTGTCGTTGGGCTACCTGATTTCTGCGGTAATTACCGGGTTGTTCTCGTTGCTCGGCCTGCTCTACGCATTCATCGGCATCGCAATGGGGGCCGCATTCTCGTCGGGCGCCATCCAAGATGCGTCGGAAGCCCCGCCCGAGATGGTGGGCTGGATATTCGGGGTCTTCGGCGGCTTGTTCTTCCTGTTCGGTGCCAGTGTGGCGATTGCCAAGTACCTGACCGCTTCGTTCCTGAAAAAGCGCAAGTCGCCGATGTTCTGCATGGTGATCGCCGGTATTTCCTGCCTCTCCATCCCGTACGGCACATTGCTGGGAATCTCCACCTTTATCGTCTTGAACCGGCCCAGCGTGTACCAGCGGTTCCGGCGTACCGACCCGGTCTGATCCACCAACCTCGCGGTGATCGCAGCCAGCGCGGCCGTGGCGACTTTGCTGGGCTGCACATAGCTTCCCTTCGGCCGATCCCGCACTATGTGCGCCCTCTATACCCGCTAGACACGAGGCACCTATGCAGACTTGGCTCAGGCGTAAATCGATCGACCGGATCACCGTCCACGAAGAAGGACGCCGCCTGGTTCCCACGCTGAGCTGGCCTCACCTGATCGCCCTGGGCATCGGCGCCATCGTCGGCACCGGCATCTATACGCTGATCGGCGTGGGCGCCCACCTGGCCGGCCCGGCGGTGCTGCTTTCGTTCGCCGTGGCGGGCATCGTCTGCGCGTGCGCGGCATTGGCCTATGCGGAAATGGCCACGATGATGCCGGCCGCCGGCAGCGCCTACACCTACAGCTACACCGTGTTGGGCGAAGCGATAGCGTGGGTGGTGGGCTGGAGCCTGATCCTCGAATACTCGCTGGTGGTCAGCACGGTGGCGGTGGGCTGGTCCGGTTACGCGGTCGGCTTCCTCAAGGGCGTGGGCATCGATCTGCCCTTGGCGCTGACGGCGGGTCCACATGCCGGTGGCTTCCTCAACCTGCCGGCCGTGCTGATCGTGTTCGTGGTGGCCGGCCTGTTGATCGTCGGCACCCGCGAAAGCGCCACGCTCAACGCCATCCTGGTGGTGGTGAAGGTGATCGCATTGGCGGTCTTCGTGGCCATTGCGCTGCCGCATTTCGACGCCGCCCGTCTTGAGCCCTTCATGCCGTTCGGCTTTGCGAAATCGATGGGCGCCGATGGCGTGGAACGCGGGGTGATGGCCGCGGCTGCGATCATCTTCTTCGCCTTCTACGGTTTCGATGCGATTTCCACCGCCGCGGAAGAAACCAAGAATCCGGGCCGCGACCTGTCGATCGGCATCGTCGGCTCCATGGTCGGCTGCACATTGATCTACATGGTCGTGGCGCTGGCGGCAGTGGGTGCGCTGAGCTACACGGTATTCGGCCAGAGCGCGGAACCGCTCGCGCTGATCATGCGCGAGTTGGGCCAAGGCACCGCTGCGAAGGTCGTGGCCGGCGCTGCCGTGATCGCCCTGCCGACGGTGCTGCTGGCATTCCTGTACGGCCAAAGCCGCATCTTCTTCGTGATGTCGCGCGATGGCTTGCTGCCGCGCGCGCTGTCCCTGGTCAATGCTCGCACCGGTACGCCGGTGGCCATCACTCTGTTCACCGCGGTGCTGGTGGCTGCCTTGGCGGGCGTGGCGCGGTTGGATGAGATCGCCGCGCTGGCCAATGCAGGCACCTTGGCCGCCTTCATCGCGGTCGCCGTCTGCCTGCTGGTGCTGCGCAAGCGCGACCCGCAGCGCAAGCGCGTGTTCCGCACGCCGCTGGCGTGGGTGGTCGGCCCCGTGGCCATCCTGGGCTGCCTCTATCTGTTTTGGAGCCTGCCGCAGAAAACGCAGGTGTGGTTCCTGGTCTGGAACGCGATCGGCGTGGTGGCGTATCTGGCTTATGGCCGCCGCCACAGCCTGCTGGCGAAGGGCACCGACGCATAGCTTTGCCACGTGCCGAACGGCACCGAACGGTAATGAAACAGCGGGCTTCGGCCCGCTTTTTCGTTTTTCTTCTTTGAAAAGCACGAAACGGGCTATGCGCACTCCCGCCGATTTCCATGTCAGCTGTGCCGGCCGTCACGGGCCTTCGCTCTTCTTTCCTCGGCCCGCGGGCACTAAGATGCCGCGCAGGCACATTACAGCTAGAAAACGACGTTGATCATTCATCCCAAGGTCCGTGGCTTCATCTGCACCACCACTCATCCGCTCGGCTGCGAGCTCAACGTGCGCGACCAGATCGCGGCTGTCCGCGCGCATGGCGTGCGCAGCGATGGGCCGAAGAAAGTGCTGGTGATCGGTGCCTCCAGCGGCTATGGCCTGGCGGCGCGGATCACCGCGGCGTTCGGTTTTGGTGCCGACACGCTGGGCGTGTTCTTCGAAAAGCCCGGCAACGACAAGAAGCCAGGCACCGCGGGCTGGTACAACGCCGCCGCGTTCGACAAGTTCGCCAAGGCCGAGGGCTTGTACAGCCGTTCGATCAACGGCGATGCGTTTTCCGATGAAGCGCGCGCCAAGGCCATCGAGCTGATCAAGAACGAAATGGGCGGCCAGGTCGACCTGGTGATCTATTCGTTGGCCTCGCCGGTGCGCAAGCTGCCCGGCAGCGGTGAAGTGAAGCGCTCGGCACTGAAGCCGATCGGCGCGCCGTACAGTTCGACCGCGATCGACACCAACAAGGACACCATCATCCAGGCGTCGATCGAACCGGCCACCGAGCAGGAGATCGAAGACACCGTCACCGTCATGGGCGGGCAAGACTGGGAATTGTGGATCGACGCGTTGGAACGTGCCGATGCGCTGGCGCCGGGCGCGCGCACCGCGGCTTTCAGCTATATCGGCACCGAGATCACCTGGCCGATCTATTGGCACGGCGCTTTGGGCCGGGCCAAGGTCGATCTGGATGAGACCGCGCAACGGCTGGATGCCCGCCTGCGCAAGATCGGCGGCGGTGCGAACGTGGCCGTGCTGAAATCGGTGGTAACCCAGGCCAGCGCGGCCATTCCGGTGATGCCGCTCTATATCTCCATGGTCTTCAAGATCATGAAGGAAAAGGGCCTGCACGAAGGCACCATCGAACAGTTGGACCGCCTGTTCCGCGAGCGGCTTTACCGCGCGGATGGCCAGCCGCCTGAGACCGACGAGAAAAATCGCCTGCGCCTGGACGATTGGGAACTGCGCGCCGACGTGCAGGAAACCTGCAAGGCGCTGTGGCCCCAGGTGACTAGCGAGAATCTCTTCCAGCTGACCGACTACGCCAGCTACAAGCACGAGTTCCTCAAGTTGTTCGGCTTCGAGCGCGACGATGTGGATTACGACGCCGATGTCGATCCGAACGTCCAGTTCGATTGCATCGAGCTGTCGCCGGAAAGCTGAGGCGTCTCTCCCTTTGTAAAAACATGTAGGAGCGACGTGAGTCGCGATGAGGCGTTACCAGTAGAGCTTCATCGCGACTTACGTCGCTCCTACAACGAGCCGACACGGGCTGCTTAATCCACCACGCGACAAAACACCGCCTTCAGATAGCGCGATTCCTGCACGTGCGCCATGAAAGGATGGTCGGCGCCGGCGCCTGACACCTTGAGGATCTGGATGGTGCGGCCGGAGAAATAAGCGGCACGGCGCAGCATGTCCAGGAATTGTTCCTCGCTGACCAGACCGGTGCAGGAGAACGTGGCGAACAAACCGCCCGGTTTCACCACGCCCAGCGCCAGCTTGTTCATATCCAGGTATTTCTTCAGCGCGGCGATGACCTGCTCGCGGTCGCGGGTCATCTTGGCCGGGTCCAGGATCACCACGTCGTATTGGTCGCCACGATTGGCCGCATCGCGCAGATACGGAAAGATATCGGCCTGCACGAACTTCAGCTTGACGTCGTTGAGCTTGGCGTTGCCCTTGGCGATCTCGATGACGTCCTCATCGATGTCCACGCCCACCACTTCCTGCGCGCCGCGCACCTTGGCGTACACCGCGAAGCCGCCGGTGTTGCAGCACAGGTCCAACACGCGCTGATCCTTGCATTGGTGCGACAGCCATTCGCGGTTCTCGCGCTGATCGGCGAAGAATCCGGTCTTGTGCGCGCCGGCCGGATCGGCGCGGAACTTCACGCCGTTCTCGCTGATGATGCTGGGCGCTGGCGCCGCGGTACCGGCGCTGCTGACCGGCTTGTAGTCGAAGCTTTCCTGCTTCTGCACATGCTCTTCGGCGAAGCTGTAGAAACGCGCGCCGGGGAACTGCTCGTTCAACGCCTCGAAGATCCAGTCGCGGTAACGGAACATGCCGGCGCTGAAGAACTCCACCACCAGCAAGTCGTCATAGCGGTCCACGACCAGGCCGGACAGGCCATCGCCTTCGGCGTGCACCACGCGCCACGCGTTGGTGACCGCGTCGAGCTTCAATACGTCACGGCGCAGTGAAACCGCTTCGGCGATCTTGCGCGAAAACCAGCCGGCATCCACCGGAATTTCGGGATGCGTCTCCAGAATGCGCACGGCGATGCGCGAATGGCCATTGTAGAAACCCCGGCCGATCCACTCGCCATCGACACCGACCACATCGACCAGGCTGCCTGGCTTGGGTTTCTGGGCGGGCTTTTCCACCAGTTTCTGGAATATCCATGGGTGGCTGGAGCGCCAGGCGTTTTTGAGGCGTACAACGGGAAGTGGGCTATTCATCTGGCCATTTTACCTTTCGGATTGACCTTGCCGCCTTACGCCGCGAGAATGGCTGCAGAAGGGGAGTAGCTCCCAACGTGCAGGCCGTCATTTCGAGCATCTTGCTCCGGTCCCACGGCAGTCGGTTAAGCGGCTGTGAGCGAGACCTTCGCCGCAATGGCGAAGGTCTGCCCTGGAATCCGGAATCTCGCTCCGTTCCATCAGCACCCATCGGCCTCTGCGGCCCGTGCTTTTTCCTCTTTGTTTTCGATGGAGTTGCGATGCAGACGATCGGCAATCTGTGGTTATGGGGCGGCTTCGCCGTCGTGGTGGTGGTGGCCTTGTTGGCCGACCTGGTGCTGATGCGCCACGGCGGCGCGCATAAAGTGACGTTCAAGGAGGCGTTGTACTGGAGCCTGGGCTGGATCGCCCTGGCACTGCTGTTCAATGCCGGACTGTGGTGGTACTTGAACGAAACCGCCGGCGCTGCGATGGCTGGCAAGATCGGCCTGGAATTCCTCACCGGTTATCTGGTGGAGAAATCGCTGGCGGTCGACAACATCTTTGTGTTCCTGATGCTGATGAGCTACTTCGCGGTGCCCGAAGAGCAGCGCCAGCGTGTGCTGGTGATCGGCGTACTGGGCGCCATCGTGCTGCGCGGCTTGTTGATCTTCGCCGGTGCGGCGCTGCTGGCCAAGTTCCACTGGTTGCTCTACCTGTTCGGCGCGTTCCTGCTGTTGACCGGCATCAAGATGTGGTTCGCCGCGGGCAAGGAGCCTGACCTAGAAGCCAATCCGGCACTGCGCTGGATGCGCGGTCACCTGCGGCTCACGCCGGTCTATCACGGCGATGCGCTGAGCGTGAAGCAGGACGGCGCGCGCTGGTACACGCCGCTGTTCGTGGTGCTGGTGTTGATCGGCGTGACCGATGTGATCTTCGCGGTGGACAGCATTCCCGCGATCTTCGCGATCACCTCGGATCCGTTCATCGTGCTGACTTCCAACGTGTTCGCGGTGCTGGGCCTGCGCGCGATGTTCTTTCTGTTGGCGGGCATGGCGGACCGCTTCCACCTGCTGCCTTACGGCTTGGCCGTGGTGTTGGTGTTCATCGGTACCAAGATGCTGCTGATCGATGTCTTCAAGATTCCGGTGCTGTGGTCATTGGCGGGCGTGGTGGCGATTCTGGGCGTGACCATTGCCCTGAGTTTGATGCGACCGGCCAAGCCTGGTGTTTCGAGCTAGGCCGCAACAGAAATAGCCTCGTAGGATGGGTTGAGCGCAGCGATACCCATCCTACGGCCCTGAGATCCGGCGCGACCGTCCGCGGGAATATCCCGCGGGCGGGATGGTCTATCCGGGCGGCGACCTCCGCTTCCACCCTTGCAATCGGGGGCCGCGCCGCCATTGCTGGTGCATGGACCTCCATCATCCCGATCACCCGGCTTTCGACCCGGAAACCCAGCGGCAGCATGATCGCCGCCGTCTGCTGTGGGCACTGAACCTCAGTCTGGCCTTCGTGCTGCTGCTGGTCATGGTGTTTTCCGCGCAGGGCAGCTTCGACTGGCGTCCTTTCTCGATCGAGCCGATGAGTCCGCAGGGCCTATTGGGCATCCTGACCGCGCCGCTGCTGCACGGGTCGATCGAACACATCGCTGCCAATGCCACCGCGCTGCTGATCCTGGGAACGCTGGCCGGCAGCGTGTATCCGCGCGCGACCCTGTACGCGTTGCCGTTGGTATGGCTGGGCGCCGGATTGGGGCCGTGGCTGTTGGGCGATGCCGGCACGCATCACTTGGGTGCCAGCGGCCTGACCCACGGCCTGATGTTCATGATCTTCATGCTGGGCCTGTTGCGCCGCGACCGTGCGGCGATCGCCGCCGGCATGATCGCGTTCCTGTTCTACGGCGGCATGGTGCTGACGGTGCTGCCGCGCGAAGCGGGCGTGTCCTGGCAGGCGCATATGGGCGGCGCCGTGGCGGGCTTCATCGCGGCTTTGCTGTTCCGCAAGCTCGACCCTGCTCTTCCGCGTAAGCGCTACAGCTGGGAAATCGAGGAAGAAGAAGCCGCAAAGGCGAATGATGAGCTGGAGCTGCCGACACCGCATGAAGTACCGGTGCTATGGCATCGCCTGGAACAGGAAGAAGAAACGCGCGGCGTGGTGCTGCGCTTCCCGCCGCGCGAACCGCCGCAATCCTGACAGGGTGCGCAGGCATGACTTGCCTGCACTGATTTGCTGATTCTTCGGATCATCGTCTCAATTCATCGCCGACGCCGCGCCGTATAGTCGCCTCTCGCGATCGCATGAGGTGTGCAACGGATGGAAGCGTCACGGAAATATCTCGCAGTCGGATTGGCATTGGCCGCCATGCTTGTCCACCTGTCCGCGTTTGCGGGAAAGCAGGACGCTATCGCGACGGGCGACTACCGGGTCATCGGCTACGTCGCCGACGGTCCCACCTTGCCGAGGATCAGCGCGAACAAACTGGACGTGATCAATTTCGCATTCGCGCAGGTCAATCCGGCGCATGAGGTATTCCTGCCAGGAGAAACTGCTGCGCGCTCACTGGCCGGCCTGGTGGCCTTGCGCAAAATCAATCCGGATCTGAAGGTGCTGCTGTCCATCGGCGGTTGGGGCGCGGGCCATTTTTCCGAAGCCGCGCTCACCGACGCATCACGCGCGCGTTTCGCCGATACCGCCTTGGAACTGGTGCGCCGGCACGACCTGGATGGTCTGGACATCGACTGGGAGTATCCGGCCCACCCAGGCCCCGGCATCAGCTATCGGCCGGAGGACAAGCAGAATTTCACCCAGCTGCTTACGGTCCTGCGCGAAAAGCTGGATGGCTTGAGCGCGGCCAACGGCGGGCGAACCTACCTGCTCACCATTGCCGCGGCCGACGGCGAGGCCGCCAAGGGTCTGGAGATCGCGAAGATCGCGCGGATACTCGACTGGATCAACCTGATGACCTACGACTTCTACGGCAGCCTGACGCCTACCACCGGGCACCATGCGTCGTTGTACCGGTCGCGTACGGCATCGCCGGACAGCCGCACCACGCAACAGGCCGTGGACGAATTCATCGAGGCGGGTACGCCGCCGCGCAAGATCAATATCGGGTTGGCGTTCTATGGGCGCACGTTCGGCGATGTCGCGCCAAAGGAGCACGGATTGCACCAGCGCTTCGGCAGCGATGGCGGTTTCATTTCGTGGCAGGACATCGCACGCGACCACCTCGGCAAACCCGGCGTTGTCCGCTATTGGGACGAGGAGGCGCAAGCCGCCTGGATCTGGAACGAAAAACAACGTCGGCTGATCAGCTACGACGACCCGCAAGCGCTGAAGGCCAAAGCACGTTTTGTGCAGCAACGCGGACTGGGTGGAGTGATGTACTGGGAGCAGCGACAGGATCCGGACGAACACCTGCTGGACGTGATCCGCACCGCGCTGTATCCCGCCAAGCCGTAGAACGGCGCCCGTGCTCCATTACCTGCCGACGGTAGTCATCGAAGGACCGTAGATCTTGATTTGCGGCGCTTCCCGCCGCGCGATGGCAGACCAGATGGCTGAAGCTACAATCTCCGCTTCTTGGATCATCGAAGGACGTGGCGGATGCGGTTCCTGGTCACCGGCAGCGCAGGACATCTTGGCGAAGGACTGATGCGCACGTTGCGCGCACGCGGCCGCGAAGCGGTCGGCATCGATATCCTGCCGTCCGCGCATACCGACCTGGTCGGCTCGATCACCGATCCCGCCTTTGTCGACCGATGCATGCGCGGCGTCGATGCGGTGCTGCACTCGGCCACCCTGCACAAGCCGCACGTGGCGACCTGTACGCGGCAGGACTTCGTCGACACCAACATCAGCGGCACGCTCAATCTGCTGGAAGCGGCCATCCGTAACGGCGTGGGCGCGTTCGTCTTCACCAGCACCACCAGTCTGTACGGCGATGCGCTGGTGCCGCCGCCTGGCGCACCGGCGGCCTGGATCACCGAGGACGTGGTTCCGGTTGCGAAGAACATCTACGGCGTAACCAAGCGCGCAGCTGAAGACCTGTGCCAGCTGTTCCATCGCAATCAGCGTTTGCCGTGCGTGGTGTTGCGCACTTCGCGCTTCTTCCCCGAAGTCGACGACCGCAAGCTGATCCGCGACAGCTTCAGCGACGCCAACGTCAAGGCCAACGAATTCCTGTACCGGCGCGTGGACCTGCAGGATGTCGTCGATGCGCACCTGCTCGCGGTCGAGCGCGCCGGCGATATCGGCTTCGGCCGCTTCATCATCAGCGCAACGACACCGTTCTCACCACAGGATCTGCAGCAGTTGCGCGACGATGCGCCAGCGGTAGTGGCGCGGCATTTCCCCGGCTATGAATCCGAGTACGCGCGCCGCGGTTGGCGGATGTTCCCGGGCCTCGAACGCGTCTACGTCAACGACGCGGCACGGCAGGTCCTGGGGTGGAAGCCGCGCTACGACTTCGCCCACGTGCTGGCCTGTCTGCGTGCCGGCGAGGATCCGCGCAGCTCTTTGGCCGTCGCAGTGGGCGCCAAGGGCTATCACGCGCAGACTTTCGAAGGCGAGCCCTATCCGGTGGAGTAAAAAAAAGCGGCCTGCCGGATGGGCAGGCCGCTGCTACGCCTCAAAACTTGTTCACGATCCTGCTGCGCTCGCCACGGATCGTGAAAGGTTCTCAGAACAAGGTTGTCAGAACTTGGCGGTGAACTCGATTCCGTAGCTGCGCGGCTCGTTGATGAAGCCGGTCAGGTTGTTGAAGTCGATGGCGCCCACGATGCGGGTCTGGTCGGTGATGTTGCGGCCGAACAACGCCACGTCGTAGTCACCGTAGTTCCAGCCGTAGCCGATGCGCAGGCCGCCTTCCAGCGAAGACTTGCCGCGGAACTCCAGCGACTCGTAGAGGAAGAAGTTCACTTCGCTGCGATAAGCCCAGTCGGTGTAGACGTACAACTCGGCGCCCTCGCCCATCGGAATGCCGTAGCGCGCCGTCAGGTTGTGCACCCACTTGGGTGCCTGCGGTAACGGGTTGCCGTCGATCGAGTAGCCTCCCGGCACCGCCGGATCGGTCACGGTGCAGCCGCCGCCACAGCCAGGCACGGCTAGGTTGGCATCCTTGATTTCGGTGTCGTTGTAGCTGCTGCCCAACGTGACCAGCAGGCTGTCGGTCAGGTAGGCCTCCAGATCCAGCTCGAAGCCCTGGCCGACGCTCTTGTCGGCGTTGAGCAACGTGGCGATGTTGGAGCCGCCGCCGACCGCGATGATCTGCTGGTTGTCCACGTTGTAGCGGAACAGATTGAAACCGACGCGAGCGCGCTTGTCCCACAGGTCGGCCTTGACGCCGATCTCATAGGAAATCACTTCCTCCGAGTCCGCGGTGGAGACGCCGCCATTGGGCGCGCCTGCGGCAGCAAACAGCAACCGGCCTTGGACAGAAGGCGCACGGAAGCCCTTGGCCACGCGGCCATAGAAGTTCACGTCGTCGTTGAACGCATACACCGCGCTGGCGTCCCAGCTGACATCGTCGACGTCGGTGCTGACCACGTACGGCCCGCCCACCGGCGCACCGAAGGGTGCCGCTTCCAGCACGCTGGCTGAGAAGTCCTTCTTGTCCTGCGTGTAGCGCACGCCGCCGCGCAGCTTGAGCTTGTCGGTGGCGTCGTATTCGCCCGAGGCGAATACCGCCCAGGCGGTGTTTTCCTGCTCCTGCACGGCATGGCCGGCCTGCGGATTGCCGGGCGTCAGCGAGTCGTAGTTGAAGCTGTCGATGGTGATGTCTTCCTTGAAATAGAAGACGCCCGCCTGCCAGTTGAACTTGCCGCTGTAATCCGATTCCAGCCGGAATTCCTGGGTGATCTGCTTGTGGTCCGGCAGGCCGTCGGCCGATTCGGAGGCGAACGGGATGAAGCCCGGACCGGAGTTGCCCGGGCCGAGGAATGCCGCGCCATAGCCGCCATCGATATCGCCGCGATTGAGCGATTCGGCGGTTTCGTAACCGGTGATCGAATGCAGGCTGTAGTCGCCCAGGTCCCAACGCAGGCGCGCGCTGCCGCCCCATGTGTCGAGCTCGGAGAAGTTGACGCCGTCGAGGGAAACCTTGTCCTTGTCGAAGCCGGCCACGAAACGATTGCTGCCCGGTTCGATGATGTTGGCGCGGAACAAGCGCGCGGTGCCGTTGAGGTGGCGCTTGTGCAGATTCAACAATGCTTCGAACGCATCGCCTTCATAGAGGAACTGCACGCGCGCGGCGGATTCGTCATAGCCTTCGAAACCATCGCTGGGTCCCGCGTAGGTGTTGTCCACCCAGTCTTCCTTGCGCTGGTACAACGCCGACACGCGCGCGGACCAGCGTTCGCTCAACGGTCCACCGACGGCGCCTTCGAAGTTCCACATGTTGTCGGTGCCGTAGGACAGCTGGCCGTAGCCGGTCAGTTCGCGGCTTGGCTTGGCCGATTCGAACTTCACCACGCCGGCCGGCGTATTGCGGCCGAACAAGGTGCCCTGCGGGCCGCGCAATACTTCGATGCGTTCCAGGTCGAACACCGGGAAGCCTTTCAGCAGCGGGCTTTCCTGCACGACTTCGTCGTAGATCAGCGAAACCGGCTGCGATGCATTGAGATCGAAGTCGGTATTGCCCAGGCCGCGGATGTAGAAGCGCGGGAAGGCGCGGCCGTAGGAGGATTCGATATTCAAACTGGGCACGCGCGCGGACAGGAAGCGCACGTCGCTACCGCCCGAGCCCAATACGTCGAGCTTCTCGGCACTGACGCTGGAAATGGACACCGGCACGTCCTGGATGTTTTCCACTTTGCGCTGTGCGGTGACCTGCACGGTATCCAGCGTGGAAGCTTCCTGGGATTCGGTGGTCGCGGCCGGGGTTTCCTGGGCGAACGCGGTGCCCAAGGGCAGCAGTGCGGCGATGGCAAAGGCAAGGCGATGCGGCCGCACGGCGGCGGAGCGGAGCTGAGACATGGCGATGGCTATCCGGAGAGTTGGGTGGTCGGGGCGCTGGCGGCGCTAGCACGTTAATGTTGCATTACAGCAACACCCCGGGGCAATGGCCGAAAGTCCCGTTCAGGCCGAAGGTGCCGGGTTTTTGCGGTATTGGCCGCCCCACCATTCGAAGATGGGGATTTCCGTATGTCGGTCGCCGCGCAAACTCTCGTCGTGGGAGCGCCGTCCCAGCGCGAGCTCTTCGGTCAGCGGCCAAAAAACTCGCAAAAAGCTCGCGCCGGGACGGCGCTCCCACAAAGCGGCGGCGGGTAGGACGTCGTTGGGCCGGCGGCGTGTATGCTGCGCCGCTGATCGCCTGCCCTGCCCCACTCGCCCTGCCCCGCATATGACCGCCTTCCGCCGCGCCCGCCCGCTCTGGTTGCTGACCTTCACCCTGCTGCTGAGCGCGTGCTTCGACAACACCCGCCCGGAACCTCCGCCGGCTGCCGTCCAACCGCCGCCCCCGCCGCCGAAGATCCGCGTCGGTATCGCCCTGGGTGGCGGTGCGGCCAAGGGTTTCGCGCACATCGGCGTGATCAAGATGCTGGAAGCCAATGGCATCCAGCCCGTCGTGGTGTCCGGCACCAGCGCCGGCAGCGTGGTCGGCGCGCTGTACGCCAGTGGCATGGACGCCTTCCAGATGCAGCAGCAGGCGTTTGTGCTGGACGAAACGCAGATCCGCGACGTACGCCTGTTCTCCGGCGGCCTGGTGCAAGGGCAAAAGCTGCAGGACTACGTCAACCAACTGGTCGGCAAGCGGCCTATCGAAAAACTCAAGAAACCTTTCGCCGCGGTATCGACGCAATTGGAAACCGGCGAGCGCACGGTGTTCGTGCGCGGCAACACCGGCCAGGCGGTACGGGCATCCAGCAGCATTCCCGGCGTGTTCGAACCCGTGGTGATCGGCAAGGCGAGCTTCGTCGATGGCGGCGTGGTCAGTCCGGTACCGGTGGACGCAGCGCGTCAGCTGGGCGCGGACTTCGTGATTGCGGTGGATATCTCCACCAAGGCGCCGGGCACCCGCCCCGGCAGCATGCTGGGCATCGTCAATCAGTCCATCGGCATCATGGGTCAGAAGCTTGGCGAACAGGAACTGGCGCGCGCCGATATCGTGATCAAGCCCAAGGTCAACGAGATCGGCCCGGCCGATTTCGAGCAGCGCAACAACGCCATCCTGGAAGGCGAAAAAGCGGCGTTGGCGGCAATGCCGCAGATCCGCGCCAAGCTGGCGCAACTGCAACAAACGCGGCTCGCCGCGCATACCGCACGCACGGCTCCGCCGGTTACCGCGAAATCCGATTGCAAGGAAAGCAAGTTCCGCCTGGGTCGGCTTTGGGGCGATGACAAGTGCGGCGACGAGGACAAGACCGCCAAAGCGCAGTGACGTGCGCTGCATGATGATGCGATGACGTGGAGCTCTATGTCCTTGTGATCGCTTGCTTTAGATTTTCGCGGGCGCGCTGTTCCAGCGTTTGCTTGAAATGCACCGTGCTGTAGATCGATGGCCGGTCCAGAAAGCCTTGCAGGATCGCTCGGCGTTTGCGGCGGAACAGCCAACGCGGGACGAAGGCGTATTCCTGGCGGATCTGTTCTTCGTATTCGTCGAAGCGTGCCTGCTCCGCGGCAAGGATCGACAGATCGATGTCCACCAGCAACTGCTCATCCGGCAGCACGGGATTGGCGGTATGCCGCGTGGCCATGATCAAGGCGTGCACGCGATCGGCCGCGTCGTTCGCAACGCCGGCTTCCCGCAACGCCGCACGCGCCCAATCGGCACTGCGCTCCTCGTTGTCGGGGCGATGGGTGTCGTAGATGGCATCGTGAAACCAGAGTGCGAGTTCGACTTCGTCGGGATGCTCGGGCAAGCCGCGCACCGAGTCGAACATCGCCAGGCATTCGCCCAGGTGTTGCAGCGTGTGGTAGTGGCGATGCGGCTCCGAATAGCGCGCGAGCAGTTGCTCATACGTGCCCTGCCCGTCCGTTCGTGCGCCAATGCCGGCCCATGCGCGTTGCCAGGAATGGTGGAGCGGGTTCATGCGGCGAGTCTATCGCTGATAGGCGGCATTCGTGGTTCGAGCGTCAACCGTCGAGGCGGGTGACCACAATATTGTCCGGCCCCGGAAACCGCTTGGGCACACCCTCTGTCGGCTTGCAAACCACGACGAGCTCGCGCGAACCTCGCCAATAAAGGCGGTTATCGCGGTCGCAGTAGCCTCCGAACACCAGCGTCGACGTCGACCATAGCGGCAGATAGCGATAACGCACGTACACCCCGGAACCGTAAGGAACGGCGGCGTCTTCGGGAAGCGAGAAGAACTTGGCCACATAGCGCCCATCGGGCGATGTCATCGCACCGCCGTGGCCGGAGCGTTCCGCATGCCACATCGCCTCGTAACCCGCCGCAACCAGGGCGAGCGCGGAGACGATGATGGCGAAAAGATATTTCATGGTCACCGCCGTTACAGAAACGATCCGAGAACCTGTTCAAAGTGTTCACGCCAGCGCAAGGCCGACCGCATCCCTACCCTCTGGGCAACGGCAATCCGCTGAACGCCTTCACCGTGCGCAAGACGAAACTGGAGTTGACGTCGGCCACGCCGCTGGCGTTGAGCAGCTTATCCAGCAGGAACCGCGAGAAGTGTTCCAGGTCCTGCACCACCACGTGCAACAGATAATCCATGTCGCCGGTAAGTGCGTAACAGGCGACCACTTCGTCCCAGTTTTGCATGCTGTCGGCGAAGCGATCGATGCTGGGCTGGCCGTGTTTTTCCAACTGCACGCGGACGAAAGCCTGCAGCCCCAGCCCGACCGCCTTGGGGTCGACCAGGGCAGCGTAGCCGCTGATCGCTCCGGCCGCTTCCAGCCGCTGGATGCGGCGCAGGCAAGCCGAGGGCGATAGGTTCACCTGGGCGGCGATGTCGGTATTGGCGGCGCGGCCTTCCCGCTGCAGTAATGCGAGCAGCCGCAGGTCGGTCCGGTCCAGGGGTATCGATTCAGCCATTTAATGTGCCTGAAGCCGCTTTAACGCAAGAATATTGCGCCAGACCGGCCAGCGTGCGCAACTTTGCAATCCTATTGCGCCACTTCGGCGATAGCATGCCTCACATGACATCCCTCAGGATTCGCCAATGAACCAGCCGCGCCGCGTCGAGCACCAGCAGACCGACAAGGGCTACGTGCCGGTCTACACGACCGCCGTGGTGGATCAGCCGGCGGACTATCCCGCGGCCGATCACGAGACCTGGGGCAAGCTGTACCAGCGTCAGCGCGAGCTGCTGGTCGGCCGCGCCTGCCAGGAGTTCCTGGACGCGCAGGATGCGATGGGCATGACCCCGCACCATATTCCCCGCTTCGACGAGCTCAATGTGGTCTTGAAGGAGGCCACCGGCTGGACCTTGATCGGCGTGGAAGGCCTGCTGCCGGAACTGGATTTCTTCGACCATCTGGCCAATCGCCGCTTTCCGGTGACCTGGTGGATCCGGCGCCCGGAACAAATCGACTACATCGCCGAACCGGACTTGTTCCACGATCTGTTCGGTCATGTCCCCTTGCTGATGAATCCCGTGTTCGCCGACTACATGGAGGCCTATGGCCGCGGCGGCGTGAAGGCGCATGGGATCGGCCCGGATGCGCTGCAACACCTGACCCGGCTGTATTGGTACACGGTGGAGTTCGGATTGATCGACACGCCCGATGGTTTGCGTATCTATGGCGCCGGCATCGTGTCGTCGAAAGGCGAGTCTTTGTATTCGCTGGAATCGCCCGCACCCAACCGCATCGGTTTCGACCTTGAACGCATCATGCGGACGCGCTACCGCATCGACACTTATCAGAAGACCTACTTCGTCATCGACAGCTTCAAGCAACTGATGGATGCCACGGCACCGGACTTCACTCCGATCTATGCGCGATTGGCGATGCAGGAGGCTATTCCTGCCGGCGACGTGCGCGATAGCGACCGCGTGTATACCCGCGGTAACGGCGAAGGCTGGGCCGACGACGGCGACGTTTGATTCTCAGGTCAGCCTAAGCTCCTCTCCCGCTGTGTGGTGCTGACACGATGATCGCGACAGGAAGCACAAGCTTTTTTGACGCGGATCAACGCGGATAAAAGCCGATAGAACCTCCAGCGCTTATCCTTTTTTATCCGCGTTGATCCGCGTCCAGCTTTGGCCGTTGTTTCATAAGCCATGGAGCGGCTGCGCGTTTTTACGGCGCAGATCACAGGCCGTATCGCAACGATGACCTTTATACTCCGCGCACCCCCGGTCGGAGATATCGGCATGCGGTCCCCTTTATGGCTATTGGCCGCATGCGCATGCCTGGCCAGACCGTTGCTGGCTGCCGACAATCCCGCGACGACGTTGCCCACCGTCGAAGTGGAGACGCCTCGCTTGCGCGGTGTTTCCGCTTTCGACACACCCGCCTCTCTCGACCGCATCGATCTTGGCGAAGATAGCGCCACCGCCGGGACGAATCTCTCCGAGCGGCTGGGCTCGGTGCCTGGCTTGCTGGCGCGCGATCGACAGAACTACGCGCAAGACACCCAGCTTTCCATCCGTGGCTTTGGCGCGCGTTCCACCTTCGGCGTGCGCGGCGTGCGCCTGTATGCCGATGGCATTCCCGCCACCATGCCGGACGGGCAGGGGCAACTGTCACATTTCAGTCTGGCGGCCGGTGATCGTGTCGAGATCATTCGCGGTCCGTTCTCTGCGTTGTACGGCAATTCTTCCGGCGGCGTGGTGCAGTTGTTCAGCGCGGCCGGGCATGAACCCGATGAGCTGACGTTTCGCGCCACTGCCGCCAGCCACGATACCTACGCAGCTTCCGCGCGCTGGCTGGGCCAACAAGGCAGGGTAGGGTTCAACCTGGCGGCTTCCATTTTCGATACCGGTGGCTACCGGCGGCACAGCGAGGCGCGGCGCGAATCTGCCAACGCACGTTTCGATATCGCTTTGCATGACGATGCCGACCTGACGCTGGTGTTCAACCATCTGGACCTGCCAGAAGCGCAAGACCCATTGGGATTGACGCGCGCGCAAGTGCAGCAGGATCCGCGCCAAGCAACCGCAGTCGCGGAACAGTTCAATACGCGCAAATCGGTGCGGCAGGATCAAGGCGGTGCGGTCTACACGCAAGACTTTGGCGGCGGACACGAGCTGAAGCTGGTGGGTTATGCCGGCCAGCGTCAGGTCGAACAGTTCCTCGCGCTGCCGGTGGGAGCACAAGCCAACCCGCTGAACTCCGGCGGCGTGATCGACCTGGACAGCCACTATGGCGGTCTGGACGCGCGCTGGTCGTGGCGGGGAGAGCTGGGGGCGCGTCCTTTCGAATGGACGGTCGGCGGCAATGCCGAAAGGATGCGGCAGCATCGGCGTGGTTATGAAAATTTCGTCGGCACGGCGCTGGGCGTACGTGGCGCGTTGCGTCGCGACGAACGCAACCGGGTCGAGAACGTGGACGAGTTCGCGCAGGCGTGGTGGCAGTTGGTGCCACGTTGGTCGTTGTTGGCCGGTGCGCGCCACAGCGAGGTGCGATTCCGCTCCGACGACAGTTACGTGACCGCGCGCAATCCGGACGATAGCGGCCGAGTGCGCTACGCGGAAACCACGCCGGTCGCCGGCGTGATGTTCCACGCGAACGACGCACTCCGTCTTTATCTTTCCGCGGGACGCGGCTTCGAAACACCTACCTTCAATGAGCTCGGTTACCGCACCGACGGCGGCGCCGGACTGGCGTTCGACCTGACGCCCGCAGTCAGCCGCAATCTTGAGATAGGCATGAAATGGCGCGACGGCCGCGGCAGCGCCTGGGAAGCCGCACTCTTTCGCGCCGACACCGATGACGAGTTGGCAGTGGCTCGCAACGTAGGCGGCCGCAGCACCTATCGCAACGTGGGCCGCGCGCGGCGGCAGGGATTGGAGACCTCATTCGATACTCGCCTGGGCGAGCACTGGCAGGTGCAACTGGCGTATACGCGCTTGCTGGCCGAATTCCGCGACGATTTCCTTATCTGCAACCGCACGGGTTGTACGGTGCCGGACACGCGCGTCGCCGCCGGTACGCGCATTCCGGGCACCGCACGCGATCAGTTTTTCGGCCGTCTGCAATGGCAGTCGGGCGGTTGGCAGGCGGCGATGGAAACGGTGGCGGCGAGCGATGTCTCCGTCAACGACATCGGTAGCGAATCGGCGCCGGGTTACGCGTTACTGCATCTGGAGTTGTCGCACCGTTGGTCGTTGGGTCAGGGGTCGCTGCGCGGCTTCGCTCGCATCGACAATGCCTTGGACCATCGCTACATCGGCTCGGTCATCGTCAACGAAGGCAATAGCCGCTTCTACGAACCTGGGCCGGACCGGACGTTCCTGGTGGGTGCCGAGTGGAAGAGCACGTCTCGATAGCGCATTCGGTTCGCATGATGAAGAACGTACTGCAGCGCGTCCGGATACCGAACAGCCGCGCTGGATCTTTAGATGCCGCCGCGAGTTGTCGTGTTGGTGTGTACGCGACGGGAAAGACGAAGCTCCGGACGCGGATTGACGCCGAAAGGGCGGATAACTAATGAATGCTTTTATCCGTGGTCATCTGCGTTGATCCGCGTCTAAAAGTTTGCTGTTTTTATAGTCGCGACTTACGTCGGTCCTACAGTACGAAGTCGGCTAGATATTTGCGTCCGGCTTGACGCCTACGGCACGCAGGTACGCATCCATTCCGCGCTCCGGGGTGTCGGCGAATACCTCGCCGGTTTCCGCTACGTCGATGATCCGGTCGGGGCGGAAGTTGCGGAAATCGCCGCGTAGCCGACACCATCCGCCCAACGTCCAGCTGCCGCCCCAGAACGATAGGCACAACGGTTCCACTTCGCGTCGGGTGATTTCTCCGGACTGATCGCGGTACGACAACGACAGCACGCGCTGCGCTTCGATGGCGGCATGCAGGCGATCGATCATGCCGGTGGTTTCCAGCCGCCCATCCAGCACCGGCGCGAAGATGCGGGTGCGTTTGGCGCGCGCACGCAATTCCGGCGGCAGCACCGCTTCGATCTTCAGCAATGCCGAACGCGAGCCCTGCGCCAATCGTTCGCCACCAAATGCACGGACGAAGCGGGTGCCCACGACCAGGGCTTCGAGTTCCTCGATATTGAACATCAGCGGCGGAATGTCCGCGCCCTTGCGCAACAGATAGCCCACGCCGGCCTCGCCTTCGATCGGCACGCCCGACAGTTGCAGGTCGGCCACGTCGCGATAGACGGTGCGCAACGAAACACCGAGCGTCTCGGCCAGGTTGCGAGCGGGCAGGGCGGTGCGGCGGCCACGCAAGGCATGGATGATCAGGAACAGGCGGTCGGCGCGGCGCATCCGCGCATCATCGCTGACGCATGCGCCGGCCGCCAGGTCCGCCGCTGGCTTGGCATCAGGCCCAGCACGAGGACTACCACGAGATGCCCAGGCGCGAACGAGCGGTGGGTTTCAACCGCAGCGACTCGACACGATGCGGCACCTGCGGCGGCTTGGAAGCTCCATTGGCCGACAGCGCTTCCATCAATTGCCAGTAGCGCGCATAGGCCTGCTCGTCGGCGAAATGAGCGAACCATACGAAGACATGTTCGCCTTCGCGCACCGGCAATGCCGGAAACGTGTTCTGGCTGTAATCGGTGACGAAGCTGGCCAACAACGCCGCGCCCATCGCCGCCAGCGGTGGCCGGCGCATATTGTGGAAATGCGCCAGGAACCAGGGACTGACCGGCGCGTCGAAATAATGCAGGTTCGCCACCACCAATCCTTCCGAAGACGCCACCACGCCTGGCGGGCGCGGCTTTCCTTCGACCCGAAAACCGGAGCAGGGAAAGGCGGGCCGCAACAGCAGCACGTTGTCCGAATCGATCATGGTCGCGTTGGCGGCATCGCGATTGGCTTTCCAAACCGGTCCGCCGTAGAAATCGGCCAACGCCTCGCGACGAGTCGGCATGTCGGAGAAGCCGCGCAGCCAGACGAAGCGATCCGGGTGGTCGAGATCGCGGAACTGGCCGATCACTTCCATTGCCGCGGCCTCCTGGCTTTCCAGGAATTCGCGTTCGAACAATTCGATCAACTCATCGCGCCGGCCGGGGTGCAGGGTGTATTGGCGCAACTCCACGATGGCGTGTTCGGCACGCTGAAGGGGCAGGGCATCAAACATCGTCTTTTTCCTTGTTCCTGAGCCTGTCGATGGTGTCGCCGTCCATCGGAATGACGACCGATGTGTACTCTTCAATCAGATCGAGAATGGCTTGGCGCGGTCCTTCCCGCCATTCGGCGCTGCCGTAGAACTCGTCCTGGCGGCGCTGCCGATCCTCCACGCTGGCATAAGCGCGGATCAGATAATAGGAGACATCATCATGCGCCGATGCGCCGTGACGGACCACGTCCGTGTGCCATTTCCGCAACATCGGTACAGCGATATCCGACATCAGCCGGTCGAACCTCTCGCCAGAGCCGGGTTTGAGCCGATAGGAGCGGATCTCCACGACACGTATGTCCACAGCACGTATTTCCACAGCGCGCATCTCCACCGCTGCCGTCGTCGCGGCACGCTTCATGACGGCAGGCGCGTCATGCGCATATGCCAATTGGTTTCCCAATGTTCGCCATCGTCGGTGGAGAACGCCTGTTCCCAGTGAGCGCGGTCGGTGGTGATCTCGTGCCAGATGAACCGCACCAGCACCGATTGGCCTTTGTGCTGGTCGCGGCCATAGAACGTCCCGACGCCATTTTCGAAACGTCCCACCACCGGCGGTTCCAGCACACCATCGCGGTTGCTGGCCCAGTAGATGCTCCACTGCCGGGTATGTAGATCGAACAGGCGCAGCGTCATGCCGCGGAACCCGCCGGCCCAGTCGGTAACGAAATCGTCGATGTTGCCAACGCCGCCCAATATGGGGCTGCATTGCTGGGTGGCGGAAAAGCTTTCCCAATCCTGGCAGCCGACTAGGCGCTCTTTCAGTCGCTCGTTATGTACCTGCCAGCGGCCGTGATAGAAATCGAAGTCATGACGGCCGTCAGCGGGAGAATGCGCGTCCGGCATGGAAAAGCCTCCTGGGTAGATGAGTTGTTCGCCACTGACCAGGCCGCGGCCGATTCCGGCGACATAACTTTGCAGGACCCGCGCCAGCAAGCCGGGGGTGGGGGAGGGCGATACCTGCGTACTCATGGACTGCCTCGACGATTCGCGGGTGCCTGCAAAGAATAGGGAGGGGCTGCTGACAACGTAGTGTCAGCAGTCAGGCGGGTTTGCGCGTGCAGCCGACCTGCCGGAAGTCATGACTTGCGTCCAAGGCATTGCCAACCTCCGGACCGCCAGCGCAGCATGCCTGCATGCAGGAATTCCTCCGCCGCTTGCGCGAACCCATGACCCTCGCCGGCCTGTTCACGGTCGGCGCGGTCGCACTGTCGCTGCAGTTCATACCGCCGCCCCGGTTGATCGGCGCCATCGCCTCGCTGTCGGTATTCGCCGTCTTGTTCGGCGCGCTGTCGGCCGGGCCGGAGCATTGGCGGCGGACCCGTCATGCGGCATTGGTGTTGATGCCGATCATCGCGCTGGTGCTGGCCTGGTTGGCGCCACGGGTCGGTACCGCGCAGGTCCTGCTGGTGATCTGGACGGCCTGTGCTTTCAGGATTTGGCCAGCGCGCAGGGCGATAGCCGCGGTGCTGTTGACCGACGCCGCGTTCTATTTGCTGATGGTCGACAGCGGCTTCGGCTCGCCATTGACGATGGTGCTGATCAACATGGGCTTCCAGGCGCTGGCCGGGTTATGCGTGTACTACGCGCTCACCGCCGAACGCTCGCGCGACCAGTTGGCGCTGGTCAACGCGGACCTGCTGGCCACGCGTGCCCTGTTGAGCGACAGCGCGCGCGATGCCGAACGACTGCGCGTCGCGCGCGAACTGCACGATGTGGCCGGCCATAAGCTGACCGCCATGAAACTCAACCTGCGCGCATTGGCAGCGGATCCCGCCTTGGCGGGACATCCGGAAGTGAACCTGGCCGAACAGTTGTCGGCCGAGTTGCTGGACGACATCCGCAACGTGGTGCAGGCGCTGCGCGATTCCCGCGGGCTGGATCTGCAGACTGCGCTACGCGCGTTGGCTGCACCGTTGCCGCGTCCGCGCCTGGAGTTGGAACTCGATCCGCAGCTGTGCATCGCCGACCCGGTACTGGCTGAAACGCTGCTGCGAGTGGTCCAGGAAGCACTGACCAATGCTGCCAAGCACGCCAACGCCGACACCTTGTGGGTGCAACTCAGCGCGCAGGAAAATACCGTACAGCTGAAGATCGAGGACGACGGCCAGCTGCGCGGTGCGATTCGCGAAGGCAACGGCCTGTGCGGTATGCGCGAACGCGTCGCCGCGCTGGGCGGCGATCTCTTCATCCGCACCCGCCCCCAAGGCGGTCTGCAACTACAGGCAAGGTTTCCGGCATGACGAGCCCTATCCGCATCGCATTGGCCGACGATCAGGCGCTGGTCCGGGCGGGCCTGCGCGCATTGATAGAGCGGCTGGGCGGCATCGAGATCGCGTTCGAAGTCGACGACGGCGCGGGGCTGCTCGCGCAACTCGCCGACACGCCGGTGGACGTGGTGCTCAGCGATATCCGCATGCCGGGCGTGGACGGTATCGGCGCGCTGACCGCATTGCGCGCGCGTGGCGACTCCACCCCGGTACTGCTGCTGACGACGTTCGACGACAGCGATCTGCTGTTGCGCGCCACCGAGGCCGGTGCGCAGGGTTTCCTGCTGAAAGACGCCGCGCCGGAGGATCTGCAGGATGCGATCAAGCGGGTCGCGGCCGGGGAGACTTTGTTGCAACCCGTCAGTACCGACCCGGTCCGTGCGCGCTTCCGCTTTCGCGACGAAGCGCCTCCCAGCGACACCTTCAACGAGCGCGAAGTTTCCATCCTGCGGTTGCTGGCAGGCGGTTACTCGAACAAAGAGATCGCGCGGACCTTGTTCCTGGCCGAAGGCACGGTGAAGAACTACGTTTCCACCATTCTGGACAAACTGGGCACACGCGACCGCACGCGCGCCGTACTTAAAGCGATCACCCTACGGATTATCTGAGCGATCCGTTGTAGGAGCGATGTAGGAGCGACGTGAGTCGCGACCAGAAAGCAAGCTCTTGGTCACGGATCAACGCGGAAAGAACGGATGAGCATTGAATGCTTTCTCCGTGTTCATCAGCGTTGAGCTGTGTCCGGGAATTCGTGTTTCCGGTCGCGACTTACGTCGCTCCCACAATGATGCAGCGACGCTCGTATCCGATTTTTGTGGGAGCGACGTAAGTCGCGACCGGACACCGTTCCGACCAAGAGTTCTAGAACAGCTCGCCTTGCGGCGACGGCTTGCGTGGCGGGACGAAATGGCTGCAGTCCAAACTATCGTGGCGATTCCTGTTGAAGCCAAGCCGCTTGCTGGCCAGGGCGAAACGGCGCGCCAGCAGATCGGCGTAGACGCCTTCGCCGCGCATGCGTTTGCCGAACGTCGAGTCGTAGTCTTTGCCGCCGCGCAGCTGGCGAACGGTGCTCATCACGTGTTCGGCGCGATCGGGCAGATGCGTTTGCAGCCAATCTCGGAACAGCGGCGCGACCTCATGCGGTAGACGCAGCAGCACGTAGCCGGCCGATATCGCACCCGCCTCGCGTGCGGCTTCCAGCACCGCTTCCAGCTCACTGTCGTTTACCCACGGAATCGCCGGCGCGAACATCACCCCAACCGGTATCCCCGCTTCGCTCAAGCGCCGCACCGCGCGCAGCCGCGCATGCGGTGCGGAAGCGCGCGGCTCCAACCGCGAAGACAGATGGTTGTCCAGCGAAGTGATGGAAAAGTAAACCTGCACCAGGTTGTCGCGCGCCATCGGCGCAAGCAGGTCCAGATCGCGTTCGACCAATGCATTCTTGGTGATCAGCGAAAACGGATGCCGGGTTTCCGCCAGCACCTCGATGATCCGCCGGGTCAGCTGCAGCTTGCGTTCGGTGGGCTGATAAGCGTCGGTATTGATGCCCAGCGCGATGGGGCTGACCCGATAACCCGGCTTGGCCAACTCGCGCCGCAGCACGTCCACCGCATTGGTCTTGGCGAAGATCTTGGTTTCGAAATCCAACCCCGGCGACAGATCCAGGTAGGCGTGCGATGGCCGCGCGAAACAGTAGGAACAGCCGTGTTCGCAGCCGCGATAAGGGTTGAGCGATTGCGAAAACGGAATGTCCGGCGACTGGTTGTGGCTGATGATGGTGCGCGCGGCTTCCTCGCGCACCTGGGTTTGCGGCGACGATTCGATATCGCCTTCCTGGTCCGGCTGGTGCCAGCCGTCATCGGCCGAAACCGGGGTGGTGACCGCGAACCGGCCCGGGAGATAGCCGGTGGATCCCCGTCCCTTGATGCCCGGATGCTTCGCTTCGCCCATGGGTCCAGCTTACGACGCGGCCGTCTCAATCACGGCGACACCGCATAGAATCGCTGCATGCTGACCACCCTGCAAACGCTCTGGGATGGGTTTTTGTCCCTCCCGAACCTGAAAGGCTGGCTGACCGCGGCCTGGCTGCTGTACATCGTGCCTTTGTGCGGCTGGATCATCCTGCAAAAGCGCGAGCCGGCGGCGACGCTCAGCTGGGTGCTGTCGCTGGCGATGCTGCCTTATGTCGGCTATCTGATCTATTTCCTGCTGGGTCCACAGAAGATCAAGCGCCAGCAGCTGCGGCGGCATCAGTCGCGCTCGGGTCTGGAGGCGTACGACGTCTACTGTCCCACCGACGTGAACTGCAGCGAGCTGCCCATGCTGGCGCAGACCACGACCGGCCTGCCCCCGTCCTCGGCCACCTCGGTGCAGCTGCTGGTCGACGGCGCCGCGACGTACGAGGCCATTCTCGATGCCATCGCGGCCGCGCAGAACCATGTTCACCTGGAGTACTACATCTTCGCCGCCGATCGCAGCGGTACCCGCGTGCGCGACGCGCTGGTGGAACGCGCACGCGCGGGCGTCAAGGTGCGGCTGTTGTTGGATGCGGTGGGATGTGGCCGGGTGAAGGACAGCTTCTTCCGGCCGTTGGTCGAGGCCGGGGGCGAGTTCAGTTGGTTTCATCCCACTCGATTGCGTCTGTTCACGCGGCCGTGGGTGAACCTGCGGACCCACCGCAAGATCGTGGTGGTGGATGGCCGCATCGCGTTCACCGGCGGCATCAATATCACCGACGACCAGAATGAGGCGCTGAACCCCGACGCCTACCGCGACCTTCACCTGCGCATCGAGGGCGAAGTGGTCCGTAGCGTGCAGCAGGTGTTCGTGGAGGACTGGGTCTACACCTCCAAGCAGCAGCGCCGCGATTTCCACGGCACCCGCCTGTGGAGTGCGGCGGACGCGAACGTGCAGGGCGGCATTTCGGCGCAAACGCTTGTCTCCGGCCCAGACTCGGCATGGGAGCCGATACACCGGATGCACGTGGCCGCCATCCACGAAGCGCGTCAGCGGGTCTGGCTGACGACGCCCTATTTCGTTCCGGGCGAAGCGGCGCGGATGGCGCTGACATCCGCGGCGCTGGGTGGCTTGGATGTTCGGTTGCTGGTGCCCAAGATGAGCGATTCGCGCCTGGTGACCTTTGCCGGGCGGTCGTATTTCGATGAGTTGCTCGCCGCCGGGGTGAAGGTCTACGAGTACGGCCCTCGGTTGATGCACAGCAAGACGCTACTGTGCGACGACGGGCTGGCGATCATCGGCAGCGCCAACTTCGACCATCGCAGTTTCCGGTTGAACTTCGAGATATCGATGCTGTTCCGCGACCCCGGCGTTGCCGGCACGTTGTCGCAACTGCTGGAGGGAGAGTTCGCCGCTGCCGAGCCGGTTCACCCGCAGCGGAACCGGGCGTTCTGGCGCAATCGGCTACCGGAAGCCTTGGCGCGGCTGATGTCGCCATTGCTGTGAACGGCGCCCGTTTTTGAGCCCCCGCCGACGGGGTAAACTTCCGCTATTCATCAAGGGGGCGGATCATGCATTGGCTCTATCTGCTGCTTGCCATCGGCTCGCTGGGGGTCGCGTTGCGGACCTCTTCGCTGGCCTTGCTCGTTGTCTGCCTGCTGGCGTCGCTCGGCTTGTTCCTGGCCTGGATCGTCGGTTGGTATGCGGCCCGCGTCGGCGATTCCAGCCGCGACGAGTCGCAAATGATCGATCCGGCCGAACTGCGCCGACTTCGTCAGATCGCCGAAGCGCGCCGAAACGACGCAAATCGCTCGCCCATGGAGCCGCCCGCGGTCTAGGGCCTGTTAACGCTATCGGGATGGGCCCTAGTCGCCAAGGAGGCGCCATGACGGCACTCAGCGTCAACGTCAACAAGATCGCCGTGCTGCGCAACTCACGCGGTGGCAGCGAACCCGATGTCGTGCGTGCCGCACGCACATGTCTCTATGCCGGCGCGCACGGCATTACCGTGCACCCGCGGCCGGATCAACGGCACATCCGTGCCGACGACGTCCATGCGCTGGCGGAGTTGACCCGCGAAAATCGCGTGGAACTGAATCTGGAAGGCAATCCTTTCGCGCCGCCGCGCGAGGGGTATCCCGGTTTCCTGGCGTTGTGCGAACAAGTACGCCCGGCCCAGGCGACGCTGGTGCCGGACAGCGACGGCCAGATCACTTCCGACCATGGCTTCGACTTCTCCCAAGACGACGAGCGGCTACGGCCATTGATCGCCGAACTCAAATCGCTCGGTTGCAGGGTGAGCCTGTTCGTCGACGCCGGTTGCCAACAACTGGAGCGCGCCGCCGAGATAGGCGCGGACCGCATCGAGATATACACCGGTCCTTTTGCCGAGGCGCTGGCCAAAGGCAATGCGGATGCCGAACTGAGCCGCTGCGCGCGGACTGCGATCGAAGCGAAAGCTTTGGGACTAGGCGTCAATGCCGGCCACGATTTGAGCCAGACAAATCTTGAGGAATTCCTGGAAGCCGTGCCGCAGGTCCTGGAAGTGTCGATCGGCCACGCATTGATTGGCGAAGCTCTGTACGTCGGCCTGCAACGCACGGTCCAGAATTATCTGTCGATACTCGAATCCGTGCGCTGAGGCGACGTCGCCACCGTAGGGTTACCGGATGCTGATATTGGCCAAGCCGCTGTTGCGGGCAGCGGCCAGCGCGGTCACCACCGGCTGATAGTCGGCGTCCGATGCGGTTTCGACAGAGAGAACCGCGCGAGGATCGGAGATGCTGGCTTCCCCCAGGCGCTGGCGGAGATCCGCAAGACCAAGAGGGCGGTCATCCAGCCGGTACGAACCGTCCGCCATGATGTTCAAGCGCAATTGCAGCGGCTTGGAGCTGACCGTCGCCGAAGGCTGCGGCAGTGAAAGATCGATGGAACGCGACAACATGGGCGCGGTCACCATGAAGATCACCAGCAACACCAGCATGACATCGACAAGCGGGGTGATATTGATTTCCGCCAATGCAGAACCGCGCGAGGAAACTGCCGAATCGGAGAAAGCCATAGCGGACTCCTGGATGTGGTTGGCAATCCGACGCTACGCCGGTTTCCGCAGGCTGGTAAGCAGCCCATCCGGACCTGGGCGATAGGCAGACCTTCGATATGTCGGACTGCGGGCACCCGGCGCGCAGGCGCACACGTTACGATCGGTCGGTCGTTGAAGAGTGTGAGCGCGACAAACCTCGATTCCCGCCGACCCTTCGGCAATTGAAAGCCCAACGCTTCCCGACAGCCTGGATGGCCAATAACCGAGGCAGAGTCGCGGCCTACTATCGCGTCCGACCCGCTCGATTCCCGATTCCCGATTCCCGATTCCCGGCTCCCGGCTCCCGGCTCCACCAAAAGAAAACGCCGCCCATTGGGCGGCGTTTTCAGGTGTTCCTGAGAGTCGTGCTTACTGTTGCACGAATCCGATCTTCTGCATCTGCGAGTTCTTCGCCGCGGCCAGGACTTTGGCCAATACTTCGTATTGCGCATCCTGGTTGGCGTCGATCCGCAGCTCCGGCTGGTTGGTCGGATCGCGCTGGACCTCTTCCGTCATCCGGCTCTGCAGATCGCGCGGGTTGATCGGCGAGTTGTTCCAATAGACGGAACCACCCGCATCGATCCGCAGGTCGATCGGCGGCGGCGGCTCACGCAACTGCGGCGGCGGATTGATGACCCGCTGCGGCAGCGCCACGTCGATCGGATACGTCATGATCGGCGCGGTCACGATGAAGATGATCAGCAGCACCAGCATCACGTCCACCAACGGTGTGACGTTGATGTCGGCCATGGGGCCTTTGCTTCCACCCGTACTGAATGCCATGGCTTACTGACCCTTCTCTTTGGTGGCGACGTAGCCGATGTCCAGCATGCCCTGCGACTGCGCGATCTTGGTGACTTCCGAGATCGTGCGCATCTTCGTGGTCTTGTCGCCACGCAGGTTGAGCTTGGGCTGCGGCTGCAGCTGCGCGGTACTGGACAGACGCGACTCAAGGATTTCCTTGCTGATCGCTTCGTCGTTCCAGAACAGCGAACCGTCCTCCTTCACCGAGATGGTGATCGGCGGAACCGGCGGAGCTACTTTGTCATCCGGATCCTGCACGAGGTTGGCCTCGGGCAGTTCGATCTTGACCTTATGCGACATCAGCGGCGCGGTGATGATGAAGATGATCAGAAGCACCAACATCACGTCCACGAGGGGCGTGACGTTGATTTCGGCCATCGGGCCGCCGCTATTACCACTACTGAAAGCCATTTGCGGGCTCCGTCAATGCTTAATCGATGACTACTTGGGAACTACCGGCTCAGCGAACGCGCGAGCCGGTGGCGAAGAAGTCATGCAGATCGTGCGCGAACGTATCGAACTTGGCGATCGTCGAGCTGTTGATCTTGCTGAAGAAGTTGTAGGCGAACACGGCCGGGATGGCGACGAACAGACCGATGGCGGTCATGATCAGCGCTTCACCCACCGGGCCGGCAACGGCGTCGATCGAAGCCTGGCCGGTTGCACCGATGCGGATCAGGGCGCCGTAGATGCCCCACACCGTACCCAGCAGACCTACGAACGGTGCGGTCGCGCCGACGGTGGCCAGCAGGGTCATGCCGCTCTGCAGCTTCGAGCTTTCGCGGGTCACGGCCTGACGCAGTGCGCGGTCGACGAATTCCGAACGGCTCAGCGTTTCGCCCATGCCCGTGCCAGAAGCGCCTTCCGAGCGCTGGTGGTGCGCAGCGGCCTGGGCGGCATCGAGTGCGATCTTGGAGAACGGCTCGTTACGCGGCTGTTCTTCCATCAAACGGATAGCGTCCTGCGCGTTCGGCGTGTCCCAGAAGGTTCCGGTAACGCGGTCTGCCTGGCTCTTCAGACGGGTGTTCTTCAGAGCATTGATGACAGTCCAGTACCAGGACAGTGCCGACATGATCACGAGGGTGAGCAACACAACCCAAGAAACAGCGAATTCACCGGGCTTGCTGGTCATTTCCTGGATCAAGTGTTCGAAGCCCATCTGCGTGAGGGCACTCGCGGCGTTGTTGCCCCCCGCTGCGGCGGCGATGATGGTTTCCTGCAGCATGACGCTTACCTTTATATAAGTGTTGATTGAGAGTGTTGCGGTTTACGAAAGGGTGATGCAAGTGCGGTGGTGAGGATCAGCCGCCCATGCTGAAGTCCACCGGTACGCGGACGCGACCGGCTGCCTTCTGGCCGTTTACGACGGATGGATTGAAGCGCCATTTGCGCGCGGCATCCATCGCGGCGCGGTCCAGATCGCGGTTGCGGCTGGACTTCTCAACGGACACGTTGGTGACGGTGCCGTTGGCATCCACGTCGATGATCAGGATGACCGTGCCTTCGATACCGGCGCGGGCCGCAGCCGGCGGGTACTTCGGCGGGTTCATGTTCTTCGACGAGATATCGACGCTGGCGCCAATGTCGGCGACCGGTGCCGGCGGCGCCGGTGGTGCCGGCGGCTGGTACACGTCGGTCGGACGCGGTTCGGCCACTTCAATCGGCGGAGCTTCCGGCGGCGGCGGCAGCGGGGTGGTTTTGGGCGGCGCCAGGTTCTTGACCGGCGGAGGCGGGGTGTCCTGCTTCGGCGGCGGCGGCGGCGGCGGTGGGGGCGGCGGCGGTGCATCGACGATGACCACCGAAGTGCGGGTTTCCTGTTCTTTCTCAGCCGGCGGAGCGACCGCCGGAATCAACAGCATCAACAGCGCGGCCGCGTGCAACGCGATCACGAAGGCGATACCGATGATACGGGGCCAGTTGAGGCTGTTGTCCTCTTCCTCTTCCCGATACCTATTGATGACCAGTTGTTCAGCCATGCGCCAATTAACTCAATGTTGGGTCCGGGCGCTCGCACGCCGCGTTTGTTTTAGGTACCGCTAACCTGTTTCGTCGGCGGAATACCCAGCTTATACCAATCCGACACTGTAGCACCATCGTTTCGCCCGCTTTTTTGGCCTACGGTGTCAATCTTTCGGACTAGGGGAGCGCCAGAATCTTGCGGGCGTCCTCAGGCTTTTTCAGTCCTTTGTCCAGTGCCGCTTTCGCTGCTTGCTTGGCTTCGGGAACACGATTTTCCTGCCAGAGCACGCGAGCGAGGTTCAAATAGGTGTCGCCATTGGGTGCCAACGGCGCAGCCTTCTGCCAGGCTTCGATCGCCGGTGCGATCTGCTCGGAGTAGTAATACGCCTGCGCCAACGCCAGCTGAGTCTGGTAGTCCGGCTTCAGAATGCCTTTCTGCAGACCTTCGTTGACCACCGAGATCACTTCCTTCTCCTTGCCGTCCATATTGGCGTAGGTGACGTAAAGCTGGCGATATTCTTTTTCGTCGGACAGTTGCCCAGCCTGGCGCATTTTTTCCAGCACGGCGGCGGCTTTGTCGAACTGATCGGCCTGCTGATAGGTCGCGACCAGGTTCAACTGCGATTTCTTGTCGTTCGGGGTCTTGGCTGCCAGCTGCTCGGCGATCTTGATCGCTTCGGCCGGTTGGCCGGCTTCCGAGTAGGAAGCCAGCAACAGGCTGTACCAGCTGTCCTTGGGTTCCGTGGTTGCAGCGATGGCCTGCTTCAGCACCGGGATGGCTTCGGCATAGCGCTCCATCTGATAAAGCGCCTGCCCTTTTTGAATCAGATCTTCCGGCTTGTTGGACTTGGTTTCGGCCAGATAGCGGTCCAGCGTGGCCATGCCTTCGGGGTACTGTTCGTCCTGCAACTGCAGCTGCGCCAGCATCAGCATCGACTGGAAGTGGTTGTTGTTGTCCAGGCTGTTGAGCTCGACCACCTGCTGCAGCAACTGCTTGGCAGTGGCGCTGTCGTCCAGGGCGTAAGCGGCTTGCGCACCCAACTGTGCGGCGATCGCCTTGTCGTATTCGTTGGCGTTGGCATCGGCCGAAACTTCCTGGGCCAGCTTCAACACTTCGGCGTCGTTGTTTTCTTTTTCGTAGGCCTTGTAGAGCTTGGCTATCTTGCCTTGCATCTTCGAAGACGGCTTGGTCTTGGGTTCTTCGCGGGTGGCGTCCGGATAGCGGATTTCCGCCTTGGCGCTCTTGCGGGAAGAACTGCGATCAGCCGAGCGCGCGTCGAAAGCGACAGCGTCGGCAGCGACGCCGCCACCGAAGGCGGCCAGCAGGGCCAGGCCCAGAAATTTCGAGTTGGGGAGTTTCATGGTTTACCTCTTGAGGCCACCGCAGGGGATGGCGGTCCAAACCCAGCCGGTATCGCGGGGCCGGCAAAACTAACAGAATCCGGCGCAGATCGGATACAAGTTTACGTGCTGCATTGCAACAAATTGGTACCGTATGTCAACCGCACTTCGGACTGTTTCCGGTTTGGCGCGCCGATTCGTAGACCGGTAAAAGCGCGGGAATATCGCGCTGCAGTTCGCGAATGCGGTTGGTGGGATCGGGGTGGGTGGACAGCCACTGCGGGGGACGGCTGCCGCCGCTTGCCGAGATCATGTTTTCCCACAAGTTCACGGCCTGGCGCGGATCGAAACCGGCGCGCGCCATGAGGCGCTGCCCGACGACATCCGCTTCACTTTCCTGCACCCGCGTGTTGGGCAACAGGATCAACCCTTGGGCTGCGAACCCGCCCAACTGGCTGGTCGCGTCAGCGGCGCCTTGCCCATAAGCCGAGCCCAGAATCGCGCTGCCAATGCCCAGCAAAGTCGATGTGCTCTGCTGGCGGGTGATGCGCTCGTCGTGGTGATGCTCGACTACGTGTCCGATCTCGTGGGCCAACACTGCGGCCAGCTGATCCTGGTTCTTGGCGACGGTGAAAATGCCGCTGTTGACGCCCACCTTGCCGCCCGGCAGTGCGAAAGCATTCGGGTCTTTTTCCGCGAATACCGCCGTTTCCCAGCTCACGCGCTGTTGTTCGGCAGGCAGCTGGCGGACCAGGGCATTCACCACGCAACGGACGTAAGCGTTCTGCTTGGCGTCGTTGCTGATCGGTCCTTTGCTTTTGGCTTCGGCGAATGCCTGGGCACCCAGCTGGTCCAATTGCTGCTGCGATACGCCACCTACGTACTGCTTGCGACCGGTCGACGACGTCGTGGTCGCGCAAGCGGTGAGAGCGGTGGCGATAGCCACAGCGAGCATCCAGCGTTTCATAGGCCCCCTTGTAGTCGATTCAGTGTGGTGAGTGTGTGCAACGGCGGCTTAAACTTTCGTCAATCAAGCCCGTTTTCTAGGTGCCCAGGAAGCCCAGCAGTCCCAGCGCTAGTCCGTTGTTCAGCATATGAGCGGCAATGGGCGCCCAAAGCGTGCCGGTCCGTCGATAGAGCCAGGCGAAGGCCAGGCCCATGCCGGCGTAGATCGTCCACAGCAACAACGTGGCGAGCGGCGCGTTGCCATTGGCGCCCGGCAGCTCATGGGCCAAGGCGAAGGCGAGGCTGCTGAGCACAGCGCCCAGCCACGGCCAGCCCGCCGCCCACAAACGTCCAAACAGCACGCGCCGGAACAGCAGTTCTTCGTAAGCCGGTGCCAGCACCACGGCAAACAGACTCAGAAACACCGGGTTTGTCGCGAGCACGGCTTTGATCAGCGCCAGGTTGCTGGGATTGGGAACAATGCCGAACGACTGGCCTAGATGCGTGATCAGCGCACTGAGAAGGAAGGTACCCGCCCCCACCAATGCCACGTTGATCCAGGTGGACCTGCGTTGCGCTGCCTGACGGGAGTAAGCGCGTTCGGCCAGCGTGGCGCGGCGGCGCCAGAAGTACAGCAGCAGCGCAGCGCCGCCGGTGCTGACCAGCACCATCGCGATCGTCGCGACGGCATCGGGTTTTCCGACCGCATGCACCAACGTGGAGGCATCCATGCCGGCGAAGCCGTCTTGCATGCCGATCTGGGTGCCACGCGACACCGCCCAAACCAATCCGCTTGCGACCAGCATCGCGAACATCGCAAACATCGCCAGCAACCAGTCGGCAAAAAAATGCAGTAGCGGCCGGGCTACTCCCGCAACGGGTGCGGGAGCGGACAACGGCGTTTTGGGCAACGAACCGGAGGGCGCTTGCAGATCGCTCATCGCTGCGCCCGCGTCAAACGTCCAGGTTGGAGACCTTCAACGCGTTCGCTTCGATGAAGTCACGCCGCGGCTCCACCACATCGCCCATCAGCGTGCTGAAGATCTGGTCGGCGGAAACCGCATCTTCGATGCGCACCTGCAGCAAGCGGCGGGTATCCGGGTTCACCGTGGTATCCCACAGCTGCTCGGGATTCATTTCGCCCAGGCCCTTGAAGCGCTGGATGCTGCGGCCTTTCTTGGCTTCTTCCAGCAACCACGCTTGCGCTTCGGCAAAGCTGTTCACCGGTTGTGTCTTGTTGCCGCGCAAGATGGTGGCGCCTTCGCGGATCAAACCATGCAGTACCGCCGCGGCATCGCGTAGCGGACGCAGTTCTCCGGTCTCGAAAGCCGACAGCGACAATACCTGCGTCAGTTCCTCGCCCATGTGGCGTCGCGTCGCCAACAAGGCGGCCGGACGCTGATCGTTGGCGGCCTGTAGCTGCAACGAATAGCGGGCACTGCCCAGGTTGCCGCGATTGAGCTTGGCTTCCAACGCGTCCAACTCGTGCCGCTCGTCGATGTTGCGCTCAAGATGGGCGGCATCGAGCGGAGTGAAATCGATCAGCGACTCCAGCAGGATGGCGTCGTAGCGATGCGCATTGCGTGCGATTGCATCGCGCGCGCCAGCGAACGCCAGCAGCAGGCTTTCCAGCGCTTCGCCGGAGATCGGCGGCTCACCCTCGGCGGGAATCAACGACGCGCCTTCGACAGCGCTGTTCGCCAGATACGCGTTGAGCGCGGCATCGTCTTTCAAGTACAGCTCTTGCTTGCCTTGCTTGAGTTTGTACAACGGCGGCAGGCCGATGTAGATGTGGCCGCGTTCGATCAGTTCCGGCATCTGCCGATAGAAGAACGTCAGCAACAATGTGCGGATGTGCGAGCCGTCGACGTCGGCGTCGGTCATGATGATGATGCGGTGGTAGCGCAGCTTGTCCGGGTTGTACTCGTCCTTGCCGATGCCGGTGCCGAGCGCGGTGATCAAGGTGCCGACTTCGGCCGAGGCCAGCATGCGATCAAAGCGCGCGCGTTCCACGTTGAGGATCTTGCCGCGCAACGGCAGCACCGCCTGGTTCTTGCGGTTACGGCCCTGCTTGGCGGAGCCTCCGGCCGAATCACCCTCGACGATGAACAGTTCCGACAGCGCCGGATCCTTTTCCTGGCAGTCGGCGAGCTTGCCCGGCAGGCCGGCGATATCGAGCGCGCCCTTGCGGCGGGTAAGGTCGCGGGCCTTGCGGGCAGCTTCGCGAGCACGCGCGGCATCGACGATCTTGCCGGCGATGGCACGGGCCTCGTGGGGGTTTTCCTGCAGGAACTCCTCCAAACGTGCACCGAACGTGCTCTCAACTACCGGCCTCACCTCGGAACTGACCAGTTTTTCCTTGGTCTGCGAGGAGAAGCTGGGGTCCGGCACCTTGACCGACAACACCGCGATCATGCCCTCGCGCATATCGTCGCCCGACAGCGTGATTTTGGCCTGCTTGGCGATGCCGTTCTGTTCGATGTAGTTGGTCAGCGTGCGCGTCAGCGCCGCCCGGAATCCGATCAGGTGGGTACCGCCGTCCTTTTGCGGGATGTTGTTGGTGAAGCAGAACATCGTTTCCTGATAGGCATCGGTCCACTGCAGCGCGACGTCGACGGTGATGCCGTTCTGCTCGCCGGTCACCGAGATCACATTCGGGTGCAGCGGATTCTTCAGCTGAGCCAGGTGCTCGACGAAACTGCGGATGCCGCCTTCGTACTGGAAGACGTCCTGGCGGCCTTCGCCGCGCTCATCGATCAGGGTGATCTTGACGCCGGAATTGAGGAAGGACAGTTCCCGCAGGCGCTTGGCCAGGATGTCGTAGTGGAATTCGACATCGGTGAAGATTTCCACGGCCGGCTTGAAGCGCAGCAGGGTGCCGCGCTTGTCCGACGGCTCCATTTGCTTGAGCGGGAACAGCGGCTCGCCCAGCGCGTATTCCTGCTGGTAGTGGAATCCATCGCGCCAGATTTCCAGCCACAAATGTTCGGACAGCGCATTGACCACCGAAACGCCCACGCCGTGCAGGCCGCCGGACACTTTGTAGCTGTTGTCGTCGAACTTACCGCCCGCATGCAGCACGGTCATGATGACTTCGGCGGCGGAGACGCCTTCTTCCTTGTGGATATCGACCGGAATACCGCGGCCGTTGTCCGACACGCCTACCGAGCCGTCCTCGTGGATTTTGACGATGACATCGTCGGCATGGCCTGCGAGCGCTTCGTCGATCGCGTTGTCGACCACTTCGAAGACCATGTGGTGCAGGCCGGTACCGTCGTGCACGTCGCCGATGTACATGCCGGGACGTTTGCGGACCGCTTCAAGGCCGCGCAGGACGGTAATTTTGCTGGAATCGTAGTTGCCGTTCGGTACAGGAATCGTTTCGTCGGTCATTCGCTTCTGGTCGGCTGCATAGCCCCATTACCGCCTGCGGGAGAGCCCTGCGGGCGATACATTAGCTATTGGGTTCGAAGCAGGAATTATAGCACTGACGCCTATTCGCCCGATTTGCCGGGCGTCGGCGCGGTTACCGCCGGTTGCTGCTGAAGCTGGCCATGTTCCACGTGGAACCAGGTCGGAATGAGGCCGATGTCGCCAAACGCCGGTGGCGTTTCGGTGCCGGTCACGAACACCTGCGCGCCGCTGTCGCGCAAACGCCCCAAGACTCGCCGCTGGTGACTTCGATCCAGCTCGGACGCCAGATCGTCCAGTGCGACCACCGGCCACTCGCCGCGCCGGGCCGCGTAGTCTTCGGCCTGGGCGAGCAGGCAGGACAGCGCCGTCAGCTTGGCCTGTCCGCGCGAAAGCGTCTCCCGATAAGGATTGGCCGCGTATTCGACCCGCCAGTCGGCGCGGTGAGGGCCCACCGAGGTGTAGCCCGCCGCCCGGTCGCGGTCACGGGCCAGCAGTAGCGCGTCGGACAGCGACAGCTCATGCCGGCGCCAACCCGGCTGGAAATCCAGTGTGGCGGCGCCCAGCGACGGCACCAACTCCGTCGCGACGCGTTGCAGGGCTGATTGAAGCTCTTCCAGGTATTGCTGCCTGCGCTGGGTCAGCGGCTCCCCGGAAGTTGCCAGCTCGTGATCCCATACGTCCAGCTGCGAACCACCGACGCCGGATTTCAGCAACGCATTGCGCTGTTTCAGCGCTCGAGAGTACCGGCGCCAAAGCGCCAGGAAATCTTGTTCCACGTGGAACAAGCCCCAATCCAGGTAGCGACGCCGGGGTTCTCCACCTCCGGTAACCAGGGCATGACTGCCAGGTTCGAAGCTGACCACCGCCAGCGCCGCGCAGAGCTCGCCCAACTGGGCGACCGATTCGCCGTCCAGTCTTCCGGTCCAGGTTTGCCCGGTATGCCGTAGCCCGGCCTTGCGAGGCCGTGGAGAGGCCTGCTCCTGCCATTCCACGAATACCTCCACCGCATCGGCGCCCGTCCGGACCAGACCATCGCGGACTCGCCCCCGGAAACTGCGGCCATAGGCCATCAGGTGCAGCGCTTCCAACAAGCTGGTCTTGCCGGCGCCGTTGTCGCCAGTGATCAGGTTCAGGCCCGGCCCGGGTGTCAGGGAGACTTGGTCGAACTTCCGTAGCCCGCTGGCGACCAGTCGCGTTACTCGCATCGTATCGACTTCCGCGCACAGCAAAGCGCGCCGTATACGCGGTCAGGAGGCAACGAGCTGAGGCGGATCGAAGCGAAGAGCATGAGCTGATTTTATCCCCTTGGAGTGGCCATGCAGGCGCGGCACCGCTCAAAACGACTTCGCCCGGCATTGCCGGGCGAAGTCTTGGTTCCACGTGGAACAGTGCAAGGCCAACCGAAATCCTACAAACGCAGCGGCATCACCACGTGCCGGGACTTCTCACTGCTGGCTTCTCGTACCAGCGCCGACGAGTTCGCATCACGCAGCTGGATCACCACGTGCTCGTCGCGCAGCGCCGACAGGGCATCCAGCAGGTAGTTCACGTTGAATCCGATCGCCAAGCCATCCACCTTGGTATCGGCTTCGATTTCTTCCTGCGCTTCTTCCTGCTCAGGGTTGTGCGCGCTGATCTTCAGCTGGCCGGGGGAGACTTCGACGCGGACGCCGCGGTACTTCTCGTTGGACAGGATCGCGGCACGCTGCAGGGCCGCGCGCAGTACCTCGCGGTCCAGCTTCACTTCGCGGTCGGCACCGATCGGGATCACAGCGGCGTAGTCTGGGAAACGGCCGTCGATCAGCTTCGAAGTGAAAGTGACGTCGTCGCGTTTGACGCGGATGTGGCTACGGCCGACTTCCAGCTCGACCGCTCGCTCGCCGCCTTCCAGCAGGCGCTGCATTTCGGTCACGCCCTTGCGCGGCACGATGATCTGTCGCTTGGACACCGACGCGCCGTCCAGTTCGGCTTCGCATAAAGCCAAGCGGTGGCCGTCGGTGGCGACGCAGCGCAGGGTCCGGTCGCTGAGATCGAAAAGCAGACCGTTCAAGTAGTAGCGGACATCCTGCTGAGCCATGGCGAACGCGGTTCGTTCGATCAACTCCTTCAAGGTCGCTTCCGGCACCGTCACGCGCTCGATCGCTTCCACTTCGTCGACCGATGGGAAGTCGTTGGCGGGGAGGGTAGCCAGGGTGAAACGGCTGCGGCCGGCCTGCACCGTCACCTTGTCGCCAGATTGGCTGACAGTGACCTTACTGCCGTCGGGCAGCGCGCGAACGATTTCGAACAACTTGCGGGCGGGGATCGTGGTCTCGCCGTCCTGGGCGTCGTCGACCGCACTGCGCGCAATCATCTCGACTTCCAGATCGGTGCCGGTCAGGGAGAGTTGACCGCCCTGGACTTGCACCAGGAAGTTGGCCAGCACCGGCAGCGTCTGTCGGCGTTCAACCACATTGACCACTTGGGCCAACGGCTTAAGAAATACTTCGCGTTGCAGACTGAAACGCATTGAGTGGTTGCCCCTTCTGCTTTTGATTTTGAAGACTAAAAGCTTAAAAGCTGGTGGTGATGGTTTCGCCGAAAACGCTTAGCAACCAAGCTAACCAACTGAAAGCAAAAGATTTTTCTGTTTCCAAACCCGGTGGACAGGTAGCTGCGGGTGGCTGTAACAACCTGTGGATAAAAAAAGCGCCCGAATTCGCGCACATCTTATCCACAGTTGCGCCTAGCCTTTACGCACCGAGTTGTCCTTTTACGTCGGCCAACAAGTTCTCTATGCTGGCGACACGTAGAAGAATTACTCGCTGAGCTTGCGAATCAACTTGTCCCAGTCCTCGCGCAGCTTGCCATCCGCTTCCATCAGGTGGCGGATCTGGCGACAGGCGTGCAGCACGGTCGTATGGTCGCGACCGGCGAACGCGTCGCCGATTTCCGGCAGGCTGTGTTCGGTCAGTTCCTTGGCCAGGGCCATCGCCACCTGTCGCGGCCGCGCCAGTGAGCGCGTGCGTCGCTTGGACAGCAAGTCCTTGACTTGTAGACCGTAGTAGTCTGCCACGGTCTTTTGAATATTGGGGATGCTGATGGCCTGCTGCTGCGCGCGCAGCAGATCACGCAGGGTTTCTTGGGCGAACTCGGAAGTGATTGCCCGGCCGGTGAAATTGGCGCGTGCGGCCAGCGTATTGAGCGCCCCTTCCAGGTCACGCACGTTGGAGCGCATCTTCTTGGCCAGCAGGAAGGCCACTTCGTCCGGAATGACCGTGCCGCGTTCCTGCGCCTTGGCCAGGACGATCGCAGCGCGAGTCTCGAAGTCCGGCGGATCGATCGCGACCGACAGGCCCCATGCCAGACGCGATTTCAGGCGCGGTTCCAGGCCTTCGACTTCGCGCGGATAACGGTCGCAGGTCAGGATGATCTGCTGGCGGCTATCGAACAGAGCGTTGAAGGTGTGGAAGAACTCTTCCTGGGTGCGGTCCTTGCCGGCGAAGAACTGGATGTCGTCGATCAACAGTGCATCCACCTGCTGGAAGCGGCGCTTGAATTGATCCATCGACTTTTCGATCAGCGCTTTGGTCATGGCGCTGAAAAACTGCTCCGAACGCAGATACAGCACGCGCGCGCTCGGATTCTGCCGGCGCAATTCGTTGCCGGCGGCGAACATCAGATGTGTCTTGCCCAACCCTGTGCTGCCGTACAGCAGCAGCGGGTTATGCGCGCGGTCACCTGGTTTCTGCGCCGCCTGCCACGCCGCGGCACGGCCCAGCTGATTGCTGCGGCCTTCGACGAAATTATCGAAGGTGTAGTGGCTATCCAGATTGCCGGCGAAGGGCTCGGCCGGCGAGGCCGGAATGACCGCAGCGCCGACCGGTGCCGTATCCGGTGCGCGGCTGCGCGAGCCGATCTCCAGCGAAACATCGTTATGCCCGGCGAAATAATCCAACAGCTCGCGAATACGGGACAGGTAGCGTTCGCGCACCTGTTCCACGATAAACGCGTTGGGCGCATACAGGACCATCGCATCGCTGCGCTGTTCGGCCTGTAAAGGTTTCAACCAGGTGTGCACATCCTCGGCCGGAAGTTCGGCTTCCAGGCGTTCGAGACAACGGGGCCAAGCATCCATCGCGTGAAGCAACTGAGATCTCGTCGTGAAGGACCGCGTGCTGCCAGAGGCACCACGGGTCGACCAGAAAATGGGGTCGGCCAGACTACCACCGGCAACCGTCGCAGGGAACGAGGTTGTGCATAAGATGTGGATGAATGGACGAACGGTCGCGCCGGCGGGCCATGGGAGCCGGCCGCCGATGTGCAAAAGCAACCAGTAGTTGACCGTAACCTACCGCGACCTATAGAATTTCCGGTTCTTCCTTCACAACATACGCCCGAGGGCCCCATGGCCACCAAGCGCACTTATCAACCCAGCAACCTCAAGCGCAAGCGCGACCATGGCTTCCGTGCCCGTATGAAGACCGCCGACGGCCGCAAGATCCTGTCGCGCCGCCGCGCCAAGGGCCGCAAGCGCCTCTGCGCCTGATGACTTTGCCGCGTTCCGCGGCGGAGACATCAATGCGATCCCTGTGCCGGGAGCCCGCACTTTCTGGTGCGGACTCTTCCCAGCGATGAAAACTTCCTTCCCGCGCCAGGCGCGGGTGCGCGCACGCGCCGATTACGCGCGCGTGTTCGAACAAGCACGCCGTACTTCCGACCCCCTGTTCAGCCTGCACTGGTTGCCTGGCGAAGCGCCGGCCCGGTTGGGCTTGGCCGTATCGCGCAAAGTCAGTACGCGGGCGGTGGTGCGCAATCGCATCAAGCGCAACCTGCGCGAACAATTCCGGGTATTGCGCCAGCAACTCGCCCAAGGCGACTACGTGGTCGTGGCGCGTAGCGCCGCTGCACAGGCGACGCCGATGCAGTTGCGGAGCACTTTTGTACGCATCCTGACCCGAGCGGGCGCATTGCCCGCAGTGGCCGTGGGCGGCACAATGCCGCCGGTCACGCCTTCCCCTTCCACCTCCAACCCCACGTCGGCTGCCAAAGCCGGTTGAGATCGCCTGCCTGATGAACCAGACCCGTGTATTCCTGATTTTCGCCTGGCTGATGGTGGCGAGCTTGTTGTGGATAGAGTGGGGCAAGCGCAACGCAGCTCCCGAAGCGCCGACGCCCGCGCAGACGACAGCCGCCGCTCCCACGACGGGAAGCAGCAGCACCGTCCCCAGCGCCGCCGCGTTGCTGCCTCCTGCTCCTACAGCCTCCGCCGAGGTTCCCGCCAGCGCAGCCACGCCAGGGGCTGCCAAGCCGCTGACGGTGACGACCGATGTGCTTCGCATGACCTTGGATGGCGGACGCGTGCTATCGGCGGAACTGCTGAAGTATCCGCAGAGCAAATCCGCGGGCAGCGCCCCGGTCAGGTTGTTCAGCGAAGATCCGGCGAACTACTTCGTCGCCGAAAGCGGTTGGGTCAGTGCCGGCGTCGCGCCCACGCACGAATCCGGTTTCGTGCCGGCCGATGGCGCCACCGACATGACGCTGGCGCCGGGCGCCGCGGAAGTCGCGGTGCCGTTCGTTTGGCAAGGCCCCAACGGCGTCACCATCCGCCGTACTTTCACGCTCAAGCGCGGCGAATACACCGTGGCCGTGCGCGATGAGGTGATCAACACCGGCAGCGCGCCGTGGCAGGGCTCGGTGTATCGCCAGCTGTTGCGCAATCCGCCGAAGGTCAAGAGCGGCATGACCAATCCGGAATCCTTCAGCTTCAGCGGCGCGACCTGGTACAGCGCCGACGGCGGTTATCAACGCCGGAAGTTCAACGAGGATTATCTGGAGGACGGCAAAGTCGAGGCGCGGACCGCCAGCGGCTGGATCGCGATCCTGCAGCATCACTTCTTTTCTGCGTGGATCCCGCAGGCCAACGACACCACGGTGATATCGCTGGACGAACAGTCGCTGGCCGGCGGCAAGCGCGCGCTGATTCGCGAAGTGGGTCCCGGCGTCGCCGTCGCACCCGGTCACCAGGCGACCACCTCGGCGCGTCTTTATGTAGGCCCGAAACTGATCGAACAAATGAAGGCTCAGGGCGTGCCTGGCCTGGACCGCGCGGTGGACTACAGCCAGTTCATGATTTTCGCGGTCATCGGCGAAGGTTTGTTCTGGGTGCTGAGCCATCTGCATTCACTGATCGGCAACTGGGGTTGGTCGATCATCGGCCTGGTGATCCTGGTCAAGCTGGCGCTGTATCCGCTTTCGGCGGCGCAGTACAAGAGCATGGCCAAGATGCGCAAGTTCCAACCGCGCATCGCACAGCTGAAGGAACGCTACGGCGACGATCGCCAGAAGTTCCAGCAGGCGATGATGGAGCTGTACAAGAAAGAGAAGATCAACCCCATGGGCGGCTGCTTGCCCATCCTGGTACAGATGCCGATCTTCCTCGCCCTGTACTGGGTGCTGGTGGAGTCGGTGGAGCTGCGCCAGGCACCGTGGTTCGCCTGGATCCAGGACCTAACCGCGCGTGACCCTTACTTCATCCTGCCCGCACTGAACATGCTGGTGATGTGGCTGACGCAAAAGATGACGCCTGCGCCGGGCATGGATCCGATGCAGCAGAAGATGATGCAGTTCATGCCGCTGGTATTCGGCGTGATGATGGCTTTCTTCCCGGCCGGCCTGGTGTTGTACTGGGTCACCAACGGCGCGTTGGGCCTGCTGCAGCAGTGGTGGATGACCAAGCGCCATGGCGAGCCGGCGACGGCCAAAGCCACTCCCGCCAAATAGCATCCCGGCTTTGCCGGTATGACGGAAAACCCGCCCAACGGCGGGTTTTCTGTTTCCGTTACCCTATTCCCTTTCCTACTTTCCTCATCCATGTCCGACGCCGCCGCCGACACCATTGCCGCTATCGCCACCGCCGCGGGTGCGGGCGGTGTGGGCATCGTGCGGTTGTCCGGACCCAAAGCACGACGGATCGGCGAACTTGTTTGCGCCCGCGCACTGAAACCGCGCCACGCGCATCACGCGACGTTCTCCGACGCCCAGGGAGATACCGTCGACGACGGCATCGCCCTGTTTTTTCCGGGGCCGAATAGCTTCACCGGCGAAGACGTCGTAGAACTGCAAGCGCATGGCAGTCCGGTCGTGTTGCAGCAACTGGTCGCGCGTGCGTGCGCACTGGGCGCACGGCATGCGCGTCCGGGCGAGTTTTCCGAACGCGCCTTTCTCAACGACCGACTGGATCTGGCGCAAGCCGAAGCGATCGCCGACTTGATCGCCGCGTCCGACGCGCGCGCCGCGCGTGCTGCACGGCGCGCGCTGGACGGCGTTTTCTCGCAACGCGTGAACGCATTGTCCGAGCGCTTGCTCGGCTTGCGCGTGCATGTCGAAGCGGCGATCGATTTCGCCGACGAATCGCTCGACACACTGGGTGGCCGGGAAGTGCGGGCAAAGCTCGCGGATGCACTAATCCAACTTGCGCAACTGCTTGCCGAAGCCGAGCGCGGCCGCAAGTTGCGCGACGGCATGCATACCGTCATCGTCGGTCCGCCCAATGCCGGTAAAAGCTCCTTGTTGAATGTGCTAGCCGGCAGCGATCGCGCCATCGTCACCGACGTTGCCGGCACTACCCGCGATACGTTGCACGAAACGATCCGGCTGGACGGCTTGGAACTGCATCTTGTCGACACCGCCGGACTACGCGAAGGCGGCGATGCGATCGAACGCGAGGGCATGCGCCGCGCGCGGTTGGAGCTCGAACGCGCCGACCTTGCCTTGGCGGTGCTGGACGCCAGCGACATCGAAAGCGGCCGCAACGCGATAGCCGGTGTGATCGCGTCGGTCCCGCGCGTGCTGTGGATACACAACAAGGCCGATCTGCTGACAGAAGCGCCGCCCGATACGGCGGCGGTGGTCCACGTTTCCGCGGTCACCGGCGCCGGTATCGCAACACTGCACCAGCGCCTGCGGGCGCTGGCTACGGGTGATGCCGGCGAATCCAGCGAAGGCGAATTCTCGGCTCGGGCACGGCACGTCGAAGCGCTGCAACGGGCGAGCGCACACGCCGAAGCGGCGGATCATGAGCTTGAACTCGAACGCCTTGAGCTGGCCGCGGAAGAACTACGCATGGCACACGATGCGCTGGGCGAGATCACCGGCCGCATCACCGCCGACGACATGCTGGGTCACATCTTCTCGACGTTTTGCATTGGCAAATAGCAGGGCGGGCACAAGCAGTGCTCCCGCCTGACCACCAGGAGAGGAGAGGCGACGCGCGCGCTAAGAAAGCGCCGGTGACGAATTGGGGCGGTAATGCCGATTTCGCCCCAACCGCCGCGAGCATGAGCGCCGCCGACTCGCCGGTCGTCCGGCCTAAGAAAACTCGCCACCCAGGCAAAAGTGTGACGGCCGTCATTCGGCATGGCCAAACGGGCAAGGTAACCTGCAAGCTGGGTAGGGGTACCCAGCCGGCACTCGCACGGATAAGGCGGGTCATCCAGGAAAGCCAAACCTCAGGTCAGGAACGAACCTGTTCGACCAGAGAGGTTTGGCATCGCCATGGTTGACAAAATTACCGGGATCACGCGTCCTACGCATTGGGGATGTAGAAATTCTATGTTTTGGGGAGTCGAACCGATGTCATTAGCCCGTAATTACTCGCGGTCCCACCGCGCCTTGCCATTGCTGTTGATTCTGGCCGTGGCCGCTTGCTCCAAAGATGAGCCGGCGGCGCCATCCGCCACGCCTGCCCAACCGACAGCCGGTACGCCGGCGGCGGCTCCACCGGCACCGGCGGTGTCCGCGGAGGTGCAGGCCATGAACGTCGATCAGCTGCGCGAATCCGCGACCAATGCATTGCGCGAAAACCGCATCTACGCGCCGGGCGGCAACAACGCCATGGAGTACTACCTGGCATTGCGCGACAAGCTGCCCAACGATCCCGGCGTCACCAGCGCGCTGACGGATCTGATGCCCTACACGCTGATCGCGGCGGAACAGAGCATCGCCCGCGAAGAGTTCACGGAAGCCCAGCGTTTGTCGACGCTGATCGAGAAAGCCGATCCACACGCACCGGCGCTGCCGCGACTGAAGCAAAGCATCGCCACCGCCCAGCAAGCCGTGGCCGAACGCGCGGTCACCGATGAGGCCAAGACGCAGGCCGAACAAGAAGCCCGCACCAAGGAACAGCAGCGGTTGGCCCAGCAAGCCGAGCAGCAGAAAGCGGCCGAAGCCGTCGCCGCTCAGCAGCTGGCGCAGCAGGAGGCCGCGCGCGTCGAAGCCGAACGCCAGGCCGCCGCGCAACGCGAAGCTGCTCAGCGAGAGGCTGCCAGCCGTCCTGCCGCCCCTGCCAACAACAACACGGCCTCCGCGCCGGCCGCCGCTCGCCCGACTGCCGCGGCGGCGCAATCGCTGCGTGCGGTCAGCACGCCTGCACCGCGCTATCCGCCGGATGCGTTGCGCTCGGGCACCAGCGGCGAGGTGTTGGTCGAAATCACCGTCGGCACCGATGGTTCCGTCACCGCCGCTCGCGTCGTACGTGCGACCCCGGCACGCGTATTCGACCGCGAAGCTTTGAATGCCGTCCGCCGTTGGAAGTTCGAACCCGTCGATGCGCCCATCACCACGCGCCGCACGATCGGCTTCAACCCGGGCTGATCCGCTGGCGATTCGCGTGCGGTCTACCGTATGAAAAAACGGACCGAAAGGTCCGTTTTTTTTAACGTTCGGCGTAGGGCGGGTCTTGACCCGCCATTGCCATCTTGCCGGTGACATTGCCAATAAGCGGGACCATGCCCGCCTGATTGCGGGTCTTCCGATAAGCAAGTGATCTGTCAGAGCGTGTGCTTTGTTCTGCGCGTTGGTTGCACGGCTTTGAGATGGTAATGGCGGGTCAAGACCCGCCCTACGTACTCTTTCGAGGTGATGCGGTAGGTTAGAGCTTCTGCTTTGTTCTGTGTGTTGGTTGCACGATTTTGAGATGGTAATGGCGGGTCAAGACCCGCCCTACGTGGTCAATCGACTTTAAAGGGGCGGTGAGAGCCTTTCCCGCTCCCCGCTCCCCGCTCCCCGCTCCCGGCCCTACCCAGAGATCGCCAGCTTCTCATGGTGATAGCGCCGCACCGCGGCGAACCACAGCAATGCCGCCAATCCGAAACCCGCCGCCAGATAGATCGCCCAGGTTTGCGGACCGATGTATTCGTGGCGGATTACCTTGAGCAGCAATTGGTTCTGCGCCAGGAACGGGACCGCGTACTGCCAAGGCTGGCTTTTCAGCGGATTCACCAGCAGCGCGAAAGTGGGAATCATCGGCAACAGGATCAACCAGGTCATATGACTCTGCGCCTCTTTCATGCTCTTGGCCGACGCGGCCAGATACGTCAGCAGCGATGTGCCGATGAAGAGCATCGGCAACAGGATCAACAGCATCTGCGCCATCGCCGCGAAAGAGACATTGAGTTGGCGGCCAATGCTGTTGGAGAGCTGCGCGCTGAACTTGAATGCGAGCAGCGTCAACAGCAAGGTGCCCATGCCGATCACGCACGCTGCGGCGATCTTGCCGCTGACCACTGCGCCGCGTGCTGCCGGCGTCGCCAGCAAGGGCTCCAACGACTGGCGCTCGCGCTCGCCGGCCGTCGCATCCAGGATCAGATACGCACCACCGATGAATGAGGTCAGTATCAACAGATACGGCAACAGCGCGGACAACAATACGCCGCGCTTGGCTTCGGGCGTCGCCAGATCCTGCATGCCGACGTTGATGGGTTTGGCGACGGAAGCATCGATGCCGCGCGCGAGCAAGCGCAATGCACCCACTTGCTGGCTGTAGCCTTCCAAGGCGGATCGCAGCCGATTGCCCGGAATATCCGCATCGCGTCGCGTGCTGTCCTTGACGATCTCCACCAACGCCGGATGACCTTTGCGCCAGTCCTGTGCGTAGCGCGCATCGATACGCAGCGCCACGTCGACAGTCTGGTCACGGATGGCGGCTTCCAGATCTTTCGGTGCCGCCACCGCCACGATGCCGTGAGTGGCCAGGAAAGCGATCAGGTTGGGCGCGTGCTCGCGTCCCACGGTAGGCACTTCCAAGGTTTTGTCGATCTGGGTCTTGATGCGGTTCTCGGTCAGATAACCCATGCCCAGCATCAATGCGGGATACAGCAGCGGCCCCAGCAACAAGGCGAGCGCCAGGGTGCGGCGGTCACGCGACAGGTCGCGCAGTTCCTTGCGCATGACCGTCAGCACAGTAGCGAAGATACTCATGCCTGCAACCCCTCTTCGGAACCGATCACCTTGACGAAAGCTTCTTCCAGGTTTTCTTCGCCGGTCTGCTGCCGCAACTCGTCGGCCGTGCCGGAGGCGACCACGCGGCCCTTGGCGATCACCACGATGCGATCGCACAACGCGGCGACCTCCTGCATGATGTGGCTGGAGAAGATCACGCAGCGGCCCTCGTCGCGCAGCTGGCGCAGGAATCCGCGCATTGCGCGGGTGGTCATCACGTCAAGCCCGTTGGTGGGTTCGTCCAGGATCACGTTCTTCGGGTCGTGCACCAGCGCCCGCGCGATCGCGGTCTTGGTGCGTTGCCCTTGCGAAAACCCTTCGGTCTGCCGGTCCAATATTTCACCCATGTCCAACGCTTCGGAAAGCGCGCGCGTGCGTTGTTCTATCTGCGCGCGCGACAAGCCGTGCAACTCGCCGAAGTAGGCGATGTTCTCGCGCGCGGTCAAACGCTTGTAGACACCACGCGCATCCGGTAGCACGCCGAGCGCGCGACGCACGGCGATCGGATCTTTGGCCGCGTCGATGCCGTCCACCCGCACTTGCCCGCTATCCGGCGTCATCAAGGTGTACAGCATGCGCATGGTGGTGGTTTTGCCGGCGCCGTTGGGGCCCAGCAAACCGGTGATCTGACCGTCGTGCGCTTCGAAGCTGACCGCGTTGACGGCGGTGACGATTCCGGTCTTGGTCTTGAACGATTTATGCAGATCATCGGCGACGATCATGGTTGTGTGTCCTTGCGTCGGTCCTGCATTCGGAAAGCGTCAGCCATCAGGGTTCCCATCCATTGAAGCTGGTGAAGGGCGGCACATAGTCCAGCGAATCCAGGCAGCTGGCGTCCAGGCTTCGTGCATCCGTGCTCTCGATGAAGCGGCCCAGCAGCTTGGGTACGCAGCCGGTGCCGAAGCTGCCGTGGCCCTGGCCTTTCAGCACGAGATGGCGACCGTTGCGCAGGTGCCGCTCCACCTGGGTGCCATATCGTGGCGGTGTCACCGGATCGAATTCGCCGGACAGCAGCAGGGCAGGCACATCGGACTTCAACGGCGCATGGAAATCGGCGGGGCGCGCGCCGGTCGGCCACACGGCGCATTGCGCTTTCAAATAGGTATTCATCGTATCGCCCAGCACCGTGTCGCGATCAGCTGCGTTGTCCTGCAGCAGATCGACGTCCTCGCTGCAGATCACCGACAGCTGCATGCCATGCATGAACTGTTCGCCCAGCTGGCTTTCCAGCAGCTTCGACAGCGACATCAATGGGCCGTACCGGCCCTGCTCGGCTTCGCTGAGCACCAACGGCAATAGTGCGGCGGCCTGCGGTGCGTAAGAGAACATGCGGGTCAGGCTGGCGACGGTACCGGCATCGACCTGTCCGTTGCCGGTCTGGTTGGTGGAAGGGTCACGAAACTCCACCTGCGCCGGCTGAGCGGCCAGACGTGCCATCAGCACGCGCAGCTGCTCGCGTTGGTCCTTGCCGAACTTTTCCGCGCACGCCGGTGCTTGCTGGCAACGCTTGAACTGCTGGGCCAGCGCTTCGTCGAGATTGCGCGCGTGTTCGCTGCCCAGCACCAGTTCGTTGGGCGCCACGCCATCGAGCACCAGCGAACGTGTGTGCTGCGGATAGCGCATGGCGTACTGCTGCGCTACACGCGTACCGTAGGAGCCGCCCACCAGATTGATCTTCTCGGCACCCAGCGCCGCGCGTACGGTGTCCAGGTCGCGTATCGCGTCGGTGGTGGTGTAGAAGCGCGGATCGGCCTGCAATTGCTCGGCGCAACGGCGCGCGAATGCGACGGCGGCATCGGCGCTGGTGTCTTGTGCTTCGCCGTAGGCGTTTTTTCCTTGTTCGTCGCGGCAAGCCAAGGGGTTGGATTTGCCGGTGCCGCGCTGATCCACCAGCACTACGTGGCGCTGCTTGCGCACGTCGCGAAACGCGGCATCGAGACTCGGCCACACTTCCACCGCGGATTGTCCAGGACCGCCGGCGAGGAAGAACACCGGATCCTCGGTGGCCGCGCCTTCATTGGTGGCCGGTAGCCAGGCGATGTTCAAGGCCACTTTGCGGCCTTTCGGCAACGCGGGATTTTCGGGCACTTCGAAACGTGCACATTGCGCCTCGACATTGATCGTCGAATACGGCGCCGCCAGCGTGCAGGGTTCGAATGCGATCCGGCCGTATTGGCGGCCGGCCGGGTCGTCGGCGTCGGAAGGCGCCTGACCGCCGCAAGCGCTCAGTAGCAGCAAGCCCAGACCGGCGGCCAGTGGAGTTCGGGAGTTACGCATGGGGCTTCTTGTCCTTGGCAATGCCTCTACAGCATGCCATGACGGCCTGATGCCCCGGATGTGACCAAAGTACGTGCCCCGTCCTCGTCCCTGGGACAGCGCAGGCGATCGGGCTATTTGCTGCTGACGTACTTCTCGCGCCGGATCTGCGGCACCGGCAATCCGTATTCCTTCAGTGTCTCGAAACAGGCATCCACCATGTTGGGGTTGCCGCAGAGATAGGCGATGTCGGTGGCCGCATCGGGTGCGAATTCCGCCAGGTGCTGTTGCACATAGCCGTGGCGTACGTCGGGGTGCGGGTTTTCCGGCATTTCGCGCGAGAAGCAGGGCACGAAGCGGAACTGCGGATGCTTGGCGGCGAAGGCGTAGAAGTCGTCGCCGTAAAGCAGTTCTTCCGGCGTACGCGCACCGAACAACAGCACCACTTCGATGCCGCGCTCCGCAATCAGCCTTTCCAGCTCCGGCAACATGGCCCGATAGGGCGTGACGCCGGTGCCGGTGCCAATCAGCAGATAGCGTCGATTCTGATCGCCAGGCATCAGGCAGAAACGCCCATAAGGACCGCTGGCATCGACTTCGCCGCCTTCGGGCAAGCCTTCGAACAAGGCGGTGGCCGCGCCACCAGGCACGTAGCTGACCGCGATTTCCACCGCTTCGCCCGGCCCCAGCGTGTGGTCGTGAATGGTCGCCAGCGAATAGCTGCGCTTGGTGGCGCTGCCATCGGCATACTGGAAATGCACCTGGATGAACTGGCCCGGGATGAAATCCAGCGGTTGGCCGTCATGACGGACGAAGACGTAATGGCCGACGCTGGGGGCCAGCATGCGGCGCGCAACGAGCTTCAGGGGAAAATGGACGATGGCCAATGCGGTCGGAATGGAACAGTCTGATGCCGGGTCCAGCCCGACGGGACGCCTATAATAAGCGCTTGCACTCTTTCGGGCGCCGACTGGCGCCGCAAAGGCTCTATGGCTCCGCAAACTTCCGCTCCCAGCCACCTCCCGGCTCTTTCGATCACCGATCTGCGCAAGGTCTACGACAACGGCGTTGAAGCGCTGAAAGGCGTATCCCTGCAGGTCGATCCCGGCGACTTCTTCGCATTGCTGGGCCCCAACGGCGCCGGTAAATCCACCCTGATCGGCATCGTCAGCTCACTGGTGAACAAGAGCGCGGGGAAGGTCAGCGTGTTCGGCGTGGATCTGGACAGCGACCGCGACGGCGCCATGCGCCTGCTTGGGTTGGTGCCGCAGGAAATCAACTTCAACATGTTCGAGAAGCCGCTGGACATCTGCGTGAACTACGGCGGCTTCTACGGCATTCCGCGCGCCGAAGCGCTGGTACGCGCGGAGGAAGAACTCAAGCGCGCGCAGTTGTGGGAAAAAGCGCAGGTGATGAGCCGCACGTTGTCTGGCGGCATGAAGCGCCGGTTGATGATTGCCCGCGCCATGATGACCCGGCCACGCTTGTTGATACTGGATGAACCCACTGCCGGCGTCGACATCGAAATCCGCCGCGGCATGTGGAAGACGCTGAAGGAAATCAACGCCGCCGGCACCACCATCATCCTGACCACGCATTATCTGGAAGAGGCCGAAAGCCTCTGCCGCAATCTGGCCATCATCGACCACGGCAAGATCGTCGAACAGGGGCCGATGCGCTCGCTGCTGGCCAAGCTCGATGTCGAGGGATTCCTGTTCGATATCGACGGCGAACTACCACAGCAACTGCCGGCCATCGAAGGCACCACGCTGATCGCCTCCGACAATCACACGCTGGACCTGGACATGCCGCGCGCCATGGATCTGAATCGCGTTTTCGCGGCGTTGAACGATGCCGGCATCCGCGTGCGCTCTATGCGCACCAAGAGCAACCGGCTGGAGGAATTGTTTGTCCGGCTCACCGGCGACGAAGCCGCCGCGCGCCGGGAACAGGCAGCATAAAAAGTCTCCTTCCTTGCGAAGGGAGGCAGGGAGAAGTTTTTTGTTTTGTTGTTTGGATGAATGCCAACAGCAAGATCAAAAGCCGACCCCTCCCCAACCCTCCCCTGCTTCGCAAGGGAGGGGGCCAAAGCAAAGCACCGAACATTGGAAACCACGTTGATGACCCAAGCTGTCGCTACCACTTCAATGCAGAAGAACTTCGTCGCACTCGGTACCATCGTGCGCCGCGAGGTCATGCGCATCCTGCGCATCTGGGGGCAGACGCTGGTGCCGCCCGCGATCACGATGACGCTGTACTTCCTGATCTTCGGCGGCCTGATCGGTTCGCGCATCGGCGACATGGGCGGCTTTACCTACATGGAATTCATCGTGCCCGGCCTGGTCATGATGAGCATCATCCAGAACAGCTACGGCAACATTTCCTCCAGTTTCTTCGGCGCCAAGTTCGGACGCCACGTGGAAGAACTGCTGGTCAGTCCCATGCCCAACTGGGTGATCCTGCTGGGCTACGTCGCCGGCGCGGTGCTGCGCGGGCTGATGGTGGGCACCATCGTGCTGGTGATCGCGATGTTCTTCACCAAGGTGCGCATTCCGCATCCGCTGATCACGCTCAGCACGGTGCTGCTGGGCGCCACGATCTTTTCGCTCGCAGGCTTCGTCAACGCGGCCTATGCGAAGAAATTCGACGACATCGCCATCGTGCCGACGTTCATCCTGACCCCGCTGACCTACCTGGGCGGCGTGTTCTACTCGGTCAAGCTGCTGCCGCCCTGGGCCGAAGCGCTGACCCACGCCAATCCGATCTTCTACATGGTCAACGCGTTCCGCTACGGCCTGCTGGGCACCAGCGACGTACCGCTGTGGATCGCATACGCGTTGATGATTGGCTTCGTGATCGCGCTGGGCGCGCTGGGCCTTTGGCTGCTTAAGCGAGGCGTGGGACTACGGTCTTAGGACGAGAGGCTAGGACGTGAAGAACGCAACGGAATGGATGGCGCTCGATGATGAAAGCTGGGCGTACGATCTGTACGGAACCTGGCTGTACGTAGAGCCCGACGCGGTGCTGGTGCACCCGGAACAGGGCCTCGAAGCACTGGCGGCCAGCCTTACCGAAGCGTTGGCCGGACGTCATGCAGTGGTCTATGAGGGAACGGACCAGGCCGGCTCGCGGTGGGTGCGTTTGCAGATCGATGACATCGTCCGCGAGTTCCCGTTCAACGACGACGGCAGCAACGTGCACCGTGCATTGGCTGAAGTGATTGATGTACTGCAGGCGGACACCGCCTTCTTCATGAATCGCGACGACATGTATAGCTATATGCATTGCGTGCTGCCGCTGCCGCGCACCGAAGCCGAGGCGATGCAAGCGCAATTCCCGCAACAGGTGCAGAAGCGACTGATGGCGCTGGAGCCTGGGCAGGATCTATGGCAATGGGTGGTATTGCCCGAAGAGGAAGAGGAGGCCGAGGAGACCGCCATTCCGGCTGCGGCGCCGCCAGCGCCGATCTCTTCTGGAAAAGCGTCTGGCAAATCGGCAAATCCGATTGCATCTTCGGTGGTCCGCAAGGACCCTTGGTGGAAGCTATGGTGATGGCTACGCCCATGCGCATTCTTGTGCTGGGGGCTGGCGGCACCGGTGGTTACTTTGGGGGACGGCTCGCGCAATCCGGCGCCGACGTCACTTTCCTGGTGCGCCCAGTGCGCGCAGCGCAGCTTGAGCGACATGGTCTGCAGATTCGCAGCCCGCTTGGCGATGCGGATATTCCGGTTGCGCACGTCGTCGCCGAAAAATTGAATTCGTTGGCGACCGAAAAGCCATTCGATCTCGTGCTGCTCAGCTGCAAAGCCTACGACCTGGACAGTTCGCTCGACGCCATCGCTCCGGCGGTCGGAACGCAGACCACGGTCATGCCCGTCCTCAACGGACTGCTGCATTACGCGGCGCTGGATGCGCGCTTCGGCCGTGATCGCGTGCTCGGCGGGTTGTGCTTCATCAGCGCCATGAAAGGCTCCGACGGCGAAGTGCTGCATCTCGGCAAGCCGGCGTCGATCACTTTCGGCGAGCGGGACGGCGATCCCGACAGTGCGCGCGTTCGGAACTTCGCTCGGCTTTGCCAACAAGCTGGCCTGGATCATCTGGCTTCACCCGATATCCACCAGCAACTCTGGATCAAGTACAGCTTCCTTACCGCGCTTGCCGCGGGGACTTGCCTGATGCGCGCCAGTGTGGGGCGCATCGTGGCAGGCGATGGCGGCACCGACTTCATGCGTGCGCTGTACCGCGAATGCACGGCGGTGGCCGAAGTGGCTGGCCACCCCATTCCCGAAACCGCGCAAGCCACGGCATTGGCCACGCTCACCCAGGCCGATTCGCCGGTCAAAGCATCGATGCTGCGCGACCTGGAGGCGGGACAAAAGGTGGAAGCCGCGCACATCGTCGGCGACATGCTGCATCGTTCGCAGCAGGCGCAACAGCAGGCGCCGCTGTTGGCGGCGGCGTGGTGCCACCTGCAGGCTTATGAGGCCGGGCTGATCGCCTGATTCGCTAATCGCAAACGGCGCCTTCGTTCTGCGGACGGCACTGCTCGGGAAACCGAGCTTTTCCGATAAGCCAGACTGCGTCCCCACGCTCGGGAATCTAGATGGCCCCTGAGCCTACCGGACTGCAGGCAGGCGGAAGAACGTGCGCGCCGTGGCCGTTGTCGCCGCTGCCGTGGTGGCCACCTCCTCGCCGCGATCCCGCGCCAGCTCTTCGACGATGTGCGCCAGGTACATCGGTTCGTTGCGGCGATGCGAGGGCTGTGGCCTGACCGTGCGCGGCAGCAGATAGGGCGCGTCGGTTTCTATCATCAGCCGATTTGCGGGGATGTTCTTCACCAGTTCGCGCAGGTGCAGGCCGCGGCGTTCGTCGCATAGCCAGCCGGTGATGCCGATGTACCAATCCTGGTCCAGGTAATCGAACAACTCCTGGCGGGTGCCGGTGAAGCAATGCACCACCGCGGGCCCCAGCTTGCCGTCGAAGTTCTTCATGCTCGCCACGAAATCCGCATGCGCGTCGCGCTGGTGCAGGAATAGCGGCTTGCCGATGCCGCCAACCGACAGGTCCGCCGCGATCTGCAACTGCCTTTCGAAGGCCTTGCGCTGCGCCGGGCGCGGCGAGAAATCGCGGAAGTAGTCCAAGCCGCATTCGCCCACCGCCACCACTTCCGGATGCGCGTGCAAGGCACGCATCTGGGCGTCGCATTCGTCGGTGTATTCGATGGCGTGGTGCGGATGCACGCCGGCCGTGGCGAACAGCTCACCCGGATGCGCCTGCGCCAGGGCAAGCGCCTGCGGCGAATGTTCGCGGCTGGCGCCGGTGATCACCATCTGCGCCACGCCGGCAGCGCGGGCACGTTGCAGGACTGCGTCGCGGTCGTGGTCGAAACTGTCGTGGGTTAGGTTGGCGCCGATATCGATGAGTTGCATGGCGCAAGTTTAGCAATGTACGCAACCAGGCCACGCAGCGCCGGCAGATGACATCCGCCGGCGCTGCATGCGTGCAGTCAGTTCAACTGGCAGGACGCGGGCTTGCTCGACGTAAATAGCGCCGAGGTCGCCCATTCCGGATGGTCGATGAACGGGTTGCGGTTGCCTTGGAAGCTGTAGATCACTTCATTGCGTTCGCGCTCGGCCGCATCCGGCGGGTCGGCCTGGTGCCAGGCCACCAGCGTGGAGAGCAAGCCCATGTAGGCGGGCGAAGCGGACGTGATGACGATCAGGCTGCGGTTGTCGGTGAGTTCCAGGTCGGGTTCGGATTGGCCGTTGCCCGGATGAGTGCCGCCTTCGTAGCGGATCGCCATGTACATCACCGCGCGGGCGATGTCGCCGCGGCGATGGCCCCAGACTTCGAACGAACCGCTGTTGCCGTCTGGCCCCTTGAACCAATTGCCGTTGCCGGGATAAGTGCCGCTGCCGCCGCCGAAACCGTCGTTCGCTTCGGTGGCGCGTTCGCTGCAGCCGCTGGATTGAGTGCAGGCCGCGTACGGCTTGTTGCCGCGGTCGGCGTTGTAGCCGGTATCGCTCAAGTACAGCATGTGGGTGTCGGTGTACGGCGCGTATGGCAGGCCCAGGTTGCCGGTGGCGCTGCCGAAGCCGAGCGAATTGGGCCAGGTGTGTTCGCGGTTGTAAGTGATGCCGGTGCCGGTGCCAGCACGCTCGCTACCTTTGGCGTAGCTGCGGTTGCGGTAGACATCGAGGATGCGGCCGGCGTTGTTGGGATCTTCGTCGGCGATTTCGAGGATGGTCCAGGTGTTGGTGGTACCACCGCTGTACGGATACGCGGTGTGGCCCTTGATGGTGGCATGCAGCGAGCAACGCAATTGCGATGCGCTGCTGGTGTTGACCTGTGAGTAGTAACCGCCACCGCTGCCGTTGGCGACGCTGAAGTCGACCGCCGTATCCTGCGCGGGATGCGCGCCGCTGCCGTCGGAAACCTGGCTGGCGATTACCCGAAAAGTGCAGCTTTCACCGGCATGCAGTGCCGTGTCGGTGGAAATGGAGAAGGCGCTGCCGGAACTGGCATGCGTCAGCGGCACATTGCCGGAAGTGGCGCATGCCAAGGTGAAGGCACCGCTGGCCAGGCTCACCGATTCGCTGAATCCGACGGAGAGATCGCCGGCGGCCGGAAAATCGGTCGCGCCTTGAATTGGCGTGGTGGTGGTCACGACAGGAGGCGGGTTGGGAGTGGAGAAGCTCTGATTGTTGTTGCAGCTGCCGAAGGTATGGGCAGCCGAGCTGCGCCAAGTGAAGTTGGCCAGGCCGCCGCTGCCGCCCAACTGCAAGGAGGTGCCGGCGGCGGTGCTGCCGGTTTCGGACACCGGCAGATTGCTGCTGGTTCGGCCTGCAGCAGGACCGTTGCTGGCGGTGATCGCACCTTCATAGCTTATGAACTGGACCACGTTGCCGCTGCCATCGACCAGTGCCATGCCGTCGTTGGCGCCGTTCTGGATGCCGTTGCTGGGATAGCTGAGCGTGGCGATGCGCACGCTGCCGCCGCAGTTGACCAGGCTGCCCGCGGGCACCAGGTCGTTGTCGTAGGTAGTGGCCGCGCTGGGCGAGGAACCGTTGTAAAGATAGATGCGATAGCTGCCGAGGCTTTCGCCGGCGGTGGCGACCACTTCGATACGTTCGCCGACATCGCCGCTCGATGTGGCGTCGTCGTAGTGCAGTTCGTTGATGAAGACTTCGGCGTTGGCATAGCCGCACAGCGGCAACAGGGCCAGGCCAAGCAGACGGGAAAACGCATGCGCTGACGACATCGGCGAATCCTTTCTGGAAGAGGTCCGGCCGAATCTAGCCCAGGCAAATGACAGCCGCCACCGCACTGCGTCGCAGTTCGGACCTGCAATGCGCGCGCGTTCCCGTTAGCCTTTGCCGATGATTACGCCGTCTTTTCCCATCCAAGCCCTGTTGCCGCAGGTCCGTTCCTCGCTCGCCGCGCACCCGCGCCTGGTGCTGGAAGCGCCGCCGGGCGCCGGCAAGACTACGCAGGTGCCGCTGGCGCTGTTGGACGAGGATTGGCTGGAAGGGCGCAAGATCGTCATGCTGGAACCCCGCCGCGTGGCCGCGCGCGCGGCGGCGACCTTCATGGCCCAGCAGTTGGGCGAAGCGGCTGGCGAGACGGTCGGCTATCGCATCCGCTTCGAGAACAAGATCTCCGCGCGCACTCGCGTCGAAGTGGTGACCGAAGGCATCCTGACCCGGATGATCCAGGACGACCCGATGCTGGAAGGCGTGGGCGCGATCTTGTTCGATGAGTTCCACGAACGCCATCTCTCCGCCGACCTGGGCCTGGCGCTGGCGCTGGATGTACAGGCGCAGCTACGCGAGGACCTTCGAATCGTAGTGATGTCCGCGACGCTGGATGGCGAAAAACTCGCGCGCTTCCTGGAAGCGCCACGGCTAAGCAGCGAGGGCCGCAGCTATCCGGTGGAGATCGACCACTTTCCCGCACGCCGCGACGAGTCCCTGGAACTGCAGACGCGCCGCGCCATCGAACACGCGTTGCAGGCGCATCCCGGCGATGTGTTGGTGTTTCTGCCCGGGCAGCGGGAGATCGCGAAAGTGGAAGCCGCGCTAAGCCTTGCTGTCGAAACGAGGGTGCTGCCCCTTCACGGCGAACTCCCGGTCGAAAAACAATCCGAAGCTCTGCAGCCCGATCCGCAGGGGCGCCGTCGCGTGGTGCTGGCGACGAACGTCGCCGAGTCGTCGGTGACCTTGCCGGGCGTGCGCGTGGTGATCGACGCCGGACTGGCGCGCGAACCGCGTTATGACCCCAACAGCGGTTTCGCGCGGCTGGAGGTGGTCAACATCTCGCGGGCGTCGGCGGACCAGCGCGCCGGTCGTGCCGGCCGCGTAGCGGAAGGCTGGGCATACCGCCTATGGCCGCAATCGCAACGTTTGGAACCGCAGCGTCGCCCGGAAATCGCACAGGTCGAACTCGCATCGCTGGCCTTGGAACTTGCCGCCTGGGGCAGCGATGCATTGCGCTTCGTCGATCCGCCGCCGCCCGGCGCCTTGGCCGCCGCGCGCGATTTGCTCCGGCGAGTGGGTGGCTTGAGCGAATCCAACGCCATTACTTCGCTGGGCAAACGCATGTTGGCGCTGGGCACGCATCCGCGATTGGCGGCAATGCTGCTGTCGGCGCGGAGCCAGGAAGACCGCGCGCTTGCCTGCGATCTTGCCGCGCTGGTCGAAGCGCGCGACCCCTTGCGCAGTGGTGGCGACGCATTGGCCGCGCGTTGGCGTGCTCTGGCCGCTTTCCGCGGCGGTCGCGCGCCGCCCGACGCCAACCGTTCCGGACTGGCCGCGATCGATGCCGCCGCCAAACAGTGGCGGCGGAGAATCCGCGTGGACGCCGCGCCGCCTGCCACTATCGAGGCGCATCGTTTGGGCGACCTGTTGTTGCATGCATTCCCCGACCGCATCGCGCACCAGCACAGCACCGATCCGCGCCGCTACCAATTGGCGAACGGACGCATGGCGCGGTTGTTCGACGACAGTGCGTTGTTCGGCGAGCCATGGCTGGTCGCCAACGAGCTGCGTTACGAAGCCAAGGACGCGCTGATCCAACGCGCCGCGCCGCTGGACGAAAAATTCCTGCGTGGCGAATTTCCCGAGCGCTTCGTCAACGAGGACGCCGTGCGTTGGGATGCGTCCCGCCGCGCGCTTGTCGCCCAGCGCGAATCGCGCTTCGACCAGATCGTGCTGGAATCCAAACCCGCCGGCCGGGTCGATCCGGAACGCGCCGCCGCCGCATTGACCGACGCCGTGCGCGAGCTGGGTCTATCCGCGCTGTCGTGGAGCGAATCACTGCAACAGTGGCGCGAGCGCGTGCGCTGCCTGCGCGAGTGGATGCCGGACCTGGCGCTGCCCGATCTTTCCGACGAAGCCTTGCTGGCAAGCCTGGACGAATGGCTGCTGCCGGCGTTCTCCGGCAAGACGCGCCTGGACGCGCTGGATGAGGAAGCTTTGGCCGACGCATTGAAATCGTCGCTGGATTGGTCGCTGCGCCAGCGGATCGATCAACTGGCACCGACCCGGATGACCGTGCCCTCGGGCATGGAGCGACGCATCGAATACGCGCATGGGCAATCGCCGGTGCTGGCGGTAAAGCTGCAGGAATTGTTCGGCCTGGCGGACACTCCGCGGATTGCCGATGGACGCATTCCACTGACCCTGCACCTGCTGTCGCCCGGCGGCCGGCCCCTGCAAGTCACCCAGGACCTGCGCGGCTTCTGGGAACGCACCTATCCGGAAGTGAAGAAAGAGATGAAGGGCCGCTATCCACGGCATCCCTGGCCGGATGATCCCTGGTCAGCCAAGGCGACGCATCGGGCGAAACCGCGTGGCACGTGAGATTGGGAGCGGGTAGCCGGTAACCGGTAACCGGCAAGGCTTTGCTTCGCCTCCCCTTTTTAAAGGGGGATGAGGGGGATTTGCTTTTCTCCCCTAAAGTAAAAGCAACAGCAAATCCCCCGTAGCCCCCTTTTTCAAAGGGGGCAAAAGCTTGATGCTTTCCGGCTACCGGCTACCGGCTACCGGCTACCGGCTACCGGCTACCGGCTACCGGCTACCCGCTCCCCGACCATTCAGTGCCCGGTCGGTCTCCGACCTTCGCGATAACGTGTTGTAAACACTGATCGGGGGACACTGCCCGGGTCACCCACAGACAGGGGAAGAAACCCATGAGCAGACTGACGATCATTACCGATCGCGCAATAGAACTAGCCAGCCAGGCCGGCAGCAGTTTCAAGCAAATGGTGCCTGGCACCGACAAACTGCTGCAGACAGGCGCAGCCCTGGGTGCGGTGAAGACGGGCGCCAAGGTGGCGGGCGGATTCGTGCGTCGCAATCCGGTTATCGCCATCGCGGCCGCGGCAGGCGTAGGCCTGTTGGCCTATGCGGCCTACCGCAAGCGCAAGCACGACGAGGCGCACGCGCCGATCGAAGGAAAATCCAGGCGGGTGGAAGCGCGGCGAGTGAATGGCGCAAGCCGGTCCGCCGCCAGCAAGAACACTGCGGCGCGCAGGTCGCGCGCGCACTCGTCTTCGACGTCGACCGAGCAATAAAGAGCAACGATTGTAGGAGCGACGTGAGTCGCGACGAGGCTTCACCAGCAAAGCTTCTTCGCGACTCACATCGCCCTACATCTATTCCTCGCGCCATCGACCGGGCGCCAAACCCGCCAACCCGATTTCGCCGATCGCCACCCGCACCAGCCGTAGCGTAGGCAAGCCCACCGCCGCGGTCATGCGGCGGACCTGACGGTTGCGGCCTTCGGTAATCACCAATTCCAGCCACGCGTCCGGCACGGTCTTGCGATAGCGCACCGGTGGGTCGCGCGGCCATAACGCAGGCGCGGCATCCAGCAAACGAACCTGTGCCGGACGGGTGGGGCCGTCATTCAAGACCATGCCGTTTCGCAGTGCCGACAGTTGCGCCGCGTCCGGTGCGCCTTCTACCTGCGCCCAATAAGTCTTCGGTTGTTTATGCCGTGGATCGGTCAATCGATGCGCCAAGCCACCGTCATCGGTGAGCAGCAACAAACCTTCGCTGTCGTAGTCCAACCGTCCCGCCGCATATACCTGTGGCGGCAACCCGAACTCCGCCAGCGTCCGCCGCGGCGGCTGGCTACGGTCGGTGAACTGGCAGAGAACGTTGAAAGGCTTGTTGAACGCGATCAGCATGGAAGAAAGGTGGAAGACGAACGAAGAGATGGCCGAAGAGCACTCCTCCCACCTCCCACCTTCCCCCTCCCGGCTTCTCAGCGCTTCACAAACCGCAGTGTCATACGGTCGCTTTCGCCGATGGCCTTGTACTTGGCATCGTCGGCTGCCTCATGGTCGTTGGACGGCGGCAGCGTCCAGACGCCGTTGGGGTGATCCTTCGTATCGCGCGGATTGGCGTTGATCTCGCTTTTGGCGTCCAGCTTGAAACCCGCCGCTTCAGCCAGCGCGATGACCTGGGCCTGGCCGACATAGCCGGTTTTGTCGTCCTCGGGTACGTCGGCGGCCGCACGGTGCTCCACCACGCCCAGTACGCCACCCGGCTTCAATACCGCATAAAAGCCTTTGAACATGCCTTCGGCTTGTTTGGCCGAGCGCCAGTTGTGCACATTGCGGAAGGTGAGTACCACGTCGGCCGACGCCGGTGCACCGAATACCGGTGCTGTGGGCGAATAACCCACGACTTTGGCTTTTCCGTACTGCGCCGGAGAAGCGGCGAACTTCTCTTCCAGGCGCGTCTTGCCGCGTTGCTGGTAGTCGCGGCCTTTGCCTTCCGCCACCGCCATCGGATCGACCACGGCAGCCACGTACTGGCCCTTGGCGCTGAGGTACGGCGCCAGGATCTCGGAATACCAACCGCCGCCCGGAGTAATTTCCACCACGGTATCGGTCGGCTTCACACCGAAGAACGACAAGGTTTCGGCGGGATGACGGTAGATATCGCGCGCCACATTCTCCGGCGAGCGCCAGCTGCCTTTCAGCACGGCATTGAATGCGGATGCGTCGACTGTCGATACGGCGCCAGCTGCAGGCTTCGTCTTGGCCGGCGCTTCCGCCAGCAGCGGTTGCGATGCGGCCAGAGCGGTTACAACGGCCAGGCACAGGGAAATGCGAGTCATGGGCTTGCCTCCGAGAAAGTGCGCGGAGCCTAGCACGCGCCACGTTCATATCGCATCGCTCGGTGGTCATGGGGTGGGGGCGGTGGGCGGACAGCGGGCTGTGAGTGGTAAGCGGTAAGCGGTGAGCGGTGAGCGGTAAGCGGTAAGCAGAAAAGGCTCTCGCTTTACCTCCCCCTTGACCAGCCATTTGGCTGTTAAAAACGAAAAAGGGGGATGACCCGCCATTCGGCGGTTGAAAAGCGTTTGAGGGGGATTTGCTTTTGCTCGCATAAAAAAAGCAACAGCAACAGCAAATCCCCCGTAGCCCCCTTTTTAAAAGGGGGCAAAAGCCGCACGCTTTTGCCGCTCACCGCTCACCGCTCACCGCTCACCGCTCACCGCTCACCGCTCACCGCTCACCGCTCACCGCTC
>CBFGZY010000007.1:0-96852 GCA_965653375.1 uncultured Pseudoxanthomonas sp.
ACCTGCGACCTTCGGGTTATGAGCCCGACGAGCTGCCAGACTGCTCCACCCCGCAGCAGAAGCGGAATTATGACGATTCAAGCTATTTATTGCAAGCCTTGAATTACGTCAAAAACAAAATACAAGAAGACCGGGGAACAGATGGGTGCCGATAGCGGCAATACAAGTAAACAACCCCGAATACGAGTGTGCGAGCACTCGTGATTCCACGCTTCGCGCAACCGATCGCGATATCAGCCGGTGAACGCCTGCTGACACCACGCCATGATCGGATTCCAGGCAATGCCCAGCACCAGCAACGCAAGCGCGTTGACGCCGAAGACGACAGGAACCAGGCGGTCGTTACGCGGCGGTAGCGCCTCACCGACCGGCTCGTCGAAGTACATCACCTTGATGATCCGCAGATAGTAGAACGCGCCGATCACCGCACAGACCACACCCAACAGGGTCAGCCACAGGAAGCCCCCGTTCAACGCGGCGCCCAGCACCACCAGCTTGGCCCAGAAACCGAGGAACGGCGGCACGCCGGCCAGCGAAGCCATCACGCACAACACCAGGCCTGCCTGCCACGGGTTACGCGCATTCAGGCCCTTGAAGTCGTCGATCTTGTCGGCCTCGAAACCCTGCCTCGACAGCACGATGATGGCGCCGAACGCCGCCGCCGACATGATCGCGTAGCTGATCGCGTAGAACAGCGCTGCCGCGTAGCCATTCTGTCCGCCACCGGCCAATCCCAACAGCAGGAATCCGACGTGCGAAACGGTGGAGTACGCCAGCATCCGCTTCAGATTGGATTGGACAATGGCCACCAGGTTGCCGATCACCAGCGAAGCGGCCGCCAGTCCGGCCAGCAGCCACTGCCACTGCACCGTCATCGGGCCCACGCCGTCTTCCAACAACCGATAGGCCATGCCGAACGCCGCCAACTTGGGCGCGGAGCTGATGAACAGCGTTACCGGCGTCGGAGCGCCGTGATAGACGTCCGGCAGCCACATGTGGAACGGAGCCGCGCCCAGCTTGAAGGCCACGCCGGCGACCGCGAACACCACGCCGGTCAGCAGCAACATGCGGTTGTCGCCGATTGCCAACGCCGCATTACCGGCCACCTCGTGGATGCCGGGCAGGCTCAGCGTACCGGTAGCGCCATAGATCAACGACATGCCGTACAGCAGCAGGCCGGATGCCAGCGAGCCCAGCACGATGTACTTCATCGCCGCTTCCGACGAGAGCCCGTCGTCGCGATTCAGGGCGACCAGCGCGTAGGAGCACAGCGCCAGCAGTTCCAGGCCCAGGTAGACCATCACCAGGCTGCCGGCGGAGACCATCATCATCATGCCGGAGGTCGCCATCAGCACCAGTACCGGGACTTCGCCCGGATACAGATTGCGTTCGCGCAGGTAAGGCCAGCCGTAGACCAACGATAGGCCGCTGAGCAGCAGGATCACCACCTTGCTGACGTCGGCCATCGTGTCGCGCACGAACATGCCGCTGAACACGGTGCCCTGCCCGCCTACGCCGGCGGCGACCATGTACAGCACCACGGCAAGCACCAACAGCGACAGCCCGTGGGTGATCACCCGGCGCCGGTCGTCCAGGAACAGATCCAGCATCAGCAGCGCGAAAGCGCCCGCGATCAGGACCACTTCCGGCAGCAGCGGCATCAGGTCGGCGGTGGAAGGTAGCATCGGCGTCGTCATGTTTCTTCCTTACAGCTTGCTATTGGCGAGCTGCATCGCCAGTTGTGCGATCGACGGCTCCATCAGATCGGTCAGCGGCTTGGGATACAGACCCAGGACCAGCACACCGATAGCGAACACGCCCAATACCAGCGCCTCGCGCGCGTTGATGTCTTTCAGCTCGGCCACGTGCGCATTGGCCACTTCGCCGTACATCACCCGCTTGATCAACCAAAGCGTATAAGCGGCACCGATCACAAGCGTGGTCGCCGCGGCCAGCGCGATCACCGGATGCTTCTGGAAGCTGGCCACGATCACCATGAACTCGCCAACGAAGCCGCTGGTGCCCGGCAAGCCCGAATTGGCCATGCCGAACAGCACGAAGAACACCGCGAACCAGGGCATCACGTTCACCACGCCGCCGTAGTCCTTGATCATTCGCGTATGCATGCGGTCGTACAACACGCCCACGCAGGAGAACATCGCACCGGAGATGAAACCGTGCGAGATCATCTGCACCATGGCACCCTGCAGGCCGAGACGCGCGCCATCCAGATTGCCGTAGTCGCGAACCAGGCCGAACGCGATGAAGATGCCCAGGGTGACGAAGCCCATGTGCGAAACCGACGAATAGGCGATCAGCTTCTTCATGTCGTCTTGCACCAGCGCCACCAGGCCGACGTAGATCACGCCGATCAGCGAGAGCACGATCACCAGCGTGGCCCATTCGTAACCGGCATCCGGCACGATCGGCAGCGTGAAGCGCAGGAAGCCATAGCCGCCGATCTTCAACATGATCGCTGCCAGGATCACCGAGCCGGCGGTCGGCGCTTCCACGTGCGCGTCCGGCAACCAGGTGTGTACCGGGAACATCGGCACCTTGACCGCGAACGCGATCAAGAAAGCGAAGAACAACCACGTCTGTTCCTTGGCATTGAGCGGCAACTGGTACAGATCCGCCAGTTGGAAGCTACCGCCCTTCAGGTACAGGTAGATCAACCCGACCAGCATGAAGACCGAGCCCAGGAACGTGTACAGGAAGAACTTCACCGACGCGTAGATACGACGCGGGCCGCCCCACACGCCGATGATCAGGAACATCGGGATCAGCATGGCCTCGAAGAACACGTAGAACAGCATCGCGTCCATCGCGCAGAACACGCCCACCATCAGGCCTTCGAGGAACAGGAACGCCGCCACGTACTGGCTGACGCGCTTCTCCACCGATGTCCATGCACCGATCAATGCCAGCACCGTCGTCAGCGTGGTGAGCACGATCAACGCGACCGAAATGCCGTCGGCGCCCAGCGAATACCAGATCTTGAAGGCCGGTACCCACTCATGCTTTTCGACGAATTGCATGCCCGGATTGGCGAAGTCGAAGCCGGTCAGCAACGGCACGCTGAAAGCGAATGTCAGCAGCGCCACCGCCAAGGCCGCCCAGCGGGCCAGTCCGGCACGGGCATTGCCCAACGCGAGCACCAGCGCACCACCGAGGATCGGCAGCCAGATCAAAATACTTAGCAAGGGCCAGTTCGACACGTGTGGTATCCGTTAGTTCAGCGCCAGAGGCGTCATTGCCAGGGCATTACTGCCAAAACCGGATGAGCACGGCCAACAGTGCAATCAGGCCGAGGATCATCGCGAAGGCGTAGTGGTAGAGGAATCCGGACTGGCTGCGCCGCAACAGATGTGCCGCCAGGTCGACCAGGCGGGCACTGCCATTGACCGCCGCGCCGTCGATCACATGCGTATCGATCGCGCGCGAGGCACGTCCGAGCTTGACGCTGCCGCCGGCCAGGCCGCCGATCCACAGATCGTCCATGCCGTACTTGTTCTCCAGGATGCGGACCGGCAACGCGAAGGTCGCGCGCGCCTTCGCCGCCCACTCCGGCTTGAACAGGTACAGCAGCGTCGCCAGTGCGAAGCCCGCGAACGCCAGCCAGAACGGCGGCGCGGTGAAGCCGTGCCAAGCGAACGCGGCCGGCCCGTGGAACGTTTCCTTCAACGCAGCGACCGTATCCGACGCCGGGTTGATGAAATCGATGGCGCCCAGGAAGAAAGGCAGCTGCTGGTGATGGCCGCTCCAATCGGTACCGAACAGCATCGGGCCGATGGTGAAATAGCCGATCAGGATCGAAGGGATCGCCAGCAGGATCAGCGGCACCGTCACCACCCAGGGCGACTCATGCGGCGTATGGGCGTGATCGCCATGGTGCCCATGCCCGTGATCGTCATGGCCGTGCGCTTCATGCTCGTGCGCCAACGCGTGTTCCTGCGCTTCCGACTCCGCTTCCGGCGCCACGTAGTGCTCAGGCGCGGGATCGTTGAAGCGTTCCTTGCCGTGGAAGGTCAGATACAGCAAACGGAAGCTGTAGAAGCTGGTGACGAAAACGCCCGCCAGCACCGCCCAATAACCGTAGGTGGCGATGAAAGTGCTGGGGCCATGCACATCCGGCGGCGCCATCGTGCCCAGCTCGGCCAGCTTGGTGGCGAATTCGCCCGCCTGTTCCTTGTGGTGCTTGGCCGCTTCGATGATCGTGTCTTTCGAATAGAAGCCCGCGAAGAACGGCGTTCCCACCAGCGCCAGGGTACCGATCAGGCTGGTGATGTAGGTAATCGGCATGTACTTGCGCAGGCCGCCCATCTTGCGCATGTCCTGCTCGTGGTGCATGCCGATGATCACCGAGCCCGCAGCCAGGAACAGCAGCGCCTTGAAGAACGCATGCGTCATCAGGTGGAACACCGCCGCCGAGTAGGCCGACACACCCAGTGCGACCGTCATGTAACCCAGCTGTGACAACGTGGAATACGCCACGACGCGCTTGATGTCGTTCTGCACGATGCCGATCAGGCCGGTGAAGAACGCCGTGGTGGCGCCGATGAACAGCACGAAATCCAGCGCAGTCTGCGACAGCTCGAACAGCGGCGACATGCGCGCCACCATGAAGATGCCGGCGGTCACCATGGTCGCGGCATGGATCAGTGCGGAAATCGGCGTAGGGCCTTCCATCGAGTCCGGCAGCCAGACGTGCAGCGGCACCTGCGCCGACTTGCCCATCGCGCCAATGAACAGACATATGCAGATGATGGTGGCAATGGACCAGACGGCCGGTGCGTCCAACACCTGCCAGGTATTGCCGAACACGGTGATCGCGCCGGACCAGACCGGTATCGCCTTGCCGACCAGCAAGGTCGCATTGGCGAAGACGGTGGCGTAATCCAGCGTGCCGAACATCAGCAGCACGCCGGCAATGCCCAGCAGGAAGCCGAAATCGCCGACGCGATTGACCAGGAACGCCTTCATGTTGGCGAAGATCGCGGTCGGCCGCTTGAACCAGAAACCGATCAGCAGATACGACACCAGGCCCACCGCTTCCCAGCCGAAGAACAGCTGCAGGAAGTTGTTGCTCATCACCAGCATCAGCATGCTGAAGGTGAACAGCGAGATATAGCTGAAGAAGCGCTGGTAACCCGGATCCTCGGCCATGTAGCCGATGGTGTAGATATGCACCAGCAGCGACACGAAGGTCACCACCACCATCATCATGGCGGTGAGCTTGTCGATCATGAAACCGACATGGCCGCTGTAGTTGCCGACTTCGAAGAAGGTGTAGATGTTCTGATTGAACGGCGAAGCACCCTGTCCTACCAGTTGGTACAGGACCCAGCCGGAAAGTGCGCAGCTGACCGCGACGCCCAGGATGGTGACGATGTGCGAACCGGCTCGGCCCACCTGCCGGCCGAACAGGCCGGCGATGACGCTGCCCAGCAGCGGTGCCAGCACGATGGCCAGCAGCACGTTCTTGGAAATCTCGACTTCCAGACCAGTCATCAGTACATCAGCCTTTGAGCGTATCGACTTCGGCGACGTTGATCGTGCGCCGGGTGCGGAACAGAGTGACCAGGATCGCCAGGCCGATAGCGGCCTCGGCGGCAGCCACCGTCAAAATAAAGAACACGAAGATCTGCCCGGCGGCGTCGCCCAACTCGCGCGAGAACGCCACGAAGTTGATGTTTACCGCCAACAGCATCAACTCGATGGACATCAGCAGCACGATGACGTTCTTACGGTTAAGGAATATGCCCGCTACGCTGATGCAGAACAGCACCGCGCCCAGCGCAAGCAGATGGCCCACAGTGATCATGGCGTGCTCCCTCCTTGTGTATTCCCCTCTTTAGCAACATCCACTGCAGCGGACGCGTCGCTTGGACGCACGGCTTTCACGGACGCCATTTTCACCATGCGTACGCGGTCGCCGGCTTTCACCCGCGACTGCTCGCTGGGGTCTTGCGTCTTGGTGCCAGGACGCTTGCGCAGCGTCAGCATCACCGCCGCAATCACCGCCACGGTCAGGATCACCGCGGCGAACTCGAACGGCAGCAGGAACTCGGTAAACAGCGTACGCGCCAGCCAGGAAGTATTGGACGCGTCGGCCGCCGAAGCCGCGGCATTTGCCGGGAATGGCGTAGCCATCCGTGCCTTGATGCCGATCAGCACCAGCATCTGCCCCAACATCACCACGGCCACCAGCAACCCGACCGGCAGGAACCGTACCCAGCCTTCGCGCAGCTTGACGATGTCGATATCCAACATCATCACCACGAACAGGAACAACACCATCACCGCGCCCACGTAGACCAGGATCAGCGCCACGCCCAGGAACTCGGCGCCGACCAGCAGCCACACGCAGGCCACCGAGAAGAACGTCAGGATCAGGCACAACACCGCATGCACCGGATTGCGCACGCTGATCACGGCGCCGGCGGCAACCACCGCGACAGCGGCAAACGCGTAAAAGCTGATCAATACCCAGTCCATCATGCTCTCTTTAGGAATGTTCTCAGCGGAAGGCGGCGTCGGCGGCGCGGCGCTCGGCGATCTCGGCTTCCAGCCGGTCTCCGATAGCCAGCAACTGCGGCTTGGTAACGATGTTCTGGCCACGCTTGTCGAAGTGGTACTCCAACAGATGCGTCTCCACGATCGAATCCACCGGGCAGCTCTCTTCGCAGAAGCCGCAGTAGATGCACTTGAACAGATCGATGTCGTAGCGCGTGGTGCGGCGGGTGCCGTCCTCACGCGGGGCCGAGTCGATGGTGATGGCCAGCGCCGGGCAGACCGCTTCGCACAACTTGCAGGCGATGCAGCGCTCTTCGCCGTTGGGATAGCGGCGCAGCGCATGCAGCCCGCGGAAGCGCGGCGACTGCGGGAACTTCTCCATCGGGTACATCATCGTGTACTTCGGCTTGAAGGCGTACTTCAGCGTCAGCCACAAGCCCTGGGCAAGCTCCAGCAGCATCAGGCTCTTGAAGTAATGGACTACCTTATTCATCGCAGCATGCCCTTCAAATTCATGCACCCTTCTCGAACACGCCGAAGAACGCCAACAACGCCGTCACCGCGATCCATGCGATGGTCAGCGGAATGAATACTTTCCAGCCCAGGCGCATGATCTGGTCGTAGCGGTAGCGCGGGAAGCTGGCGCGGAACCAGATGTAGGCGCTGGCGAAGAACAACACCTTCAGCAGCATCCAAGGCCAACCGCCCTTCCATACCCAATCCACCCACGGCGACACGTCACCGGTCACCCAACCCTGGATCGGGCTCAACCAGCCGCCAAGGAAGAAGATCGAGACCAGGAAACTGACCAGGATCATGTTGGCGTATTCGGCCAGGAAGAACAGCGCGAACGCGGCGCCGGAGTATTCCACCATGTGGCCGGCAACGATTTCCGACTCGCCTTCCACCACGTCGAACGGCGCGCGGTTGGTTTCGGCGACGCCCGACACCCAGTAGACGATGAACAACGGGAACAACGGCACCCAGAACCACTCCAGGAAACCGGCATCGCCCGCCTGCGCCATCACGATCTCGCTCAGGTTCAAGCTGCCCGCGGCGATCAGCACACCGACCAGGGCGAAGCCCATCGCGATTTCGTAGCTGACCACCTGCGCGGCGGAGCGCATCGCACCCAGGAACGCATACTTTGAGTTCGATGCCCAGCCGGCGATGATGATGCCGTACACGCCCATCGAGGTCATCGCCAACAGGTACAGCAGACCGGCATTGGCGTTGGACAGCACCAGCTTGGCGTCGAACGGCACCACCGCCCACGCGGCGAAAGCCGGCGCCAGTGTGATCAGCGGCGCGATGACATACATCGTCTTCTGCGCACTGCTGGGCTGGATGATTTCCTTGAACAGCAGTTTGAAGACGTCGGCGAAGGCCTGGAAGATGCCCATGCCCACATACATCGGTCCGTGCCGCACGTGCATCCAACCGATCAGCTTGCGCTCCCATACCACGTAGAACGCGACCGCCACGATCACCGGCACGGCGATCGTCAGGATCTTCAATACGATCCACAGCACGGTACCGATGTCGCCCAGGCCGAAGAACCAATCGCGCAACGGACCTATCGCATTGATCAACAGTTCGTTCATGCGCTCACCACCGTTACACGGTCCGCACCCAGCGGCGCCGTGGCGCCATAGCCGCTTTCGATCCAGGCACTACCCGCAGCCACGCGCGCATCGACGATTACCGGCAACGCCGCTGTGCCGTCGGCTACACGCACTTTGGCGACCTTGCCGTCGGACAGGCCATTGGCGGCCGCATCGGTGGGATGCAGCACGATGCGCGCGCCGACGTTCAACGGATGCGCCTGCAGGGCTTCGGCGCGGCGTACGACACCATCGGTGCGATAGATCGCCGCGGTAACCGTCAACTCCAGTCCCTCGGAAGCGCGCGCGACTGGTTTGCTGGCCGACTGCAGGTTCGGTCCGCTCGCCGGCTGATTGGTGAGCGCCGCGCGCAGGTCTGCCAATTCGATGAAATCGAAGCCAGGCAGTTGTAGTTCGCCACCCAGCGCACGCAATACGCGCCAGCCTTCACGGGCTTCGCCCGGCGGCTTGCCGCCCGCTTGAGTGCGCTGCTCGGTGCCATCCAGATTGGTCAGCGTGGCGTCGATTTCCGGCAGCGCGCCGATCGGCAGGATCACGTCGGCCACGGCACGCGTCGACTCGCACGCGAAATGGCTGAAGGCGACGACTTTCGCAGCGTTCAGTGCTTTCTGTGCGGCGGCGGTATCGGCGAAATCCAAGCCTGGCTCGATGCCGTAGATGACGTAGGCGCTGCGCGGTTCGGCAAACATTCCAGCCACGTCGCGCTGCGCAGGCAGCACGCCGTTGCGGGACAGGCCCAAGGCATTGGCACCCTGCGGGATGCGGCACAGCGAAGCGCCGGTCGCAGTGGCGAAGTCGGCCGTGGCGGCGCGAATTTGCGCGGCTGCCGGGTGGTTCTCGGCGATCCCACCGACGATCACCACGGCGTGGTTGGCGCCCTTGGCGACATCGCGCAATCCAGCATCGCTCAATGCCGCGGCGATCTGCGACGGCGGCACGATCCGCTTGCTGGCCTGATTGAAGGCGAAGTCGAACTCCACCGGGTTGACCACATGCACCTTCGCGCCCTTGCCGTTGGCCTTGCGGATGCGCTGGTGCAACAACGGGAGTTCGTGACGAATATTGGTGCCGACCAGCACGATCACGTCAGCCCGCTCGATGTCCGCCAGCGGCAGCGCGAACGGCTGCGCGGTTGCGCCATCAGAGAAGTCGCGATTGTAGATGCGGTGATCCAGGTTGCCCGTGCCCAGCCCAGCAGCGAGCTTGGCCAGCAGGCCACCCTCTTCGTTCGAGGTGGCCGGATGCGCCAGCACACCCAGGCTGTCGCCCGAATGCGCGCGCAGGATTTCGGCAGCGGCGTTCAGGCCTTCGGCCCAGGAGACTTCGCGCCATTGCCCATCGACCTTGCGCAGAGGCTTGAGCGCGCGGTCGTCGCTGTACAGGCCCTGGTGCGAGTAACGGTCGCGATCGGACAACCAGCATTCGTTGACGGCTTCGTTGTCGCGCGGCACCGCACGGAGGACCTGGCCACGGCGAACGTGCAGGAACAGGTTCGATCCCATCGCATCGTGGTAGCCGATGGATTCGCGCGCGATCAGTTCCCACGGACGGGCGCGGAAGCGGAATACCTTGTTGGTCAGCGCGCCGACCGGGCACACATCGGCGACATTGCCGGACAACTCGGTGGTCAGCGGCTTGCCGTCGTAAGTGCCGATCTGCAAATTTTCGCCGCGATACATCCCGCCCAGCTCATAGGTGCCGGCGATCTCCGCAGTGAAACGGACGCAGCGTGTGCACTGGATGCAGCGGGTCATTTCGGTGGCCACCAGCGGACCGATATCCTCGTCCGGCACCACCCGCTTGCGCTCCTGGAAACGGCTGACCGAACGCCCGTAGCCCAGCGAAAGATCCTGCAGTTCGCACTCGCCGCCCTGATCGCAGATGGGGCAGTCCAGCGGATGGTTGATCAGCAGGAACTCCATGACGTTGCGCTGCGACTTCAACGCTTTGTCGCTGCGCGTCTGGACCTTCATGCCTTCCATCACCGGCGTGGCGCAGGCAGGCGCCGCCTTGGGCATCTTCTCCACTTCCACCAGGCACATGCGGCAGTTTGCGGCGATGGCCAGCTTGTCGTGATAGCAGAAACGCGGAATCGGAATACCGGCCTTGTCGGCGGCCTGGATGATCATCGAGTTCTTGGGCACGACCATCGACTGCCCATCGATCTCGATGGTGACGTGGTCAGGCGGAACATTGGGATTTGCTGGCTGGGCGCTCATGCTTGGGCTCCTGACGGAGCCGGGAATGGGGAATGGGGAACGGGGAATGGGCAAAGCCGTGCTTCGCTTTCCGATTCCAGGTTCCCGATTACCGGTACCCGGTTACCGCGTTCGAACAGACTCATGCGGCCACTCCCAACTTCTCATCCACAATGGAACGTCCATTGGCGATGTAGTACTCGAACTCGTGCCAGAAGTGGCGCAGCATGCCCTGCACCGGCCAAGCGGCGGCTTCGCCGAATGCGCAGATGGTGTGGCCCTCGATCTGGCCCGCTGCAGCCTTCAGGGTATGCAGGTCTTCCAGCGTGGCCTTGCCTTCCACCACGCGCGTGATCATGCGGTACATCCAGCCGGTGCCTTCGCGACACGGCGTGCACTGGCCGCAGCTTTCCTTGTAGTAGAAGCGCGCGATGCGTTGGCAGGCGCGGACCATGCAGGTGGTCTCGTCCATCACGATCACCGCACCCGAACCCAGGCCGGAGCCGGCCTTCTGGATGCTGTCGTAATCCATGGTCAGGCCCATCATGGTGTCGGCCGGCAGCACCGGCATCGACGAACCGCCGGGGATCACCGCTTTCAGCTTGTTGCCGTTGCGCACGCCGCCGGCCATTTCCAGCAGTTCGGCGAACGACGTACCCAGGCGGATCTCATAGTTGCCAGGCCGGTTGACGTGGCCGGATACCGAGAAAATCTTCGGACCGCCATTGTTGGGCTTGCCGAGATTGAGGAACCATTCGGCGCCGTTGCGAATGATCGCCGGCACCGAAGCGTACGTCTCGGTGTTGTTGATGGTGGTGGGCTTGCCGTAAAGGCCGAAGTTGGCCGGGAACGGCGGCTTGAAACGCGGCTGGCCCTTCTTGCCTTCCAGCGACTCCATCAGCGCGGTCTCTTCGCCGCAGATGTAGGCGCCCGCGCCCAGTGCGTTGTAGATATCGATATCGATACCCGAGCCCAGGATGTTCTTGCCCAGCCAGCCGTGCTGATAAGCCTCGGCGGTCGCTTCTTCCAGGTGCTCGAACGGCTCGTGATGGAACTCGCCGCGCAGATAGTTGTAGCCCACGCTGGAACCGGTGGCGTAGCAGGCGATCGCCATGCCTTCGATCACCGCATGGGGATTGAAGCGCAGGATGTCGCGATCCTTGGCCGTGCCGGGCTCGGATTCGTCAGAGTTGCAGAGGATGTACTTCTGCATGTCGCCCTTGGGCATGAAGCTCCACTTCAGGCCGGTAGGGAAGCCCGCGCCGCCACGGCCGCGCAAACCGGACTGCTTGACCATGTCGACCACGTCGGCCGGCGCGATCTTCTCTTCGATGATCTTGCGCAGCGCACTGTAGCCGCCGGTCTTCAGATAGTTTTCGTACGACCACGGCTTGTCGAAATGCAGCGTCGTGTAGACAACCTGATGTTCTTTGGGAGCAGGGCCGACAGGGCCTGATGTTTCGTGGTGTGCCATGTGCTTACTCCAGCCCGTCCAGCAACTCATCGACCTTCTCGGCCGAGAGCTTCTCGTGGTAGTGACCATTGATCACGACCACCGGCGCACCGCAGCAGGCGGCGACGCATTCTTCTTCGCGCTTCAGGTAGACGCGGCCGTCGGCGGTGGATTCACCCAGCTTGCAGCCCAGCTTCTCCTCGGCGTGCTTCACCAAGTCTTCGGCGCCGTTCAACCAGCAGCTGATATTGGTGCAGAACGCCACGTTGTTGCGGCCGACTTTTTCGGTCTCGAACATCGAATAGAAGCTGGCGACCTCGTAGGCCCAGACCGGCGGCAGATCCAGGTACTTGGCGACACCGGCGATCAGCTCGTCGGTCAGCCAGCCCTCGTTCTGCTCCTGCGCGGCATGCAAGCCCTGCAGCACCGCCGAGCGCTTACGGTCGGGCGGAAACTTGGACACCCAATGATCGATGTGCGCACGCGTCTTGTCGCTCAGCACGACCAGTGGATCGACATTGCGCGCGTTTTCGAAATTACCTGTGGCCCTCATCGGTCCACCTCACCAAAGACAAGATCATAGGTACCGATCATCGCGACTACGTCGGGCAGCATATGGCCGCGCACGACGTGATCCATCGACGAAAGGTGAGCGAAGCCCGGCGCACGCAGGTGCACGCGGAACGGCTTGTTGGCCCCATCGGAAACCAGATAGCAGCCGAACTCGCCCTTGGGCGCTTCAACTGCGGCGTAAGTTTCGCCGGCGGGCACGCAGTAGCCTTCGCTGAAGAGTTTGAAGTGATGGATCAACGCTTCCATGTCGTCCTTCATCTCCTCGCGCGAGGGCGGCGACACTTTGAAGTTCTTGACCATCACCGGGCCGGGATTGGCGCGCAGCCAGTCCACACACTGCTTGATGATGCGGTTGGACTGCCGCATCTCGGCCATGCGGACCAGATAACGGTCGTAGCAATCGCCATGGGTGCCGACAGGAATGTCGAAATCGACCGCGTCGTATTTCGCGTAAGGCTGCTTCTTGCGCAAGTCCCACTCGATGCCCGAACCGCGCAGCATGGCGCCGGTCATGCCCCAGGCGCGCGCGTCTTCCGGCGAGATCACGCCGATGCCGACGGTACGCTGCTTCCAGATACGGTTGTCGGTCAGCAGGGTTTCGTATTCGTCGACACGCTTGGGGAACTCGCGGGTGAAGTCGTCGAGGAAATCCAGCAGCGAGCCTTCGCGGGCTGCATTGAGGCGCTTCAACGCCTTGCCCTTGTGCCAGGGCGATTCCCGGTACTGAGGCATGCGGTCCGGAAGGTCGCGGTAGACGCCGCCCGGACGATAGTAGGTGGCGTGCATGCGGGCACCGCTGACGGCTTCGTAGCAATCCATCAGCTCTTCGCGCTCGCGGAAGGCGTACAACATGACCGCCATCGCACCCAGGTCCAATCCATTGGAACCGACCCACATCAGGTGATTCAAGATGCGGGTGATCTCATCGAACATGGTGCGGATGTACTGCGCGCGTTCGGGCGCCTCGATCCCCATGAGGGTTTCGATGGCGCGCACGTAGGCGTGCTCGTTGCACATCATCGACACGTAATCCAACCGGTCCATATAACCGATCGATTGATTGAAAGGCTTGGATTCGGCCAGCTTCTCGGTACCGCGGTGCAGCAGGCCGACATGCGGATCGGCGCGCATCACCGTTTCGCCGTCCATTTCAAGGATCAGGCGCAATACGCCGTGTGCGGCGGGATGCTGCGGGCCGAAGTTCAGCGTGTAGTTGCGGATCTCGGAGCGGCCGACGGCGGGGGTGCTGGGGGACGCGACAGGAGGTTGCATGCTCATGGTTTGGCCTCGCGTGCAGCCTGCTCGGAAGCGGCGCGTTCGCCGGCGGCGGTCTGGTAGCGTGCGTCGTCGCGAATGACGCGCGGCACCGAGACGCGCGGCTCGACCGACGTGACGGGCTCGTAGATCACGCGCTGTTTCTCTTCGTCGTATCGCACTTCAACGTTGCCGATCAGCGGGAAATCCTTGCGGAAAGGATGGCCGACGAAACCGTAGTCGGTCAGGATGCGGCGCAAATCCGGATGGCCTTCGAAAACGACGCCGAACAGGTCGAAAGTTTCGCGCTCGAACCAATTGGCGCCCGGCCAGATATCGGTCACCGAAGCGACCACCGGCACATCGTCGTTCGGCGCATAGCAGCGCACGCGCAGGCGTTGGTTGTGCTGATAGGACAGCAAGTGCACGACCACCGCGAAACGATGTTCCGGACCCTCGCCCCGAGGACGCTGATCCCAACTGAAACGGCCTGGACCACCAAGACCTTCCACGCCGCGGCTGAAACCTTCCGACGACACATCGGAGGTGTCCCACTCATCACTGCCGTAGCTCAGGTAGTCCACGCCGGTGACATCGATCAGCTGTTCGAAACCGAATTCATCGCGCAGCGCCAGACAGGCCGCATGCCAGTGCGAGGAAGGAACTTCCATCGTGACTTCGCCACGCGGCTCGGCAACGGCGACAGCCGCTTCCGGGAAGCGCGTGCGCAGACGATCAGTGAAATTTGCAGCTTGCTCGGCCATGGGGCGTGGCGTGCTCTGGAGTGTGATGTTCGGGGGAAACTTGCCGGACTTGTCGAATCAGGGCCAGGATCAGCGCGCGATGGTCTGCGTGCGCCAGATCTTTTTCTGCAGCTGCAGAATGCCGTAGACCAACGCCTCGGCCGTGGGCGGGCAGCCAGGCACGTAGATGTCGACCGGCACGATGCGATCGCAGCCGCGCACGACCGAATACGAATAGTGGTAATAGCCGCCGCCATTGGCGCAGCTACCCATCGAGATCACCCACTTCGGTTCCGGCATCTGGTCGTAGACCTTGCGCAGCGCCGGAGCCATCTTGTTGACCAGCGTACCGGCGACGATCATCACGTCCGACTGGCGTGGCGACGGACGGAACACCACGCCGTAGCGGTCCAGGTCCAGGCGCGAAGCACCGGCATGCATCATCTCCACCGCGCAGCAGGCCAGACCGAACGTCATCGGCCACATCGAACCGGTACGCGCCCAGTTCATCAGCGCGTCGACGCTGGTGGTCACGTAGCCTTTTTCCAGCAAGGGGTTGTCGCCTTCGGGACGCAAAATGTCGTCCACCCGCCCTTCCGGGATCGGGTTGGTCATCAACCGATCGATGGTTTGGATCACTCCCATTCGAGCGCTCCCTTCTTCCAAACGTAAATAAAGCCGAGGAACAGCATGCCGACGAACAGGCCCATCGTGACCAGTGCGCGGGGGCCGAGCTCCTGGAAGACCAGGGTCCACGGAACGATAAAGATGATTTCCAGATCGAACACGATGAACTGGATGGCGATCAGGTAGTAACGCACGTCGAATTTCATGCGTGCGTCTTCGAATGCTTCGAAGCCGCATTCGTACGGCGACAGTTTTTTTGCGTCCGGACGACGCGGGCCGAGGAAACGTCCGACCACCATCAGCGTGATGCCGATGCCGGTGGCGACGATCAAGAACAACAGGGTCGGCAGATAATTGGCCAGCACTCGCAATTCTCTTCTTGTCTTACCCGCCCCGCGCGAAGTCTACACGCCGTGAGCGTGCGCCTTGCGAAGGACTCTCGTTTCCATGAAACCGCATGGCATGCGGCCTTGCGCGGATGCGCTTGAAGCCTGGAGAAGCCACCTCGGTCCACGACCGGGGGATTCGAGTCGCCAAACGGGGCACCGCGCGTATGTACGGCAATGCGCGCCACCAGCAACGAATCGGCGGGATTGTAACGGTTAGTGAACTCGCTAGTAAACGATAACCGCGTGGGAAGGCGTGTTCGGCAAAAACAGGAAAGCCCGCTTGCGCGGGCTTTCTTGCTTTTCGCGATACTCACGCGACCTTGACCGGCCTGCGCGGGAAACCGCATTGGATTGGTGCCCAAGAGGGGACTCGAACCCCTACGACTTTCATCGCTACCACCTCAAGGTAGTGCGTCTACCAATTCCGCCACCTGGGCAATGACTTTTTATGTAACTCCAACATCTGCGCAACGGCGAAGCTGCGCCATTGTAGCTGCGGTCAGCCGCCCTGCGGCGGAGTCACCGGCGGCTGCTTGGCGGCGGACGCCGGCTCGGCTTCCGCCGGCGTCGCGGGCACCGAAAGCTGCGGCACCGTGGACGAAGCCGGAGGCGCCTGGATCGGCGCACTCGGCACGGTCGACGGCTTCGGCAGTTCGCCGACAGGCGCGGGCGAAGCCGGCGTCTGCTGCGACATCACGCCCAGATTCTGCTCCGTCGGCGGGCGAGCGCTGTGGGTCGCGTACCAGGCCATGAACAGGCTGATACCAAAGAAGGCCACCGCCAGCCACTTGGTGCTTTTGGACAGGAAATTGGAAGCGCCGCGCGAGCCGAACACGGTGCCGGAGGCGCCGGCGCCGAAGCCCGAGCCCGCCTGTGCACCGGAACCGCGCTGCATCAGCACCAGCGCGATGATCGCGATAGCGACCAGCACGTAGATAACATTGAGGGTCAGCATCATTTCGAATTCATCTCAACCTATGGCAGACCCGGCCGGAAACGGTCGGGCCCAGTGAGGGGTTAGCCTCGTTCGGCCGCCGCTCGCGCGATGGCCAGGAAATCAGCGGCGACCAATGAAGCGCCGCCCACCAGCCCTCCATCGACATCAGGCTGCGCGAACAGTTCCGCGGCGTTGTCGGGCTTCACGCTGCCGCCGTAAAGGATCGGCAGTGAACTGACAATTCTAGCATCGCGTGCGGCCACTTCGCCACGGATGAAGGCGTGTACCGCCTGGGCCTGGTCGGGGGTGGCGGTTCGACCGGTGCCGATGGCCCAGACCGGCTCGTAGGCGATCGCCGCGTTCTCGAAGGCCTGTGGCCCGACCAAGTCGAACACGGCACGAACCTGACCGCCGACATGGGCTTCCGTTTCGCCGCGCTCACGCTGCTCAAGCGTCTCACCCACACAGAGAATCGGCACCAGGCCGGCGTTTTTCGCCGCCAGGAATTTTCGGGCAACCAGCTCATTGCTGTCGTGGTGGTACTGCCGGCATTCGGAATGGCCGACGAGGCCATAGCGCGCGCCAACGTCCTTCAGCATCGTCGCGGAAACCTCCCCGGTATAGGCCCCCTTCTCGTTGCAGCTGACGTCCTGGGCGCCAAAAAGAATGTCGCTTTCCGCGTAGTCCTCGATCAACTCGCCCAGATACGGCAGCGGCGGCAGGATCAGCACATCCACCGTGCTCAGTGGCAGGCCGGCGACGATTTCATTCATCAGTGCATGGGCAAATGCGCGATCGCCATGGAGCTTCCAGTTGCCAGCCACGATTTTGCGGCGCATAAGACCAATTCCTATCCAGTTAGGCGCGCAAGGATACCCTTCCCTGCGCCGGCTGACGACAGCCGGCCGCGCGAGGCGCGCCTTTGCATGCTTGATGGCGGGAAGCACCTACCCATTGAATCTGGAAAGTCGAACACCGGGCATAGCTCGACTTACCTAGGCAAGTCGAGCTTTTGGCCCGCGTCGCGATGGAGTCGGTAGCAGCCTCAGCCTCCAATGCCGTGGCACAGCGAAACCACATCGCTTGTGCCGAGGCATGGTGGCAAAGAAGGACGCTACTTGAGCTTGATTTCCCTCAACCGCTCTTCCAGATAGCCCTGCGCAGTGATCGGCTCCGGGTAGCGCTTGGGGTTGTCCGCGGTGATCGTGGACGGCAGCACATCGATGAGGAAATCGGGATTGGGGTGCAGGAAGAACGGCACCGAGTAACGCGGCTTGCGCGCCTCTTCTCCCGGCGGGTTGGTCACGCGATGGGTGGTGGATGGATACACGTGGTTGGTCAGGCGCTGCAGCATGTCGCCGATATTGACCACGATGGTGTCCGCTTCCGCGGTGAACGGCACCCATTCGCCCTTGCGCGACAGCACTTCCAGGCCGGCGGCGCTGGCGCCCACCAGCAGCGTGATCAGATTGATGTCCTCGTGCGCGCCGGCGCGCACGTTGGGAATGTCATCCGTGGTGATGGGCGGGTAATGGATTGGCCGCAGGATTGAATTACCGGAGTCCGTCTTGTCCGCGAACCAGTTTTCCGGCAAGCCGATGTGCAGCGCCAGCGCGGACAGCACGCGCGAACCCAGCTTGTCCAGATCCTGATACAGACCGTAGCCATGCTCGCGGAACCCGGGCACCTCTTCCGGCCACAGATTGGCCGGCATCACCTCGGCGTATTTGGAATCGCGAGGGATTTCGCGGCCAATGTGCCAGAACTCCTTCAGATCGAAGTATTTCGAATCCTTGGCCGTTTCCACACCGAACGGGGTATATCCACGCGCACCGCCGCTGCCCGGCACGTGGTATTTGCGCTTCACCTCCTCGGGCAAAGCGAAAAACCGCTTGAGCACGTCGTATGCGGCTTCGATGCGCGACGGCGAAACGCCATGGTTACGGATCCCGGCAAAGCCCCATTCGCGATAAGCCGCGCCCAGCTCGGCCACGAAGGCCTCGCGGTCGCTGTCGAAACGGGTGATGTCCAGGGTAGGAATACGTGAGGTCATACGTGAACTCTATGCTTGTTTCCTTCCCCACCGGGAGAAGGTGGCGCGCAGCGCCGGATAAGGGAAGAAGGAAGACGAGTCACGGAACAAGCAAGGGACGATCCGTATCCTCATCCGCCCTTCGGGCACCTTCTCCCGGAGGGAGAAGGGAAAACAATCAACTCACGGCACGCACGGCATCGGCCAATTTTTCCAGCGTCGCCTGCATCAGCGCATCGTCGTCGGCTTCCACCGTGACCCGCACCACCGGCTCGGTACCGGACGGACGCAGAAATGCGCGGCCGCGACCGGCAACCGCAGCCTGTGCCTCGGACAATGCCGCCTGCACGCCAGGGGCTTCGACCGGCTTGGCACCATTGGTCAGGCGAACATTGATGGTCTTCTGCGGCACCATCACCAAGCCGTCCAGCGACTGGCGCAACGACTTGCCCGTGCGGCCCAGCACTTCCAGCACCTGCAGCGCGCTGACGATGCCGTCGCCGGTGCTGGTGCGGTCCAGACAGAGCAGATGTCCGGAGGCTTCGCCGCCCAGAATGCCGTGCCTCTCGACCAGCGCCTGATGCACATAGCGGTCCCCGACTTTGGCACGGACGAACTCGATGCCGGATTCGCCGAAGGCTTTTTCCAGGCCATAGTTGGTCATCAGCGTGCCAACCACAGGACCGCGCAGGCGACCGCTCTTCTTCCAGTCGTTGGCCAGCACATAGATCAGGCCATCGCCGTCGACGATTTCGCCCTGCCCGTCAGCGAACAGCACACGATCGCCATCGCCGTCGAAGGCGATGCCCAGATCCGCGCCTGTTTCGCGCACGCGCGCCGCCAGCAGTTCTGGATGAGTGGACCCCACGCCGTCATTGATGTTGAGTCCGTTGGGTTCCACGCCGATTGCTTCGACGCGTGCGCCGAGTTCGCGCAATACGATAGGCCCGACCTGATAGGTCGCGCCGTTGGCGCAGTCGACTACGATACGCATGCCCTGCAGATCGAATTGCCGCGAAACGGAGTTCTTGCAAGCCTCCACATAGCGGCCGATGGCATCGCGTGTGCGCACCGCCTTACCCAACTGTTCGGACGGCACGGTGCGGAACGGATGCTCCAGCGCCGCCTCGATGGCGAGCTCGGTCGCGTCGTCCAGCTTCTCGCCTTCGGCAGAAAAGAACTTGATGCCGTTGTCGTAGTGCGGATTGTGCGAAGCGGAAATCACGATGCCGCCATCGGCGCGCAGCGAGCGAGTCATGTGCGACACCGCTGGCGTGGGCATCGGCCCCATCAATTCCACATCCACGCCCGCCGCCACCAGGCCGGCTTCGAGCGCCGCCTCGAACATATAATTGGAGATGCGCGTGTCCTTGCCGATGATCACCACCGGCTTGCGCCAATCGCCCTCGCTCTTGACCGAAGCGCGTAGCGCATGGCCGTAGGCATTGCCCAGCCGCAGCATGAAGTCGGCCGAAATAGGACCCTCGCCCACACGGCCGCGAATGCCGTCGGTGCCGAAGTATTTGCGACTCATGGGTGAAACTCCGATAGCCGGTAGCCGGTAGCCGGTAGCCGACGGAGGTGGCCGCGTGATGAGACGATCGAGGTTCCCCTGGTAACTGCTCTTTCGGCTACCGGCTTCCGGCTCACGATTTCCCTATCCTTCATGCGGTCACCTCGACGTCTTCCTTCGGCTTTGGCTGTTTCATCATCAACGCCAATAGCTCAGCCAGTCGGTCACGCAGTTCGCGGCGGTCGCAGATCTGATCGATGGCACCGTGCTCCAGCAGGAACTCGGAACGCTGGAAGCCTTCGGGCAGGGTTTCACGCACGGTCTGTTCGATCACGCGCGGGCCGGCGAAGCCGATCAGCGCCTCGGGTTCGGCAATGTTGATATCGCCCAGCATGGCGAAAGACGCGGAAACACCGCCGGTGGTGGGATGCGTCAATATCGAAATGTAAGGCAGTCCCGCCTCGCGCAGCTTGCCCAGCGCGGCCGAGGTCTTGGCCATCTGCATCAGCGAAAACAGGCTTTCCTGCATGCGCGCGCCGCCGCTGGCGGAAAAACAAACGAATGGCGAACCGATTTCCAGTGCTTTTTCCGCGCCCAGCGAAAAACGCTCGCCCACCACCGAACCCATCGACCCGCCCATGTAGGCGAAGTCGAAAGCGCTGGCGACCAGATCATTACCCTTCAATTTGCCGCGCAGGGTGATCAGAGCATCGCGTTCGCCGGTGGATTTCTGAGCTGCCTTGATGCGCTCGGAATACTTCTTCTGGTCCTTGAATTTCAGGATGTCGACCGGGCCCAACTCACCGCCGATCTCCTGGGTGGAGCCAGGATCGAACAGCGACGCCAGCCGCGCGCGGGCGCGGATGGCCATATGGAAGTTGCACTTGGGGCAGACCTCCAGGTTTTCTTCCAATTCCGGTCGATAGAGAACGGCGCCGCAACGGTCGCACTTTTCCCAAAGCCCTTCGGGAACACTGCGTTTTCCTTTGCCGCTACCGCCTTCGGTGCGTATGCCCGAAGGCATCAATTTGCTGAGCCAGCTCATGCGTTTCGGTGGTCCCGTTCAGGTTGGGCCAATTATTTAGCATGTCAGTTTAGCTCAGTCGCCGTTGAGGCAGGTCAGCTGTCCAGGGCTTGTCGCAGCGGAGTCAGGAATGCTGCGGCGCGGGATGCCGCGTCTTCGGCCCCTGCGGCCTCCGCCAGCGCGGTCACCAGTGCGCTGCCTACGACCACGCCGTCGGCATCGGCGGCCATGGCGCGCGCACTGATGGCGTCCTTGATGCCGAAGCCCGCCGCCACAGGCACTTTGGAAAGCGCGCGAAGCTGGCGCAGGCGGTCGCTTGCGGCCACAGTGTCCAGCCGTTCCGACGCTCCCGTGACGCCGGCGAAGCTGACGTAATACAGGTACCCCTGCGCGTTGTCGCAAAGCATCGACAAGCGCTCGGCGGTGGTAGTCGGCGACGCCAGCGCGATCAGATCCAAACCGTGGCTGTTGAAGATCGAACGGGTTTCGGCCGCTTCTTCGGGCGGCAGATCAACTAGCAGGACGCCATCCACACCCGCCTTCACCGCCTCGGCGGCGAAGCGCTCGCTGCCTTGGATCTCCACCGGATTCAAATAGCCCATCAGCACGATGGGCGTGGTGTCGTCCTGTTGCCGGAACACTTCCACCGCTTCCAGCACATAGCGCAGACCGGCGCCGCGCGCGAGCGCACGCTCGGAACTGCGCTGGATAGTCGGGCCATCGGCCATCGGGTCGGAGAACGGCACACCCAACTCGATCACGTCGGCGCCGGCATCCACCAATGCATGCATGACCGGCACCGTGGCCTCCAACGAAGGATCGCCAGCGGTGACGAACGGAATCAGGGCTTTGCGGCCAGCCGCCTTGAGATCGGCGAATTTTTGTTTGAGACGGGACATGGGGAAATTCCGAAGAGCGGAAACAGGGAACAGGGAACAGGGAACAGGGAACAGGGAACAGGGAATGGAAGGGCATCAGGTACGGAACGGTTGCAGGCAATCTTCATCTCCCGCTCCCGCTCCCGCTTCCGGTTCCCCGTTCCCGGCGTCACCTACAGCACAATCCCCTCACGCGCGGCGATCGTATGTACGTCTTTATCGCCGCGGCCGGAAAGGTTGCATAGCACCAGCGCATCCTTGGGAAGATCGCGCGCCAGCTTGATCGCCTGCGCCACCGCATGGCTTGATTCCAGCGCCGCGAGGATGCCTTCGGTGCGGGCCAGGGTATGGAACGCGGACAGCGCTTCGTCATCGGTCACGCCGACGTACTGCGCGCGGCCGGTGTCGCTGAGGAAGGCGTGCTCCGGGCCGACGCCGGGATAGTCCAGACCGGCGGAGACCGAATGGGTTTCGATGATCTGGCCATCGTCGTCGCAAAGCACATAGGTACGGTTGCCGTGCAGCACGCCGGGCCTACCGGCTGCGATCGAAGCGGCGTGACGTCCGCTGCCGATGCCGTCGCCCGCCGCTTCGGCGCCAACGATCTTTACGTCGGCGTCGTTGAGAAAGGCATGAAACAAACCAATGGCGTTGCTGCCGCCACCCACGCATGCGGTGATGACGTCCGGCAACCGGCCGTAGTCTTCCAACATCTGCGCACGCGCTTCGCGGCCGACGATGGCGTTGAAGTCGCGCACCATGCGCGGATACGGATCGGGGCCGGCAACGGTGCCGATGATGTAGAACGTGTCGTGGACATTGGTGACCCAGTCGCGCATCGCTTCGTTCAATGCATCTTTCAGCGTCTGCGAACCGCTGGTGACCGGCACCACCGTAGCGCCGAGCAGCTTCATCCGGTAGACGTTGATCTTCTGCCGCTCGATATCGGTGGCGCCCATGTAGACCACGCACTCCAGGCCCAGGCGCGCGGCGACCGTAGCCGATGCGACGCCGTGCTGGCCGGCGCCGGTCTCGGCGATGATCCGTTGCTTGCCCATGCGGCTGGCCAGCAAGGCCTGGCCGATGGTGTTGTTGATCTTGTGCGCGCCGGTGTGATTCAGGTCTTCGCGCTTCAGCAGGATGCGGGCACCACCCACCTCGCGCGACAGCCGTTCCGCCTCGTAGATCGGACTGGGGCGGCCAACGTAATGCTTGAGGTCGCGGTCGAATGCGGCGATGAAGGCCGGGTCGACCCGCGCTGCCTCGTACGCAGCGGACAGTTCCTGTAGCGGCCCGATCAGGGTCTCGGCGACAAAGCGGCCGCCGTACCGGCCGAAATGGCCGTTGGCGTCCGGGTAGGCATGGAAATCTTCGATCTTGGGGGCGGTCATCGGTGGGTCCGGATCTATCGAGGCGCCCGCATCGGCGCCTGGCATTGCACCTTAGCGCACAAGGAACCCGCTCAAAAGCTATAAAATCGGCGGCGATACCTCAGGAAAACTCACACATCAATGAGCCGCCAGCTACCCTCCCTCAATGCCCTGAGGGCGTTCGAAGCCGCCGCCCGCCTGGAAAGCGTGAGCCGGGCGGCGGATGAACTGCATGTCACCCACGGCGCGGTGAGCCGGCAAATCCGGGCGCTGGAAAGCGATCTGGGCCTGCCGCTGTTCACCCGTCAAGGCCGCGGCTTGGCGCTGACCGCTGCCGGGGTGCGCCTGCGCGATGCGGCCGACACCGCTTTCGCGCGACTGCAGGAAGCGTATTCGGAACTGCGCCGCGAGACCGGCCCCGCCGCACTGGTGTTGGGATGCCCGGCCAGCGTACTGGCGCGGTGGGTGATCCCGCGGCTGGAACGGCTGGGCCGGGAGCTGCCCTCGGTGAAGTTGCATCTATCGGCGCACGAGGGCGAATTCGATACGCGTCTGCCCGGGTTGGACGCGGCACTGATGCTGGCCGAGCCGCCCTGGCCCAGCCAGTGGCAGGTGTACGAACTGGCACCGGAATACATCGGCCCCGTGGTCAGCCCGCGCTATGCGGGCTACGCCGCGCTGCAGGAACAACCGGTTTCGGCACTGCTGGACGAAGCGTTGCTGCATACCGCGTCGCGGCCGCAGGCTTGGCGGAACTGGGCGACGCTGAATAGCTTGGACCCGTCCACGATGCGGTTCGGCACCGGGTTCGATCATCTCTACTATCTGCTGGAAGCCGCCGTCGCCGGCATGGGCATCGCGATCGCACCACAACCGCTGGTCAGCGAAGACATCGCCTCCGGCCGCTTGGCCGCACCCTGGGGCTTCACCCGCACCACCGGCACCTGGGCGCTTTGCGCACCGCAGCGCAGCGCAAATTCGCGGGTTGCCGAGTTGGCCGAGTGGTTGCGGCGGGAGCTGGGCTGAGCCGGGAGCGGTGAGCGGTGAGCGGTGAGCGGGGGATGTTCGCGCGGGCACATATCGGAAGGACTTCCCACACGGGGCCGCCAATTCCGGTGACAAGACTGCTACGGGAAGGGAGCTAGCCCCGCTCACCGCCCACCGCTACCAGCCGATTACCGGTTACCGGTTACCGGCTACCGATTACCGGCTCCCCGCCCCATCGGCATGTCGTACCGCCTCAACGAAACGACGCATTTTTTCCGCATCCTTCTCGCCGGGTGACGATTCGATGCCGCTGGATACATCCACTCCCCAGGGATGTGCGGTGCGTATGGCGACGGCGACGTTGTCGGCGGATAGTCCACCGGCCAGCAAATAGGGCTTGTCCAGCGCGGTTGGCAATTGTTTCCAGTCGAAACGCTGCCCGCTACCGCCCTGCTCTCCCGCTGCATGCCCGTCAAACAGCAAACCGCTGGCGGAGGGATACTTTGCGATGGCGGCAAATGCACCTTCGGAATTTCCGCCCATGGCGATGGCCTTGAAGAATGGCCGGCCGAAACCGGCGCAAAACGCATCCTCTTCGGCGCCGTGGAATTGCAGGATATCCGGCTGGATGTCTTCGATGATCGTTTTGATCTCGGCGATCTTGTTATCCATCACCAACGCGACCACCGCGATTTCTTCCGGCACCAGATCGCGCAGCATTTTTGCCTGGCCCAGCAACAACCGCCGCGGACTCTGCGGCGCGAACACCAGGCCGATGTAATCCACACCCAACTCCACCGCAAGACGGACGTCTTCGGCACGGGTGAGGCCACAGAATTTGATGCGGGTTTGGGGCATGGGAGACGGGAGACGGGAGACGGGAGCGAAAGGCTCTGCTTTACCTCCCCCGTTGTAAAGGGGGACTGGGGAGGATTTGCTTTTTTCTGTTGGGTTTCTACCGCAAAGAAAATCCTCCTGCCCCTTTTTTTGCGCTTTACAACAGCCGAGTGGTTGGTCAAGGAGAAGACAATGCGAATCCCTTCCGCGGCTCATCGTGCAGCGGATGCGCCTTGTCCAGCGTCACCTCGCCTGGCAACGCCCATTGCGCGGGATACAGCGGGCTGACGAAGACCAGCCCATCCGGCGGTGCCGTTGGGCCGGCCAGGGTACGGTCACGGCCGGCCAGCAATTCGCCGATCCATGTTTCTGGTTGTTCGCCTCGCCCCACCAGCAGCAGCGAGCCGACGATATTGCGCACCATGTGGTGCAGGAAGGCGTTGGCCTGCACTTCCACGATCACCTGTTCACCCTCGCGGCGCACCGATATCGATTGCAGATCGCGATTGGGATGCGGCGCCTGGCAATGCACGGTGCGGAAGGCGCTGAAGTCGTTTTCGCCCAACAGGGCCTGCGCAGCGCGATGCATGGCGTCCGCATCCAGTGGCAGCCGCTCCCAACTCAGGTACTGCCGCTCCAAGGCCGGACGCACTGCACGATTCAGGATGCGATAGCGATAGCGGCGCGCGCGGGCCGAAAAACGAGCGTGGAAATCTTCCGGCATCGGCTGGCACCAGAGCACGCTGATCGAAGGCGGCAACTGCGAGGTGGTACCCAGGACCCAGCCGCGCGGACTGCGCGGGGCATTGCTGTCGAAATGCACGACTTGGCATTGCGCATGTACGCCGGCATCCGTGCGGCCGGCGCAGACGGTGGCGATGGGTTCATTGGCCACGAACGACAGCGCGTTTTCCAATGCTGCCTGCACGGTGCTCGCATCCGGCGTGCCGAGCTTGCTCAACCGTTGCCAGCCCAGGAATTCGCCGCCGTCGTATTCGACGCCCAGCGCGTAACGCATCAGAACCTCACGCCAATATCAGCCTGTGTCAGCCAATCTCGCGCAACAGCTGCAAAGCTTCGTCGCGTGCACGATCGTCGCCGCCCACGGCGACTTCGTTCAACAGGTCGCGCGCAGTAGCTACGTCGCCCAGATCCAGATAGGCGACAGCCAGTTCCAGCCGTTCGCGCCCTGCCGGGGCCGGATTAAGCGGTGCGACCGTCGCCGCGCTATCGCCGGAGTGCCACGCGGGCTTGGCCGCCGCCTGCACAGGCTTCGACGCGCGCGCGGGCACGTCTACGGCTGGCAACGGCGCGGGTTCCGTAGCTTCGTCGGCCTCTTCGCGTGCTTCGGTATCTTGCGCAGGCGGCGTGGCGTTGGGCATGGCCGCCACCAACGCAGCGCTGTCGAAAATCGGCGCGCGCGACGGCACGACCGGCGCCACCCGCTTGCGGCGTTGCGACCAGCCCCAGGCCAAGGCACCGATCAGCAGCAGGCCCAAGCCCGCCCACATCCATACCGGCACACCGCCATCGCCTTGCGATTGCGCCAGGCGCTGTTGCGCGGCAGCCAGATCGCTGTCCTTCATTGCCAACAATTGTTCCTGCTGCTGCTTCAGCTTTTCCAGCTCGGCCACTTGCGCGCGCAACTCTTGTAATTCGGTTTCGCGCGCAGCCAGATCTTCCCTGGTCTGTTGCAGTTGCTCGTTCGCCAGCATGTCGCCCTCGCCGCCGGCACTGATGCCGGACTGTGTGCCTGGTGTTGTTGCCGCACTCGCCGCGGGCGGCGCGATTTCCAGCCGCGCCTCGGCCACTTGCGGCGCGGACGAAGTGGATGCCGGTCGCTGCACCGTGTCGGCGACTGCCGCCGGTTGTGGAATCGGCCTGCGCGCCTGTCGCCATTCGGCGATCTGACTGCGCACCAGCGCCGCCGCCTCGGCCTCCTGCAACTGGGTTACTTCGGCCGGCTGTGGCAAACGCAATACCGCACCCTGCTTCAGCAGATTGATGTTGCCGTTGATGAAGGCTTCCGGATTGGCCCGCAGCAACGCCACCATGGCCTGATCCAGCGAATAGCCTTGCTGCGCAGCCAACGGCGCAGCGATCTGCGACAGCGTCTGACCGCGGCGTACAGGTGCCATCGCGCTACCGGCGTCGAACGATGGCGCCGGTGCGACAGGAGCCTCTTGCGCCTGCGGAGTGGATGCAGCGGAAGGAGCCGCAGCAACCGGAGGAGGCGCTTCGGGAGCCGCGGTGGGCTCGGGCGGAAGCTCCGTCATCGCCGCTTCCGGCGTACGGACAATGAGATCGCTGGGTGCCGCCACCGGGGCATCGATGGGCGGTTGCCCCGCCGCAGCCAACGTATTGGGCGTACTGACCAGCGCCGAGTACTCACGCACCAGGCGCCCTTGGCCCCAATCGACTTCGATCAGGAAATTGACCGCCGCCACGTCGACCGGCGTCCGGCTGGTGACGCGTATGACCGGCCGCCCTGACTCGTCCAGCGCGACCGCGAAGTCCAGTTCGTTGACCAGTCCCTGCGGACGCGGCAGCCCCACTCGTTCGAAAGTGACGGGCGAAGCCAACCGCGCGCGCAGTTGTTCCAGCTCGCCAGGTTCGTTGGAGATAACGGGGATTTCGGCCAACAACGGTTGCCCGGGCTGCGACTTGACCCGGATTTCGCCCAGGCCCAGTGCCATCGCGGCGCTGCTGCACAGCGCCAACGCCAGCCCGATCCAATATGCCGATCGATGTCTTGCCGAACCCGACACAGCCTCTCCCCGTCCTATCCCGGCCACGAATATAACGGCTTAACCGTTTTTCGCCACCAATTCCGCCAACTGCACGGCATTCAGCGCCGCGCCCTTGCGGATGTTGTCCGAGACGATCCACAGGTTGAGGCCGCGCGGGTGCGAGAGATCGTCGCGGATGCGGCCGACGTAGACAGGATCGGTGCCGGAGGCATGGGTGACCGGGGTCGGGTAGCCGCCGGCCTGGCGGTCATCCACCACTTCCACCCCTGGCGCCGCCTCCAACAGTTCGCGCGCTTCTTCCGGGGTGATCTTGGTCTTGGTCTCGATGTTGACGGCTTCGGAGTGGCCGTAGAACACCGGCACGCGCACCGCGGTGGGGTTCACCTGGATGCTGTCGTCACCCAGGATCTTGCGGGTTTCCCACACCAGCTTCATCTCTTCCTTGGTGTAGCCGTTGTCCATGAAGTCGTCGATGTGCGGGATCAGGTTGAAGGCGATCTGCACCGGGAAACGCTGCGGGTCCGGGTCCTGGAAATTCAACAGCGCGCCGGTCTGGCGCCCGAGTTCTTCCAGCGCGGAACGGCCCGCGCCCGACACCGATTGATAGGTCGCCACATTGATACGTTCGATGCCGACCTTGCGGTGGATCGGCGCCAACGCCACCAGCATCTGCATGGTGGAACAGTTGGGATTGGCGATGATGCCGCGCGGGCGGTTCTGCACCTGCTCCGGGTTCACTTCGCTGACCACCAGCGGCACGTCGTCGTCGTAACGGAACGCCGAGGAGTTATCGATCACCACCGCGCCCGCGGCAGCGAACTTGGGCCCGTATTCCTTGGACACGCTGCCGCCGGCGGAGAACAGCGCGATATCGACGCCGGTCGGGTCGAAGGTGGCCAGATCCTGCACGTCGATCTTCTGCCCGCCGAAATCGACGGTACCGCCTGCCGAACGTTCGGACGCCAGGGCGACCAGTTCGGAGACGGGGAACTGGCGCTCGGCCAGGATGTTCAGCATGGTTTCGCCGACTGCGCCGGTGGCTCCGACGACAGCGACCTTGAAACGACGGTTCTGATTGCTCATGTGGGGTGTTTTCGCGAATTAGAGATAAGGGAACAACTGACGGAATGCGGGGCTGTGTTCGGGGAACCGACCGGCATGGCCGGGGTTCCCTACCGTTTGATCGCGGTTTTGCCGGTAATCGCGGTCTTGCCGGCGTTGTCGGCCGGGTTGGCTGCACGCAGCGCATCGCCATTGACGGGATTGGGTGGGTTTCCGGCAGCGGGGCCTTCGCCCAGCGCGGCGATCAGGTTATCCACTGCCAGCGACACCATCGCACGACGAGTCGCCAGGCTGCCGCTGGCGATGTGCGGTGTCAGCACCACGTTGCGCAGCGCCAGCAGCTCAGGACGCACGGCAGGTTCGCCCTCGAACACATCCAGGCCCGCGGCAGCCAGACGGTCGCCGGCCAGCGCCTGCGCCAATGCGAGTTCGTCGATCAAGCCACCGCGGGCGATGTTGACCAGCGTGGCGGTCGGCTTCATCTTCGCCAGCGCAGCGGCGTCGATGATGTGGTGGCTTTGCGGCGAATACGGCAGCACCAGCAGCAAGTGATCGGATTGCGCGAGCAGGCGATCCAGGTCGACATATTCGGCGCGGCAGGTTTGCTCGGTCTGCTCCGGCAGGCGGCTGCGGTTGTGATACAGCACCCGCATGCGAAAACCCGCGGCGCGGCACGCGATGCCCTGGCCGATCCGGCCCATGCCCAGGATGCCCAGCGTGCTGCCATGCAGATCCACGCCCAGCATCGATTCGAACGACCACTGCGTCCAGCGGCCCTCGCGCAGCCAGCGTTCGGCCTCGGTAATGCGCCGCGCGGTAGCCATCAGCAGCGCGAAACCGAAATCGGCGGTGGTTTCGGTCAGCACATCCGGCGTATTGGTCGCCACGATGCCGGCCTGCGTCAGTGCGGCGATATCGAGATTGTTGTAGCCCACCGCGACGTTGGCGATGGCGCGGAGCCGGGTGGCGCCTGCGATCTCTTCGGCACCGATGCGTTCGTTCAAGGTAGCCAATACGCCGTCCGCCTCGCGCAAGGCATCGGCGATCTGCGCCGGGGTGTATTCCATCACCTGCGAAGGCGCGACCAGGTCGAAATGCGCGGCCAGCCGCCCGACGATATCGTCGAACAGCGGCTGCGACACCCAGACGCGGCGGCGCGGCTCAGCCATCGAAAGACCCGGGCTGCGTTTGGCCGGGAATCATCGGCGGGACCTCGCCCACGTCCCCGCACTGGGCACGATGGCGCAACGCCTGATCCATCAACACCAACGCCATCATCGCCTCGGCGATGGGCGTGGCGCGGATACCGACGCAAGGGTCGTGGCGGCCGGTGGTGATCACTTCCACGGCTTCGCCCGCGACATCCACCGTGCGGCCTGGCAGGCGCAGGCTGGAGGTCGGCTTCAATGCGATGGAAGCGGTGACCTGCTGCCCGGTGGCGATACCGCCCAGGATGCCGCCGGCGTGATTGGACAAAAAGCCTTGCGGGGTAATTTCGTCGCGGTGCTCGGTGCCCTTCTGCGCAACCGCGGCAAAACCGTCGCCGATCTCCACACCCTTGACCGCATTGATGCTCATCAGCGCCGCGGCTAGCTCGCCATCCAGCTTGCCGTAGATAGGCTCGCCCCAGCCTGCCGGCACGCCGTCGGCGACTACGTTCACACGCGCGCCGACCGAATCGCCGGACTTGCGCAGCGCGTCCATGTAGGTCTCCAGCTCTGGCACCTGCTCCGCGCAGGGCCAGAAGAACGGATTGTCCTCGACGGCATTCCAATCAAAGCCGTGCGGCACGACGTCACCCAGCTGCGATAGATATCCGCGCACCGTGACGCCATAACGCTGCGCCAGCCATTTTTTGGCAATCACGCCGGCGGCCACCCGCATGGTGGTTTCGCGGGCGGAAGAACGCCCGCCACCGCGTGGATCGCGAATGCCGTATTTCTGCCAATAGGTGTAATCGGCATGGCCTGGCCGGAACTGCTGGGCGATATTGCTGTAGTCCTTGCTACGCGCATCGGTGTTGCGGATCAGCAGCGCGATCGGCGTACCGGTGGTGCGGCCTTCGTAGACGCCGCTGAGGATTTCCACCTCGTCGGCCTCGCGGCGGGCGGAGGTGTGCCGGCTTTTACCTGTGGCACGGCGCTCCAAGTCGTGGCGGAACTCTTCCGGCGAAATCTCCAGCCCCGGCGGGCAGCCATCGACCACGCAGCCGATCGCCGGCCCATGGGATTCGCCGAAGGTGGTGACCGACAGTAGTTTTCCGAAAGTGTTGCTGCTCAAAATCGCTTCTCGCGTAGAGCGGAGCTTGCTCCGCTGCTCCGGTGTAACCCAGAGAGGACTCGCCGAGCAAGCTCGGCACTATCGGACGGAAAAACCGCCCGACCGGGTACCGCGCTTCATTTTCGCGCGTCGGCCAGCTCGCGGATGCGGGCGTTGTGGTGGATCAGCTCGGCGCATTCCACCGCGAAAATGCCCATCTGGCCCACCTTGAACTCGATCCAGGCGAACTCGACGTCGGGCAGCAGCTTGACCAGGGCGCGTTCGGATTCGCCCACTTCGCAGATCAGCAGGCCTTCCTGGCTCAGGTGCAGCGGCGCATCGCGCAGGATCTTCAGCACCAGATCCAGGCCGTCGTCGCCGGCACGCAGACCCAGGTCGGGCTCGAAGGAGTATTCCTTCGGCAGCGCGTCGGTTTCGGCGTTGGTGACATACGGCGGATTGGTGACGATCAATTCGTAATGCTTGCCGGTCAAGCCGGAGAACAGATCGGACTTGATCAGCTGCACGTTGTCGGCGTGCAGGCGCGCCTTGTTTTCAGCCGCGAGCGCCAGCGCATCGTCACTGAGGTCTGCGCCGTCGACCTGCCAATCGGGGTTGTAGTGGCCCATGGCGATGGCGATGCAGCCCGAACCGGTACACAGGTCCAGCGCATGGTTCACCTCACGACCGCCCAGCCATGGCTCGAAACCGGCTTCGATCAGCTCGGCGATCGGTGAGCGCGGCACCAGGGCACGCGAGTCGCTTTTGAAGCTCAAACCCGCGAACCAGGCTTCGCCAGTCAGATAGGCCACGGGTACACGTTCGTCGACGCGGCGCTGGAACAGGGCCAGCACCTGCGCTTTTTCCGATGCCGTCACCCGTGCCTGGCCGTAGGCCGGGCCGATATCCGGCGGCAAGTGCAACGTATGCAGCACCAGATGCGTGGATTCGTCCAAAGCGTTGTCGTAGCTGTGCCCGAAGGTCAGTCCTGCGGCGTTGAAACGGCTGGCGCCGTAGCGGATCAGATCGATGATGGTGTGCAGTTCTGCGGCTGCTTCGGCAGTCATGGCAAGGCTTCGGGGAGCGGCCCGTCGTTGGGGCACCCGATTATAGGGTGTGTCGCCGTGTTCGGAGCAGGCCGCGCCAGATATGACGACACGCCCTAGGTACTGGCCGGTATCATGGCGGGGTTGCCGCTTTTTCCGCCCGTAGATCGGGCCGGAGTGGCCTTTTCGAGACCAATTGCCCATGTTCAACAAGAAAACCGGCCTGATCCTGCTAATAGCCTTGGCGGCCGGACTCGGCTTGCTCGCCGCCCAGAAGTTCTTCGGCACGGCATCGGTGTCAACACAGTGGCCGCAGACTCAGGCCGTTACCCTGTTTCCCCAGCCGCGCACGCTGCCGCCGTTCTCGCTGCGCCAATCCGACGGCACCCAGTTGGCCTCCGGTGAGTTGAATGGCCATTGGACCTTGGTGTTTCTTGGCTTCACGTTCTGTCCGGACGTCTGCCCAACCACGCTGACCGAATTGGCTCAGGCGCAAAACCAGTGGAAGTCGCTGCCCGACTCCACCCGGCCGCGCGTGTTGTTCGTATCGGTAGATCCGGAACGCGACACGCCGACCCGCATCGGCGAATACGCGCATGCGTTCCACCCGGATACGCTGGCGGCGACCGCCGACGTGCCTGCACTGGAGCAGTTCGCCAAATCGCTTGGCTTCGTTTTCATGAAAGTGCCCGGCGAACGCTTTGCCGAGAATCCGGAGGACTACAGCATGGATCATTCTTCGGCGATCGCTGTGTTGGACCCGCAGGGCCGGCTGACCGGTCTTATCCGTCCGCCGTTCAAGCCGCAGGCGATCGCCGCGGATCTGCAGACGCTGACCGAGGCGGCGGCGCGATGAGGCTGGTTACTACCCTCACCTATGTGCTGCCGCACCGCTGGGCATCTTCGCTCGCGCGCCGCTTGGCGTATTCGTCTTCGCCACGACTGAAGCAGTGGCTGATCGACACCGTCGTGCGCAAATTCGGTGTGGACCTGTCCGAAGCCGCGGAACCCGACCCCACCGCCTACCCCACTTTCAATGCGTTCTTCACCCGCGCGTTGAAAGATAGCGCGCGCGCGCCGGATCCGGACGCTAACGCGCTGCTGATGCCGGCCGATGGCCGAATCAGTCAATGCGGCCCCATCGAAAACGGGCGCATCTTCCAGGCCAAGGGACAATCGTTTACCGCGGCCGAGCTACTGGGCGACGAACACGCCGCCGAGCCGTTCCATAACGGACTATTCGCCACGGTGTATCTGTCACCGCGCGACTACCACCGCGTGCACATGCCGTGGAAAGGCAAGCTGCGCGAAACGGTTCACGTACCCGGACGGCTTTTCAGCGTGGGCACCGACGCCGTAGCCAGCGTTCCGCGCCTGTTCGCACGCAACGAACGCCTGGTCTGCCACTTCGACACCGACTTCGGCCCCATGGCCTCGGTGATGGTGGGTGCGCTGCTGGTATCCGGTGTGGAGACTGTTTGGAGCGGCGTCGAGATTCCAGCTTATGGCGATGCCGTCACGGTGAAGGACTATCGTGGCGAGAATGTCGTGCTGGATCGTTTTGATGAGATGGCCCGATTCAACTACGGCTCGACGGTGATCATTTTGTTGCCGCCGGGTGTGGCGGAACTGGCGCCCGAGTTAAGTGCGGAATCGCCGGTCAGGCTTGGACAGGCGCTGGCACGGCTCCTTCCCGCCGTGCAGTAGCACGAAAATTCCGACGCGTTGCGACACGTTCATGTCCTGGCGCCTCGTGTTTACGGAGGCGCCGCCGGCTACTTCTTGCAACTCTCCAACCTGATCGTCTGGCCCGGCTTTACGTTGTAGCCGGGGCCTTTGATGCCGTTGCCGCGGGCCAGTTGTTTCAGATCGCATCGATAGCGTTGCGAGATGCGGCCCAGGGTATCGCCCTTGGCGACGCGGTATTCGCGCGCCTGTTCGGCCTTGGGTTCCGCCGGCTTCGGTTGGCCGGTCGCAACGGTGGTCGGAACGCCTTCCACCGGCGTCACATCGCCGACGGCCACGTTGCCACCCAATGACCGGATGATCGCCTTAGCGGGATCGGCGGTTACCAGCGTGCGTGCCAGATCGGCACGCGGCCCGCTGACGCAGTAGCGGTTGTAAAGGCCTACGATCTTGGTATTGGCTTTCAACGTCGTGCCAGCGGGAATCCAGCTTTCCGCCTCATAGCGTGGATTGAGATTACGAAGCGCGCGCATGAATCCTTCGCGCGTGCCGCCGTTGCCCAGGCAGATGGTCAATTCGTAGATGGAACTATCCTTGGCCAGCTTCAGCGGCGCCGGCTGCACGGTAATCTTGGGAAATTCCAAGCCGTACTGCTTGGGGTGCAGGAACAGCCAGGCTGCGGCGATCACCATCGGCACGTAGTCGCGCGTTTCTCCCGGGAACTCGCTGTAGACCACGTCGTTCCAGAACCCCAGGCCAGGATTCTGCCGATACACGCGCGCAGCGCGTCCTTCGCCGCCGTTGTAGGCCGCCAGCGCCAATTCGATGTTGTTGTTCAACTCGCGCATGCGCTCATTGATGTACGCCGCGCTGGCCTCGCCCGAGGCATATGGGTCGTAGCGTGTGTCAAAACCGCTGCCGTCCGGACCCAAGCCGAAACGGCGGCCGGTGGCATACATGAACTGCATGGGCCCCGCGGCGCCTGCGCGCGAGGTCGCATGGACGCGTCCGTTGGATTCCTTGGCCATGATGCCGAACAGCAGCGCCTCGGGAAGCCGGTGGCTTTCCCAGCTGGGATACATCTCCGCCCGCATGTTCTGATAATTCTCGTAGCTGGTGATCAGCGCGCCGCGCATATCGGTCAGCCAGCGCCGGATGCCCGCCTGCACGGCCGGGTTGTACTGGACCATCTTGTCGAAGGCATGGCGCTGGTCGTTCAGCAGGGTCGCGGCGCGAGCAGCTTCCGGCACATTGCCCGCCGGAGCGATGCTGTGATCGCTGTCCTCTCCGATATCGGTGTCGGATGTTTCCTCGGACGCCGGCGATTCGGCGTCGGCGTTTTCCTTCAGCAACCGCTTGTAGGCGGTCAACAGCGTATGGACCTGGCAACCGCGCTGCTGGATGCAGGCGTCCATGATGTCTTCCATGTCTTCCAGCGCCGCATCGCTTTCGGCCGCGCCTTTGGGGTCGCTGTTGGCGATCAGGACCAAGCCGTCGCGATAACGCTTTTCTGCGGCAGCCATACGCGCATTGAGCGCCTCGATGGCGGCCTTGTCACGGGCGGAAACGCGCTGCGCCAATGCAGAGGGCGCCACCAGCAGCAACACAAGGACGGCCAGTGCAGGCCACGTACGAAAGAAAGCGTTTGGAGAAGGCATCAACTTCAATGTCGGCAATGTGAGGACGGAGGGTAGCCCCAGCGTCCCCAAAGGAGCAAGCCGCCGGCACAGGACAAGCCCGTGCACAGCCTGACCGCACACCGCCAGACAAGTTCAGCGGCTAGAATCTGCCGATCACTCAAGGGAAGCATCATGGATCCGATTCTGCTCGGCAAAGGCATCACCGACGAAATTCCCGTGTTCCTGCAGCCGAAGTTCGGCAACCGGCACGGACTGGTGGCCGGCGCCACCGGCACCGGCAAGACGGTGACGCTGATGACGATGGCGGAAGGCTTTTCGCGCATGGGCGTGCCGGTGTTCATGGCCGACGTGAAGGGCGACGTGGCGGGGCTGGCGACGGCGGGCGACGGCAGCGAAAAGCTGCTGCAACGTGCGAAGGACATCGGCATCGCGGATTACGCACCAAGTGCCAATCCCGTCGTATTTTGGGATTTGTACGGCAAATTGGGACATCCCGTACGCACCACCGTGAGCGAGATGGGCCCCACCCTGATCTCGCGCATTCTGGAGCTGAACGACACGCAGTCGGGCGTGCTGGATATCGTATTCAAGCTGGCTGACGATCGCGGCCTGTTGCTGCTGGATCTGGAAGACCTGCGCGCGCTGCTGAACCTGGTGGCGGCCGAGCGCAAGGACATCTCCACCAGCTATGGCTTGGTCAGCGCGCAGTCGGTAGGCGCCATCCAGCGTGCGCTGTTGCGCCTGTCGCAGGAAGGCGGGGAAGCCTTCTTCGGCGAACCGGCATTGGAACTGGCCGACCTGATGCGCACGACCACCGATGGCCGCGGCGTCATCGGTATCCTCGCCGCCGATCAACTGATCCTCAAGCCGCGCCTGTATTCCAGTTTTCTGCTGTGGTTGCTGTCGGAGTTGTTCGAAACCCTGCCGGAAGTAGGCGACCTGGACAAGCCGAAGCTGGTATTCGTCTTCGATGAAGCGCATTTGTTGTTCGACGATGCGCCCCCGTCGTTGCAACAGCGCATCGAGCAAGTGGTTCGCCTGATCCGCTCCAAGGGCGTTGGCGTGTATTTCTGTTCGCAATTCCCCGACGACGTGCCGTCCAACATCCTGGGCCAGTTGGGTAACCGGGTGCAGCATGCACTGCGCGCTTTCACGCCACGCGACCAGAAGGCGGTGAAGACGGCGGCGGAAACCTTCGTGCCCAATCCCAAGCTGGACGTGGCGAAGGCCATTTCGCAGCTGGGCACCGGCGAAGCGCTGGTGTCGACCCTGCAGGAAAAAGGCATTCCCGCGCCGGTGCAACAGACGATGGTGTCGCCGCCACGCTGCCGGATGGGCGCCATCACCGAAGCCGAACGCGCCCAGGTGCGTGCCGGCAGTGTGGTGGGCATGAAATACGACACGGCGGTCGATCGTGAATCGGCATCGGAGATGCTGGCCAAGCGTGCCGACAGCACTTTGCAGGCAGCGGGTGCTCCGGCGGCGAAGACGGAACAGGACGATCCGGACGCGGGTGGCTTCGGCCAAACGGTAAAAGATGCGGTGTTCGGCACCAAGCGCCGCCAGGGCATCGTGGAAACCATGGCCAAGCAAACTGCCCGTACCGTCGGCAACCAACTGGGCCGCCAGATCCTGCGCGGCATCCTGGGCAGCATTTTCGGTGGCAAGCGCTAACGGCGATGCTTGGTTGGATGGGTCGAGCGCAGCTAAACCCACCGATGTGTACAAGCGTTGGGGGTCGGTGCGCTCGACCCATCCTCCCGCCCTTTTACATTTATCTTTAACCTTCGCACCATGTCCCGCTGGCGTCCTCCCGCAGAAAAAAGCACCGCGCTGATCACCCGCGAGGGTCACGAGCGCCTGAAAGCCGAGCTGGACGAACTGTGGCGGATCAAACGCCCGGAAGTGGTCAAGGCGCTCGCCGCCGCCGCCGCCGAGGGAGACCGCTCCGAGAACGCCGAATACACCTACCGCAAGAAACAGCTCGGTGAAATCGACCGCCGCGTGCGTTACCTGAGCAAACGCCTGGAAATCCTGCGCGTGGTGGACACGCCGCCTACCGACCGGGAAGCCGTGTACTTCGGTGCACGCGTGGAATTGGAAAATGCCGCCACCGGTGAGATGTCGCTCTACCGCATCGTCGGACCGGATGAGACGGATGCGGCGCGGGGCTATATCAGCATCGACTCCCCGCTGGCGCGTGCACTGCTCAAGAAGCGATTGGACGACGAAGTGGAAGCGCATCTCCCCGCCGGTATCACGCGCCTGGTGATCGTCGACGTCGGCTACGAAAGCGCAGCCGACAGCTAGGCCATTTCACAATCTGGGCGCTGCAGGCCGTCAGCTTTCATGCTGCGGATGCGGCAATACTCGGATATCCGCGTCGATCGTCCTACACTGTGTTTTTCACCGCTACGGATGATCGCCATGGGTCACTGGATTTCGCTCGATACTCCTCGCGGGCCTATTTCTGCCTGGAAAGCCGAACCCGCTGGCCGGCCTCGCGCCGGGTTGGTCGTGGTCCAGGAAATATTCGGCGTCAACGCGCATATCCGCAGTGTCGCCGAGAGCTTCGCGGCCGAAGGCTACGCGGTTGTCGCGCCGGCTTATTTCGACCTTATCGAAGCAGGCGTGGAGCTGGATTATGACGATGCGGGCATCGCCAGGGGCCGCGAACTGATTGCGCAGTTGGGATTGGAAGCCGCCCAAGAAATCACTGGCGCCGCGGCCGATACGCTGAAAGGCCTGGGCAAGGTCGGCACGGTCGGATATTGCTGGGGCGGCACCGTCGCGTTGCTGGCCGCACTGCGCCTGGGACTGCCATCGGTCAGCTATTACGGCGCCCGCAATGGGCCATTTCTGTCCGAGAAACCCAAGGCGCCGGTGATGTTCCATTTCGGCGAGCGCGACGCGTCCATTCCGCCGGAGCGCGTGCAACAGCACCGCGAGATGATGCCGCAGATGGAAACCTTCACTTATCCGGCCGGCCATGGTTTCAACTGCGACGTCCGCGCCGATTACGACGCCGCCAGTGCGAGGCTTGCGCGCGAACGCACTTTGCGTTTCTTCGCTGAGCATCTGGCATGAGTGGTTTCATACTCGACGGACGACTGGAGCAGGACAGCGTCTTCGTTGCAGATGGTCCGCTTTCGCAAGTGCGGCTGATGAACGACTTGCGTTACCCGTGGCTATTGCTGGTGCCGCGCGTCGCGGATGCGACCGAGTGGATCGAACTGGATGGCGGCCAGCAGCGGCTGTTGCTGGCGGAGATCAATCAGATCGGCGCCCTGCTCCGCAACGAGCCCGGCGTCGAGAAACTGAACATCGGCGCGCTGGGCAATATCGTGCGGCAATTGCACATCCATCTGGTCGGCCGGCGCGAAGGCGACGAAGCTTGGCCCGGCCCCGTCTGGGGAAAAGGCACAGCGCAGCGATTCCCGCCGGATAGGCTCCAGGCGAATGTCGACGCATGGCGCCAGAAGCTGAAATGACACCTTCGTTCGAGCCGCTGTCGGACGATGCACTGTTGCTTCGCCTCGGCGACAGCATCGACGCCACGCTCAATGCGCAAGCGCATGCCATCGCATTACGACTACGCGAACAGGCCCCCTCCTGGTTGCGCGATCTGGTGCCCGCCTATGCCAGCCTGGCCGTCTTCTTCGATCCCCAACACATCGACAACGCCGATCCACACGCTCACGTGGCCGCCGCGGTAAAAGCGCTGCTGGGCACCCAGGCCATGATCACCTCACGCAATGCGGAGCCGGTAGAAATTCCTGTTTGTTACGGCGGCGAATCCGGACCCGACCTGATGGAAGCGGCGCGGCTGTGCGGTATCGGTCCCGATGAACTCATAGCGCGGCACACGGCAACGATCTATACGGTCGCGATGATTGGCTTCGCCCCCGGATTCCCCTATCTGCTGGGATTGGACGAATCACTGACGCTACCCCGATTGGATACGCCGCGCACGCGCGTGCCTGCAGGGTCGGTCGCGATCGGCGGCGCCCAGACCGGCATCTATCCGCGTATGAGTCCCGGTGGTTGGCGCCTGTTGGGGCGAACGCCGCGGGTTCTCTTCGACGCCGCACGCGAGCCGCCATCCTTGCTTTCGCCGGGCGATCGGGTGCGCTTTGTGCCTATAGGCGCCGATGTCTTCGCGAATGAAGCCTCCCGATGACTCAGTGGGAAGTGCTATCGCCCGGGTTGCAGACGACCGTGCAAGACCATGGTCGACATGGCTGGCACCATCTCGGTGTCGCCCAGGCAGGCGCGCTGGACTTGTTTTCGTTGGAACTAGCCAATCGGCTGGTAGGCAATGAAGACGAACTTGCAGCACTCGAAATCACCCTGCACGGGCCAACGCTACGGTTGCGCCAACCTGCCCGCATCGCACTCACTGGGGCATCGATCGAAGCGTACTGGAATGGCGTCGCGCTGCCGACCGGACGCCCGGTGCAATTGCCGCCGGGCGATCTGAAGTTGGGCGGCATGCGCCACGGTGCGCGCAGCTGGCTGGCAATAGCGGGAGGATTCGACGTACCACTGGTGATGGGCAGTCGCAGCACCGATCTGCGCGGCGGTTTCGGTGGCTTGGAAGGCCGTGCGCTTCGCGCTGGCGATCGGTTGACGGCGGGCGGCGCTGTCGTTCCTGCGTTGGATACGCCACGGATCGCCAAATGGTGGATCGATGAGAGCGATATTCGGCAAGACCTGCCAATCCGTTTCGTCGCGTCTCCCGACCCCAGCGCGGATGCGCTTGGAACGCATCGATGGACCGTCAGTGTTCGCAGCGATCGTCAAGGACTGCGGCTGGAGGGACCTGCATTGACTTGTTCCAAAGGCAGCGGGATATCGGAACCCGTCGCGGTCGGCACCGTTCAACTTCCACCCGATGGCCAGCCCATCGTACTGCTGGCCGACGCGCAAACCGTCGGAGGCTATGCTCGGCTTGGCTACGTCATCAGCTGCGATCTGCCACGCCTGGCGCAGGCACGGCCCGGCTCGACACTGCATTTCGTAGCGATCTCCGCGCCCGAGGCGCATCGGTTGGGACGGGAACATCGGCAGCAGCACGCACGCACCGCCATTGCCATCCGTCGGCAGCTGCAACAGGATTTCGGTGTTTAGTGGCTTCGACCGCCACGCCGTGCGGTGGCCGCCTGACCGGCAAAAAGCCGCATAATCGGCCTAACTATCTGAGTGGCTTGCCTGCATGAAACGCAATTTCGTCCTGGCCGTGGTGTTGATCGTTCTTGGCGCCTTGTTTTTGTTGAACAATCTTGGCATTACGAATATCAGTCTGGGCGAGCTGATTTCAAAGTGGTGGCCGGCGCTCCTGATCCTGGTGGGCATCAGCATGCTGCTGCGGGGCAATACCGCGAAGTAGCGGCGCAATGGCCGATAGGAAGGCATACCCGATGTCCAACGCAGCACGTATCGATTTCAATTGCGACTTGGGCGAAGGCGTTGGCGACGATGCCGCCATCCTTCCCTTCATCAGTTCCGCCAGCATTGCCTGCGGCTTCCATGCCGGATCCCCGCAAACCATGCAGGCGGCGGTGGCATTGTGCCTGGCGAACGGTGTCGCGATCGGCGCCCACCCTGCCTTCCAGGATCGCGAGAACTTCGGTCGAACCGCGCAGGATATTTCTGCCAACGACGCTTACGCGCTCACCTTGTATCAGGTGGCCGCATTGGATGGCTTTACGCGCGCTGCCGGTGCTCGTCTGCACCACGTCAAACCCCATGGCGCGTTCTACAACCAGGCGGCGCGCGACCGCGATCTGGCCGGGGCTATCGCCACGGCTGTACGCGATCACGACCCCGGGTTGATCCTCTACGGCTTGGCTGGCAGCGCATTGACAGCCGCGGGCGAAGCGCTCGGCTTGCAGGTAGCGCATGAAGCGTTTGCCGAACGCCGCTACGAAGCCGACGGAACCTTGACGCCGCGTAGCCTTCCCGACGCCAGCATCGAAGATGTCGCCACGGCCGCAGCGCAAGTCCGGCAGATGTTGCAGCATGGCGCGGTCATCGCGCGCACCGGCGAACGCGTACCACTGCGCGCCGACAGCATCTGCCTGCATGGCGATCGGCCCGATGCACCTGTGTTTGCGCGCGGCCTGCGGGCTGCCATCGAATCCTCCGGCTTCACTATCCAAACCATGGAGCGCACCGAATGAACTATTGGCCCCTGCTTGGCATCGCGGTGGTGGTCGCAGGTTTTGTGCTTCGTTTCAATCCGGTGCTGGTGGTGGTGGCCGCCGGATTGGTCAGCGGATTGCTGGCCGGCATCTCGCTGCCGGACTTGCTGGCGCTGCTGGGCAACAGTTTCATCGACAATCGGCCATTGCTGATGTTTCTGCTCACCTTGCCGGCCATCGGATTGCTGGAGCACTACGGATTGCGCGAACGTGCCCGCGAATGGATCGTCAGTTTCAAGGGCCTGACCTTGTCGCGTTTCCAGATTGCCTATCTCGGTTTACGCCAGCTGATGAGCATGGCGGGCCTGACCCATGTGGCCGGCCCTGCGCAAACGGTACGCCCGCTGGTGGCGCCCATGAGCGAAGCCGCGGCCGAGCGCACTTTGGGCGAACTGACCGAACATGACCGCGAACGCGTGCGTGCCAGCGCAGCGGCCACCGACAACGTGGGCTTGTTCTTTGGCGAGGACGTTTTCGTCGCGATCGGCGCAGTGCTGCTGATCCAAGGCTTCTACGCGCGCAACGGTATCGAACTCGAACCGCTGGCGATCGCGCTGTGGGCATTGCCTACCGCAGTAGCTGCATTCGTCATCCATGCGATCCGGTTGAAGTTGCTGCAGCGGCGGCTGGAACGCGAACATTTGGAACGCGAGCACGCTGCAAACGACGTGCCGGCCGACACGGTGGAGAGCACGAATGCTCAAGACTGAGTACCTCTTCTGGCTGATCGGCGCCTTCTTGCTGATCACAGCTTTGTTCAACCTGCGCGAACGCCGTTATGCGGCCGGTATTTTCTGGCTGGTGCTGGTAGCACCGTTCGCCTTCGGCACACAGATCCAGGCAGCGGCCAAGGCCGGCGTGCAATGGCCGGCGCAGGCAATGGGCATGGGCGTGATGGCGCTTGGCATTCTGGCAACACGCGGTCGCTTCAGCGTCGTCGCAGACACCCCACAGGCACATGCACGCCGGCAGGCGCTTTCCGACGTCCTTCGCAACAAGCTGTTCGGCCCGGCACTGGTGATTCCCTTGCTGACATTGCTGTTGTTCATTGCCAGCAAGTTTCTGCCCGGCATGGACACGTTCATGGATCCCAAGGCACTGACCTTGAGCTCGCTGGCATTGGCCAGTCTGGTGGCGCTGGCTGCCGCATTGTGGGTGACGCGCGCTCGGCCGTTGGAATCGCTGGGCCAGGGCCGGCGGTTGCTGGATTCGCTGGGCTGGGCGGTGCTGCTGCCGATGGTGCTGGCCACACTGGGCGGCGTGTTCGCCGCGACCGGCGTGGGCGAAGCCATCGCCAGATTGGTGGGTTACGTGATTCCCGTCGAAAACCGCATGGCTTGCCTGCTGGCGTTCTCGCTGGGCATGGTGTTGTTCACCATCATCATGGGCAATGCGTTTGCCGCATTCCCGGTGATGATGGCCGGTATCGGCCTGCCACTACTGATCCAGAAGCACGGCGCGGATCCGGCGGTATTGGGCGCCATTGGCATGTTGACCGGATACTGCGGCACCTTGCTGACGCCGATGGCCGCCAACTTCAACATCGTGCCGGCGGTGCTGCTGGAATTGAAAGACCAGTACGGCGTGATCCGCATGCAGGCGGCCACTGCGTTCTGGCTGATGGGTGTCAATGTGCTGCTGATGGCTTGGCTGTGCTTTCGATGAGACAAGCGCTTCTGATTCACAGGGCGAGATACTGCCTATGAAAGCTCCTCCTACCGTATTGCTAACCGGCTTCGCGCCCTTCGGCGGTGAAACCACGAATCCCAGTTGGGAGGCTGTTGTTGCGCTGGACGGCCGCCGTATCCGGGGGCACCGCGTGGTCGCCCGCCAGTTGTCGGTAACTTTCGGCGAATCGTTGAAAGCTCTCCGCGCGGCGCTTCGGGAAACCTCGCCTTCATTGGTCATTTGCGTGGGCCAGGCCGGTGGGCGCACGCAGTTGTCGCTGGAGCGCGTCGCCATCAATGTCGATGACGCACGCATTGCAGACAATGCAGGCTATCAACCCATCGACACACCGATTGCCGAAAACGGGCCTGCAGCGTATTTCAGCACGCTGCCCATCAAGGCACTACTGGCTGGCTTGCGCGACGCCGGCTATCCCGTCGAGGTTTCGCAGACTGCGGGCACTTACGTGTGCAACCATGTTTTCTACGGCTTGATGCATGCGCTGCGCAACAAACGCGCCGTGCGCGGCGGCTTCATCCACATTCCGTATTCGCCCGTGCAAGCGGCCGCCCATCCAGGCGCAGCCAGCTTGTCGACGGAAGTCGTGACCGAAGCGTTACGCTTGGCCATTCGTATTTCGCTGACGACGGCCGTCGACAGCAAGCTCGCCGCAGGAGCGGAACATTGAAAGGCTGCGCCAGATAGATTCCTGTGGGAGCGATGTCGGTCGCGACCGTAAACATCGACGTCGCGACTGACCGGTGCCGCGTGCCGGCACCACTTCCACAAAGGCGCCATGTCGGCGCTGCCGCCATAAGGGCTGGCAACCAGCACAGAATGTCGCCTACATAAGCGAAAACACCGCCCTACAGAAATCTCAGGTACGCGGCAGCGTCACGCCGACCTGGCCCTGATACTTGCCGCCGCGATCCTTGTAGCTGGTTTCGCAAATCTCGTCGGATTCGAAGAACAGCATCTGCGCCACGCCTTCGTTGGCGTATATGCGTGCCGGCAGCGGCGTGGTGTTGCTGAACTCCAGCGTCACGTGACCTTCCCATTCCGGTTCCAACGGGGTGACGTTGACGATGATGCCGCAGCGCGCGTAGGTGCTCTTGCCCAGGCAGACCACCAGCGTGCTGCGGGGAATGCGGAAATATTCCACCGTCCGCGCCAAGGCAAAGCTGTTGGGCGGGATGATGCACACGTCCGACTCCACATCGACGAAGCTGCCGCTGTCGAAATGCTTGGGATCGACGATGGTCGAGTTGATGTTGGTAAAGACCTTGAACTCGCGCGAGCAGCGCACGTCATAGCCGTAGCTGGAGGTGCCGTAGCTGACGATGCGTTCGCCGTTGGCTTGCTTGACCTGGCCGGGCTCGTACGGCTCGATCATCTTGTGCTGCTCGGCCATGCGGCGGATCCAAAGGTCACTCTTGATGCTCATGCGGCAGTTCCTGTTCCTGAAATGGGGAAAACGTGTGGCTGATTGACGTCTCGCCGCGCCGCGCAAGAAGCGCGGAGATGGGCGCGAAAGTCCGCAATTGTAGAGCGGAGCCCGCCCCGCTGCTCCGGCTGGCGCGGCAGCGAAACACCGGAAAGCATTCAGACCAGCGAGGAAGCGATAGGCATCGCGGCACGCGGCCGCATCGCCAGATGGGCCGCCATCATCCGGGCCGTATGGCGATAAGCCTGGGCAACGGCCGAATCCGGGGCCGCCACGACCACCGGCTGGCCGGCATCGCCATGTTCGCGGATGGCGATGTCCAACGGCAGCGAACCCAGCAACGGCACCCCGTACTGCGCCGCCATCCGCTGGCCGCCACCTTCGCCGAACAGATGTTCGACATGGCCGCAGTTGGAGCAGGTATGCACGGCCATGTTCTCCACGATACCCAGCACCGGAACTTCGACTTTCTCGAACATCTTCAGTGCCTTCCTGGCATCAAGTGTCGCAATGTCTTGCGGCGTGGTGACGATGACCGCGCCTGCGACAGGTATCTTCTGCGCCAGGGTCAGCTGGATATCGCCCGTGCCCGGCGGCAGATCGATCAGCAAGTAGTCCAGATCGCCCCATAGCGTATCGGTGAATAGTTGGGTCAACGCCGAAGTCGCCATCGGCCCGCGCCAGATCATCGGCGTGTCTTGATCCACCAAGAAGCCGATCGACATCGCTTCCACCCCGAAGGCTCGCATCGGCTCGATGGACTTGTTGTCCGGGCTGTCGGGTCGCCCGCTCAGCCCCAGCATGGTCGGCACGCTGGGTCCGTACACGTCCGCGTCCAGCACCCCGACTTTCGCGCCCTCGGCCTTCAGTGCCAGCGCCAGATTGACCGCGGTAGTCGACTTCCCCACCCCGCCCTTGCCGGAGCCGATGGCGATGACGTTACGGACCCGGGGCAGTGGCGAGAGATTGGGCTGGACAGCATGGGATACGACGCGAAAATCCAGCAGGAATTCCGCCAACTGGGTTCCCTCCGCGGCCAGCAGCGCTCCGACCTGGCGCTCGATGTCCTGCTTCAGCCCTAGAGCCGGGTAGCCCAGAGTCAGTCGGACCTGAGTGGCGGTCTTCGGCCCCTGCACTTGGAAATGGGCCTTCGTATCCCCCAACCGTACCCCCTCTGGGGCCTCTATTTGTGACAGCTGTTGCACTAAATTGCCTTTGGATTGGATATTTTTGATAACTACGTCACATTTTCAAATGTAACAGTCGTAACATGGGTTGTGCTATGGGCGCAGTCGTTAATGTCGTGTTAACGTCAGACCACAGGACATTTGACGTGCGGCAGGGACTGACGGACCAGTCCAACGGGGGCCGCATCACCTTCTAGTTTAGGGGATTCACAACTATGTCATTTCGGAATATGACTGCGCCCAAGCGTAGTCGATTGAGCGCGGCCATGTTTGCCGTATTGCTGCTGCCCGTCGCCGGGGTCACGCTGGCCCAAGAGGCTGACGACGCCACTCCGGATACCAGTAATCAAGCTTCCAAGCCGACTGCCACGCTGGACAAAGTCACCGTCACCGGCTCGCGCATCAAACGCGCCGAGATCGAAGGCCCTTCACCCGTAACCGTGATCACCTCGGAACAGATCGAGCGTGAAGGCTTCAATACCGTCTACGACGCGCTGAATACCTTGACTCAGGCGTCGGGCTCCACGCAGAACGAAGTCTTCCAAGGCGGATTCACCCCCAACGCCAGCGTCATCAACCTTCGCGGCTTGGGCCCGGGGCGTACGCTGCTGCTGATCAACGGCCGCCGTGCCGCCGACTATCCGTTGCCTTACAACGGCCAGAGCAACTTCGCTAATTTCGGCAACATTCCTGCCGCGGCGGTCGATCGGATCGAACTGCTCGCAGGCGGCGCATCCGCAATCTATGGCTCGGACGCGGTGGCGGGCGTCGTCAACGTCATCCTGAAGACCAACTACGAAGGCGACTTGATCAAGTTGCGTGGCAGCACGACGAGCCAAGGTGGACGCGACCGCGGCGACTTGCAGTGGATCGGCGGCAAGACCGGCGACAAGTGGAGCGTGACCTACGCTTTCGAATACTTCGCCAGCGAACCGCTGTACGCCTATCAGCGCGACTTCATGGACTCCAGCCTGGACAATCCATTGCCGCCCGATTACGTGGGCATCCAACCGATCGGTACCATGCGCGTGCGCCGTCGCACCGGCTCCACTGCTGGTTCCTATTTCGCTCCGCCAGCCGGCGCCTGCGAGCAACTCGGCGACGAGTGGGTACGCTGGAACTTCCGAAGTGCTAACACGGCTGGTGTCATCACCAACCTGGGCCAGGCCTGCGGCACGTTCAACGACGTGGGTTACCAAACCATCGACAACGGTAACAACGACCTGTCGGGCTACGCCTATGGCACCTTCGAATTCGACAACGGCATGCAGGGGTGGGCCAGCTTGCAAGCGTGGAAGTCGGAAGCAAAGTACGGCGCAGGCACCCAGTTCTGGGGCGGCCGCACAACCGGCGCTTTGTGGTTCGACCAAGGCTTCAACAACCTGGTCGACGCACAGCGCGTCTTCACGCCACAGGAAGCCGGCGGCGTCGAGAAGCTGCTTGCGAAAAACGACGAGCGATCTTTTGACCTGGCCGTCGGACTGCGTGGTCAGTTCGGCGAGCGTTTCGATTGGGACTTGACGCTGTCCCGCGCCGAGTACGACGTCGAGACCGATCGTCCTCGCCTGCTGTCCACAGCCGTCAACGACTACTTCCTGGGTCCGCAATTGGGCACCCGCGTCGTCGGTGGCGTGACGTACCCGGTATACAGGCTAAATCAGAGCCGGTACTACTCGGCACTGACTCCTGAGCAGTTCGCCTCGCTTAATACTGTCGTCAAAACGAAGGCCGAATCCTACGTAAACCAAGGCAGCTTTGTAGTGTCTGGCGATCTGTTCGAACTGCCGGCCGGCCCGTTGGGTTTCGCCGCAGTACTGGAAGCCTCTCAGCAAGAATACGACTTAACGGCCGATCCGCGGATCCTGCCCGACTATACGGGTACGGATCGCCCCTACAACCTCACCGGCACCGGTGGCGGTGGTCAACGCGATCGTTATGCCCTGGGTGTTGAGTTCTCGGTGCCGATCCTGGAATCGTTGAAAGGCAGCATCGCCGGCCGTTTTGACAAATACGACGACGTAACCGCCGTGGACGATGCAAAAACCTGGAATGCCGGCCTGGAATGGCGTCCCGTAGACAACCTGCTGTTCCGCGGCTCCTATTCCACCAGCTTCCGCGCACCCGACATGCACTACGTGTTCGCTGAACGCAGCGGCTCTTTCAGTGCCATCCTCGATACTCGTCGCTGCCTGGAAAGCGGCAGAACCACCGCGCAATGTCCGTCGACCGACGTGGTCACCAACTACACTGCCTTCGGCGTTCGTCAAGGCACGACCGATCTGACCGAAGAAACCGGTAACTCGTGGACGGCCGGCATCGTGTGGGACATCATCGATGGCTTGTCGGTCAGCGCTGACTACTACGAAATCGAACTGGAAGATGCGGTTGCCGATATCACTACCGCATACATCCTGGATGCTGAAGCAGGTTGCGTTACCGGCCTAACGCGCACTCGTCAGCCTTTTACCTTAGGCGCACCGGGTTCGGCTTTCTGTAACGACATGATCTCGCGGGTTTCCCGCCTCAGCGCACCTGGCACTCCGAACGACGGCCAGATCACCGAAATCCGTCGTGGTCCCATCAACCGTGCTTACCAGAGTGTCTCGGGCATCGACGCCACGCTGGACTATCGCCTCGATACCGATCGCCTGGGTGATTTCCGCATCCAGGTTGGCTACTCGCACACACTCGAGCAGAAGACGTCGCAGTTCAAAGGCGATCCGATTCTCGACTATCGCGATGATCTGACCAACTTCGATTTCCGTAGCCGTATCCGTACAACGGCGACATGGACAAAGGACGACTGGCAAGCATCGGTCTTTATGCTCCGATACGGCAGCCTACCGAACTGGCAGGAAACCGGCCGCATCGCTCCTTACTTCATCTGGAATACAAGCGTTGGCAAGCAGATAACCGAAGATATGCAGGTCAACCTGTACGTCAATAACCTGTTCGACAAAACTCATCCGCGAGACGATGGGTTCAACAGCTATCCGTACTTCTGGCGGGCCTACAGCCCGATCGGTCGTGAGATCGCTCTGGAACTCCAGTACAAGTTCAACTGATCGTTGTCAGTGGAGTCACACCCAAAAAGCCCGGCGCAAGCCGGGCTTTTCGATTACAAGGGCGACAACGATCTGGCAACGACATCTGGCAATGCACGCAGAAAGCCTCGTGACGGCTTTTATTGTGACGTAGACCTCACTAAACCGCGGTCATTTGGGCGATTTTTGAGACTTTCATCACAATTTCAAATGTAACAGTCGTAACATCACCTTGTGGTATGGGCGCGGTCGTTAATGTCATGTTAACGTCGGTCCACAGGACATTTGACCGTGCGGTGGGACCAAAGGACGGGTCCTGGGGGCCGCATCACATCGGATCGTTTTAGGGGATTCACCACATGCCAGTTCGCAGTTCGCTTACGCCCAGGCGTAGTCGTCTCACGGTTGCGCTGTTCGCCGCGCTCATACTTCCCGCCACTGCATTCGCCCAGGAAGAACAACAGACCAGTGCTTCTTCTGCACAGTCCACCGCGACCCTCGACAAAGTCGTGGTCACCGGCTCCCGAATCAAACGTACCGAGATCGAGGGCCCCGCGCCGGTAACCGTCATCACAGCAGAAGACATCGAACGCCAAGGTTTCACGACCGTTTACGATGCGCTCAACACCCTGACCCAGTTCACTGGTTCCGTCCAAAACGAACTGACAACCAACGGTTTTACCCCCAACGCAAACGTGGTCAACCTGCGCGGGCTCGGGCCCGGACGCACGCTGGTGCTGATCAATGGCCGCCGCACGGCGGAGTATCCTCTGCCCTACAACAGCCAGAGCAACTTCGTAAACTTAGCCACCATCCCCGCCGCCGCAGTGGAACGTATCGAGGTGCTCTCAGGCGGCGCTTCGGCCATCTACGGTTCGGACGCCATCGCTGGCGTGCTGAATGTCATCACCAAGAAAAATTTTGAGGGTGATGAACTGACATTGCGCGCAGGCACTACGTCCCGCGGTGGCGGCGACACGGTGGACTTCCAGTGGGTTGGCGGCAAGAGTGGCGACAACTGGAACCTCACCTACGGCTTGGAATACCTCAATCGCGAGGAGATCATGGCCTACCAGCGCGACTTCATGGATTCGCGGTTGGATAGCCCAAGCCCGGCCACTCGCACCCCGCTGGGCGGCCTGCTCCTGATCGACGGATTCACTGGCGGCTACATCGACGTCACCCAGAACGGGACTTGCGACAAGTTCTTCGGCCATTTTTCCGTTCGCACCACCGGTGCGGGAAGCCGATGCGGTCAGTTCGACTATCCGTCGTTCACTAGTGTCCGCAGCTCGGACGACAATACGTCGATCTATGCCTCCGGTAACTACGACCTGGCCAACGGCATGCAGCTGTTCGCCGACGTGAACTATTGGAAGTCGAAGGCAAAGTACACAAGCGGCCTGCAATTCTGGAGTGGTCCGTCTGAGGGTTACTTCTACGATCCGAACTACGACACGCTGCTGCAAGTGCAGCGCATCTTCCAGGTCGAAGAAACCGGATCAAACGCACTCGGCACGCGTAGCACTGAAGAATCGTGGTCCTTCACTGGCGGTTTCCGCGGGGCGCTGTTCGATAACAAGTTCGACTATGAATTCGTCTATGGTCACTCGGAATACGACACCGACGTTAAGTTCAACCGTCTGATCGGCAGCAGGATCAACGAATACTTCCTTGGCGAATCGCTGGGCACCGATCCGTTCTTCGATTTCTATCCCGCACATGAGCTGAACCTCGAGCGTTACACCAACCCGCTAACTCCTGCTCAGTTTGCCTCGCTCTCGGCGACGCTCAATCCGCGAGCTCACTCGGAAGCGGATCAGGCCTCGATGACGTTCAGTGGCGACTTGTTCGAACTGCCCGCCGGTTCGGTTGGATTCGCCTCGGTACTGGAATTCGGCCACCAGGAATACGAACTCAGCCCCGACCCACGCACACTTCCGGGCGCCGACCCGGCGGAAGCGGCCTATAACTACAGCGACACCGGCGGTGGCGGCGAGCGTGATCGCTATGCGCTAGGCGTCGAATTCAGCGTACCGATCTTCAGTACGTTGAAGGCACAGCTGGCAGCACGCTATGACAAGTACGACGATGTCACCGCCGTGGATGACGCGGTAACGTGGAACGCGGGCTTGGAATGGCGTCCCATCGACAGCCTGCTGCTCCGCGGCTCCTATGCCACCAGCTTCCGCGCGCCGGACATGCACTACGTGTTCGCGGACGAAAGCGGCTTTTTCCAGGGTGTTTTCGACGAATACCGCTGCCGTTTGGAGAACGACAACGACTACGCTTTCTGCCGCCAGGAACAGAGCAACGGCGACAACCCCGACTACAGCTACAGCCCGGCTGGACGCCGGAGCGGCAACAAAGAGTTGGAGGAAGAAACCGCCAAGTCATGGACGGCCGGGTTCGTTTGGAATATCACCGACGATCTGTCGATCCAGGCCGACTACTACGACATCGAGATCAAGAAAGGCGTAGAAGACCTGGATACCCAGTATCTGCTGCGAAAGGAAGCCGACTGTCTGTTGGGCGTCGACCGTGACGGGAATACCGTCGATACCGGTTCGACACAATGCCAGGAGTTCACTTCATTGGTGGAACGCCTGGACGCGCCCGGCACCACTTTCGACAACGAGATCCAGGTATTCCGGACATATCCGCTGAACACCGCCATCGAGCGCACAAAGGGCATCGATGCGTCGGCGGCCTACCGTCTGGATACTGATCGTTGGGGCGATTTCCGTTTCGAACTGCGTTGGTCGCATACCTTGGCGTACGAATTCATCCAGTACGAAGAAGACGGTCCGGTGGCCGATCGCGATCGCGACAGTCTGCGCAACTTCGACTTCCGCAGCAGGATCGCAAGCAGCTTGGTCTGGGAGAAGAACGACTGGACAACCGGCATTTTTGCGACCCGTTGGGGTTCATTGCCGAACTGGGCGGAAACCGGCCGTATCGCTCCTTACACGCTGTGGAACGTCAATGTCGGCAAGAAGATCACCAACAAGGCTCGCATCACCTTGTTCGTCAACAATGTGTTCGACAAGCTCCATCCGCGTGACGACACGTTCGACTCTTATCCGTATTTCTGGCGTGCTTACAGCCCGGTCGGGCGTGAGGTCTTCGCCCAGATCGAGTACAAGTTCAACTGATTCTGTTTTTGCGTGACATGGACCCGGCGGAAACGCCGGGTCTTTTTTGCGTACCGCTTGGCGGCTTCCTTCGATGGTCAAGACCATCTCAAGATACACAAGACTCATCGCCATTTAGGAAGTTGCAGAGCATCAAGCAAACAATCAACTCTGACCCAGCCTTGGCCAGGCTCATGTCAGGGAACCCAGCATTTTGAGTGCATGGTTAGTTCGGGGGTCCGCCCTGAGGTAATGACGACCAAGCATCACGACCACTTTGCATGAGGAAAATCGATGAAGCATTCGCTGCCAGCCACGTTCTTGGCCGTCGCCGGAGTATTCGCACTCTCAAGCGCCGGCGCTGCAACCTTGCAGCCTGTTTCGGACTTTGTAAGTCATCCTACCTACAGCGCCGTCAAGATATCGCCGACCGGCGAATACTTGGCAATGACGGTCGACCGTGGGGATCAGGATGTTCTCACCGTCCTTCGGACAAGCGACCTGAAGCTGATCAAAGTCAACCAGCTGCCTGACAAGAAAAGCGTTGGTTCATTCTATTGGACAAGCCCCAATCGGTTGATGTTCAACGCCATCAAGAAAATCGGCGGTTTTGCCCAGCCGTTCGCCACAGGCGAGTGGTTCGCCGTGAATGCCGATGGCACACAGCCACGTCCGCTGATCTTCTACGGAACACGAGACGCCACCCAGCGCGGGAAGACCGTGGGTGCGGAACGCTTTACATTGTTGGACACTTTGCAGGACGACGATGAGAACGTCATCATGCAAGTCACTTCACCACGGTCCTCGGAGGGCGTAGGCACCGAAGTGGTCCGCATGGATACGCTCAACGGCCGTCGTACATCGCTCGGGCGCGCGCCGAAGGAAAACTGCAGCATTGCGCTGGATGCCGCCAAGCAGCCTCGCTTCGCCGTGTGCTCTTCCAGCAAGGACGAGGAAGGCGAGTTCGATGAGCGAAGCGAACTCTATCGGCGAGACGACAAGGGCTGGACGCTGGTCAATGCATCCAAATCGGACGGCAAACATCTTGATGTCGTCACCACCACCAGAAATGGCACCGTCTATGCCAGCCAAGACGACGGAAAGTCGCCGCCTGCCATCGGCACATTGGATACCGCAACCGGCGCGTTCACTGCCCTGTTCCAGGATCCAGTCGCCGAAGTGTCCAACTACATCTGGTCGACGGATGAAACCACGCTCATCGGCGTGGTGACCGAGGCCGGTGCGCCTGCCGTCAAGCTGATCGATGAAGCCCACCCTGATGCGGAGATCTACGCCTCGCTGGCCAGTGCCTTCGAGGGGCAGATGGTGGATTTCTCCAGCTATACGCAGGACGGCAAGCGAGTGGTTGTCAGCGTATACAGCGACAGCAATCCCGGCGAGTTGTATCTGTACGACAGGGAGACAGGCAAGGCGCGCTTCCTGATGAGCAACCGGCCGCAGCTGGACAAGAAGCGCATGGCTTCGGTCAAACCCTTCAACTTCACCGCACGCGACGGCAAGCGCGTGTATGGATACCTGACGATTCCCCAAGGATCCAGCGGCAAGAACCTGCCCATGATCGTCAATCCCCATGGCGGCCCCATCGGTCCTCGTGACGACTGGGCGTTCAACTGGGAAACCCAACTGCTGGCTAGCCGCGGATACGCGGTCCTGCAGGTGAACTACCGCGGTTCCGGCGGGTACGGCAAGGCATTCCGGGACGCCGGTCATGGCCAGTGGGGCCAGGGCATCCAGAACGACATCATCGATGCCACCCAGTGGGCCATCAAGAACGGTTACGCGGACGACGAACGAATCTGCATCTACGGCGGTAGTTTTGGAGGCTACTCTTCGTTGATGGCACCGATTCGTGCACCTGGCCTATTCAAGTGCACTTTCGGGTACGTCGGTGTCTATGACATCGACATGATGTTCAAGAAAGGGGACATCCCGGAAAACGAACCCGGCCAGCGCTTTCTGCGTCGTACCCATGGCACCGATACAAAGACATGGGCCGAAAACTCACCCGCTCGCCGCGCAGCCGAAGTCAAGATCCCGGTATACCTGGCGGCAGGCGCGCGCGACGTCCGTACCCCGCCGGAACAAACCGAGTTGATGAACAAAGCGCTGATCGCTGCGGGCAATTCTCCGGAAGGCATGCTCATTCAATCCGGTGAAATGCACGGCTTTTACGACGTTGCCAATCGCGTGAACCTTTACACGACGATGTTGGACTTCTTCGCACGCCACATCGGGGGCGAAGTCACCGTGGGCAACCCCAGCAAGACCGAATAAGCGGCTACGCGTCGCAGGAATGGCCGGCTCAACGCCGGCCATTCTTATGCACCATTCTTTGGCAGCGTGACTTCCGGTAGAGGCTATATCCGCTAGCTACCTACACAATCAGATCCCATCCACCGGCCGGTCATAGGAAGGATCCATGGACACATTTCGTACAGCCGTCCGCACACTGATCATGCTGGGCATCTTGCTCGTCCCCGCTGCTGCGCTTGCGCAAAAATCATCCGCATCTGCGCCGCCGCCCGACCCCACAAAAGATCCTTTGATGCTGTCGGCAGGATTCCTGACCGCACATCCGGACCTGCGATATCGCCTGCTGGGCCTGGATGAGATGAAGCAGGGCAAGCATGAGGACGCCTTCCGTTTCTTCCAGCGGGCCGCCTTCTACGCGGACAAACCATCGCAAGGCATGGTGGCCGAAATGCTGTGGAATGGCCAAGGAACCGAACGCAATCCATCGCTGGCTTATGCATGGATGGATCTGGCGGCCGAACGCGGATATGCCGGTTTCCTCGGTCTGCGCGAACGCTATTGGAATGCGCTGACACCGGAGCAGCGGACACGCGCACTGGAGGAGGGCAAAGCGATCTACGCCAAATATGGCGATGCCGCCGCGCAACCCCGACTTGCGACCGTCCTGCGACGGGAGCAGCGCAGGCTGACAGGCAGCCGAACGGGCTTTGCCGGAAACGTGCAGATCTACATCCCGGGCCCGGGCGGGTTCGAACAGATCGACGGGTCCAAGTTCTACGACGAGCGCTACTGGGACCCCAAGCAGTACCAGGCTTGGCATGACAGCATCTGGATGAAGCCCCGTGTCGGTCGCGTCAGCGTGGGCGAAATGGAGCAGGTCGGCGAAGGTGAGAAACCCGGCTCGCGCATCCCGGCGACAGCGCCACAGACCGACGTTGTGGAACCTACTACCCCAAACCGGGATGAGGACGGCCTGGGCACCCGGAAAGACGACTGAAGCCCTTCCTCCATACCCCACCGAATGCGGTATAAAGAACCCATCCCGCCGGCCTTCCCGCCGGGTGGGGCTCAACCAACATCCCTGGGAGGGGAATATGCGCAAGACACTGATGGCCGCCTGGCTGGCCGCCCCGCTGATGGCTCTGTCGATGTCGGCTGCCGCCGCCGATGCGGTGGGCACGTGGAAGACCATCGACAGCGACACCGGCAAGGAAAAATCCATTGTCGAAATCACCCGCACCCCCAGCGGCGTCCTGAGCGGCCGGATCGTCAAGCTGCTGAACCCCAGCAAGCCCAACCCGGTCTGCGACAAGTGCAAGGACGACCGCAAGAACAAGCCCATCACCGGCATGGAAATCATCCGTGGCATGAAGGCCGACGGCACCGACGCCTGGAGCGGCGGCACGATCCTCAAGCCCGATGAAGGCAAGGTCTACAAGTCCAAGATGAAGCTGATCGATGGCGGCAAGAAGCTGGAAGTCTCCGGCTGCATCGCCTTCATCTGCAAATCGCAGACCTGGGTCCGCCAGTAATCCCCTGAAACCAGCACGTCCATTGGCCCGGCACCGCCGGGCCAATGTGTTTTTGGAGCCCCATGCGATAATCGGCGTTCCCCCGCACGACACTCGCCATGAGCCGCACTGCACTCGTCACCACTGCCCTGCCCTACGCCAACGGGCCACTCCACCTTGGCCACCTGGTCGGCTATATCCAGGCCGACATCTGGGTGCGGGCCAGGCGGTTGGCGGGAGACACCACCTACTTCGTCTGCGCCGACGACACCCACGGCACGCCGATCATGCTGGCGGCGGAAAAGGCCGCGGTGACGCCGGAGGCCTTCATTGCCAATGTCCAGGCCAGCCATGAGCGCGACTTCGCCGCCTTTGGCGTGGACTTCGATCACTACGATTCCACTCATTCGCGCACCAACCGCGAACTGACCGAAGCGTTCTACGCCAAGCTGGATGCCGGTGGCCATATCGCCAAGCGCAACGTGGCGCAGTTCTACGACCCGGCCAAAGGCATGTTCCTGCCGGATCGCTACATCAAAGGCATCTGCCCCAACTGTGGATCGGCCGACCAATACGGCGACAACTGCGAGGTCTGCGGCGCCACCTATGCCCCGACCGACCTGAAGGAGCCGAAGTCGGTGCTGTCCGGCGCCACGCCGGAAATCCGCGATTCGGAGCATTACTTCTTCGAGGTGGGTGGTTTTCAGTCGTTCCTTCGCCAATGGCTGGCTGGCGATGTCGCCCTGGCCGGCGTCAAGGCCAAGTTGATGGAGTGGCTGGATGCCGAAGGCGGCCTGCGCGCATGGGATATCTCGCGCGATGCACCTTACTTCGGCTTCGAGATTCCCGGCGCCCCAGGCAAATATTTTTATGTGTGGCTGGACGCGCCCATCGGCTATCTCAGTAGCTTCAAGGCACTGTGCCAACGCAACGGCCTGGATTTCGAATCGCATCTCGTGGCCGACACGCAGACCGAACTGCACCACTTCATCGGCAAGGACATCGTCAATTTCCACGGTCTGTTCTGGCCCGCCGTGCTGCATGGCGTGGGCTACCGCGCGCCGACTCGCCTGCACGTCAACGGCTATCTGATGGTCGATGGCGCCAAGATGTCCAAATCGCGCGGCACCTTCGTGATGGCGCGGACCTATCTGGACGTGGGTCTGGAGCCGGAAGCGCTGCGCTACTACTACGCCGCCAAATCCTCCGGCGGGGTCGATGACCTGGATCTCAACCTCGGTGATTTCACCGCGCGCGTGAATGCCGACCTGGTAGGCAAGTTCGTGAATCTGGCCAGCCGCTGTGCGGGATTCATCGACAAGCGTTTCGATGGGAAGTTGGCCTCGGCGTTGCCGGATTCCGCTACCTATACTCGTTTTGTTGCCGCATTGGCGCCGATCCGCGAAGCCTACGAACGCAATGATCCAGCCTCTGCCATCCGGCAGACCATGGCGCTTGCCGATGAAGCCAATCGCTATATCGACGACAAGAAGCCGTGGGTGATCGCAAAGGAACTCGATAACGGCCGCTCAGGCGCCGACGCCGAACTGCAGGCGGTGTGCACGCAGGGCTTGAACCTGTTCCGCGTATTGTCCGCTGCGCTCAAACCCGTGTTGCCGCGCACCGCCGCACAAGCAGAAGAATTTCTGGCCGCACCGGTCTACGCCTGGCGCGACTTGGACGCTCCGCTGCTCGCACACAGCATCAAGCCGTATTCGCCGCTATTCACCCGTATCGACCCGAAACTGATCGACGCCATGACCGAAGCTTCCAAAGACACCCTTGCTCCCGCTGCCTCGCCGAACGCAGGAGCGACGCCAAACTCCGCTGGGAAAGCGGTCGCGACTGACCGGCGCTCGCATGCCAGCGCCACTCCTACAAAGGAAGCTGCCGGCGGTTTGATCGGCATCGACGATTTCGCCAAGCTCGACCTGCGTATCGGCAAGGTGCTGGCATGCGAATTCGTTGAAGGCTCGGACAAACTGCTCCGCTTCGAACTGGATGCCGGCGAATTGGGCAAGCGGCAGATCTTTTCCGGCATCCGCGCCAGCTACGGCGAACCGGAAAAACTGATAGGCCGCAGCGTGGTATTCATCGCCAATCTGGCGCCACGCAAGATGCGCTTCGGTATCAGCGAAGGAATGATCCTGTCGGCCGGTTTCGATGGCGGCGCGCTGGCTCTGCTGAACGCCGACAGCGGCGCCCAGGCGGGTATGCCGGTACGCTGAGCGTTGCCGCAACGTTGGCATCGCAGCACGCATCCGGGCGCGGTACGCTCAACGACAATGTCCAACGCCGATCTAATCGAACGCCTTGATCGCCTTTTGCCGCAGACTCAATGCGGCCAATGCGGTTTCGATGGCTGTCGCCCATACGCCGAAGCAATGGCGCGGGGTGAAGCGCAGGTCGATCGCTGCCCGCCGGGAGGCGATGACGGTGCGCGGCTGTTGGCCAAGGCCTTGGGCGTCCCGCCGCTGCCCTACGACCGCAGCCGCGGCACGCACAAGCCAGCAGAAGTGGCAGTGATTGTCGAAGCCGACTGCATCGGCTGCACCAAATGCATCCAGGCCTGCCCCGTCGACGCCATCATCGGCGGCGCCAAGCATATGCACGTAGTGATAGAGCCACTGTGTACCGGCTGCGAGCTTTGCGTGCCTGCTTGCCCGGTGGATTGCATCCGGATGGTCGCGGCCGTCGGGTAGAGCGGAGCTGCACCGCGTGATCTTGTCGCATCGACAGTAACGATGCCCTCGCAACGGCAGGCAATAGCGGAAGCGCTACGCGCTTCTCGTAGAGCCGAGCTTGCTCGGCTGCTCTTCGCTCTGTGCAGGTCCAACTAAAAGCAGCCAAGCAAGCTCGGCTCTACGAAGAGCGAAATCGGACCGTTTACTTACAAGCGGAACAAACCCGCTCCACCTTGTAGCCTTTGCCACGCAGTTTTTCGACCACTCCGTCGCTACCCAGCAGATGGAGGGCACCAACGACGATCAGGGTGTCATCGGAATCGGACTCCGAGAGGCGGCGCTGGATCTTCGGCAGCCATGCGTTGTTGCGGTCGACGTTGATGCGTTGATAAAGGCGCGGATATTCGCGCTTCATTTCGCCGGCCATCTTGTTCCAGAGCAGGTCGGCATCGCCATTGCGCCAGGCGCGATGCAAGGCCTCCATCTCGGCCGGTCCTTTCTCGACCTGTTCCAATGCTTCGGAGATGAATTGCCGTTGCTCGGCCATGTCCATGCCATCCAGCATGCGGATCTGATCGCTCGCCAGTTCCAGGCCTTCGGTCGGCTTTCCGGCCTCTTTAGCGTTCTCCATGAAATGAGTATCCAAGCCGAGCTTCGGGTCCAAGCCTTGCTTGGTCATCTCCAAAATGCTGATGGTCAGGCCGACGAACCACGGCTCGAAGGTAGCGAAGTTCGCCAGCGGCAGGCTGCTCTTGCTGGCGTAGTTCTGCAGCCTTTGCCACGTAGCGGCATCCAGATCGTCCTGCAAGCTCTTGCCATCCCGGCGTAGCGCTGCCTGCATCATCTGCGTCGGTAACGCGGCTGATGCCATTTCCGCCGGCGACAGCTCGAACATCAGCGCTTCCGCATCTTCGAATGCCAGGCTCACATCACCGGACAGCGGGTAGTCGCTTGGCCGCAGCAAATGGAACGAGCCCAACAGATACACTGCGTTGTCTTGGTCGGAAACCTTCCACAGTAACGGCACCGGCGGCGTTGGCTTGGCAGCTACCTTCGCAGGCGAATCGGCACCGGCCGCGAAGGCCGTTGCAATCAGCGTCATGGCCAGCAGCAACGGCTTGATGGAGCGCGGTCGTTTCAGCATGAACATCCCTGTCATTGAATGGCGATGGGCTTGGCGTAGGCTTTTTCGCCAGCGGAAATGGCCAGGTTCAGCCGGTTTTCCGGTGGCGGCAGCGGACACGTCGCGTAAGGGGTAAAGGCGCAAGGCGGGTTGTAGGCACGGTTGAAGTCCAGCATCACCTTGCCGCCGACCGGCACCGCCACATCCAGGAAGCGCCCTGCCGGGTAGCTGCCGTGGCCACTGGTGCCATCGGCCAGCACGATGAACAACGGACCACCGGGCTGTCCGATGGTTTCCAGCCGATAGGTCGCGCCGTCGCGGCTGAATTCCACCACGCCGGGATTGGGCGACTCGGTGGTGATGCCGATGATGTCGCCGATGGCCATCGTTTTACCGGCCGGGTGCGGGACGAAGCGGCCTTCGATCTGCCAAGCCGGATCCACCGGCCAGTAATCGAGGCCGGCGAAGTTCAAGCGTGTCTCCGCATCCGCGTACTTCACCCGCAATGCATGGCGTCCGCCGCGTTCGATTATCGACAGATTCCCTTTGCCCTCGTCGAAACCAATCGTGCTGGGCAGTTCGCCGCGATCGCTTTGAAGTTCCACCCGTCCCTTCAATGGTTCGCCGTTCAACGTCAACGCCGCGCCGCGTTCCGGGGTGAAGAAAATTTGCTTGTTCTGCTGCGTCAGCATGCCCATCTTGGCCGGCCCCACCGCCAGCTTGATGCCGTTGCCGGCGCTGCTGCCGATGTAGTGCGCTTTGAGCTCCAGCCAATGCAAGCCAACCAGGCTGGTCCACCCGTCGGGCTTGAGCAACTCTTCTTCGCGTTGCTTTCGCCATGCGGCGTTGTCCGCCAGGAACTGCGCATCGGCCGTTTTCGTGGTCGACGCGGTTTCGCCTGCCGGTGCCGTTTCACCTGCAGTTTGGTCTTGTCCGCATCCGGCCAACAAAGCCGACAACATCATCACCCCAGCCCACTTACCACACCCCATGTCATCGTCCTCGCAGGAACCAGCGGTCAATTTCGGCAACGGAAAAATGCGCCCAGGTTGGTCGGCCGTGATTGCATTGGCCGGAACGCTCGGTGATTTCCATTTCGCGCAGCAGCGCATTCATCTCGGGAATGGTCAGGCGGCGGTTCGCACGTACCGCGCCATGGCAAGCCATCGTCGACAATAGCTCATCGCGTGCGGCCGCAACCCGCAGACTTTCGCCATGCTCGCGCAGATCGGTCAGTACGTCGCGCAGCAGTGCTTCCGGATCGGCCTGTGCCAGCAACGCGGGCACGCTGCGTACGCTCAGCGACTGCGGGCCGCTGCGGGTGACGTCGAAACCGAGCGCCGCCAGCGTTTCGGCTTCGCGTTCGGCGGCGTCCGCCTCGCGTTCGGCAACAGCCATATTCAGCGGCACCAGCAGGGGCTGCGAGCGCAGGCCAATACCGTCGTGCGCCGACTTGAGCTTTTCGTAGCCGATGCGTTCGTGGGCCGCATGCATGTCCACCACGATCAAGCCATCGGCATTCTCGGCCAGGATGTAGATCCCGTGCAGTTGCGCGATAGCGAAGCCCAATGGTGGGACGCCGTCCGTATCCGTCGCCGGCATGACGACTGGCTGCATGTTCGCGCTATACGGCGACACACCGGCTGCCACCCCCATCGAACTATCCGGTGAAGAGGATGGCGTGGCGTACAACGCGGCATAAGCGGCGGGCGCTTCGGCCACTCGCAATCCCAGCGGCGACTGCTGCGTGGGCATCCAGGATGATGGCGGCGCGTAGCCGGCGGCGGCCGGCGATACCGCCGAGGCAACCACAGGCGTCGCACCTGCGCGTGTTTCCGCCAGTGCGTCGTGCAAGGTGCGGTAGACGAAATCGTGGACCAGGCGGCTATCGCGGAAGCGGACCTCATGCTTGGCCGGGTGCACGTTGACGTCGACGCGAGTCGGGTCGATTTCCAGGAACAGCACGTACGCCGGCTGGCGGCCATGAAACAACACGTCCTGATACGCCATCTTCACTGCGTGCGCGATGTTGCGGTCGCGCACCGAACGGCCATTCACATACAGGTACTGCTGATCCGCGCTGGCACGCGAATAGCTGGGCTGCGCGATCCAGCCAAACAGCCGCAGACCGGCGCCACTGTGGCCGACCCGCAACGCCTGGCGGGCGAAGTCTTCGCCCAGTGTCTCGTTCAGGCGCGCCACCGATTCCAGTTCGTCCGGCTTGTAGCGCCGCGACGGCTTGCCGTTATGGGAGACGCGCAGTTCGATGTCAGGACGCGCCAGCGCCAGAGACCGCAGCCATTCTTCGATATGGCCCAGCTCGGTGCGTTCGGCGCGCAGGAACTTACGGCGCGCCGGTACGTTGTAGAACAGTTCGCGCACTTCCACGGTGGTGCCGATCGCGTGCGGCTTGGGTACGACTTCGCCTACTTTGCCGCCTTCCACTTGCAGGGCGGCGCCATGCTCATCGTTGGCGCGGCGCGAGGACAGCAGGAAACGGCTGACCGAGGCAATGGAAGGCAGCGCTTCACCGCGGAAACCCAGCGTGGCGACCGATTCAAGGTCGTCCAGCGAAGCGATCTTGCTGGTGGCGTGGCGCGATACGGCCAGCGGCAATTCTTCCGGCGCAATACCGCCACCGTCGTCGCGAATGCGGATCAGCCGCACGCCGCCCTCTTCCAGATCGATATCGATACGTCGGGCACCGGCGTCCAGCGCGTTCTCCACCAATTCCTTGACGACGGACGCGGGCCGCTCGACAACCTCGCCTGCGGCGATCTGATTGATCAGGGTATCGGGAAGCTGGCGGATGCTCATATGGATGCCTCGTCTTGAGCACCTGTTGAGCGCGCAGCATTGCGCAGCGAGTGCACAGGCGTGCCTGTGCCAACGGTGATTGCGAACAGGGAAATTGCGGACAGTGGGCGGATCGGCACGTTCTGGCGGCGCGGTGGTGCCGTCGTCGGGAATCAGCCGTGATGATAGCCGAGGGCGCTGTCTAGTATGGTGCCCCGCAAATAGCTTGCCTGTCTGACGCCGTGGATTGGCCCCCGAGCCAAGGCGCGAGGAGGAGGCATAGCGGGACTACGTTGACGACGAGCAACGCAGGATCGGGGGACAAGACCAAGTCAGACAGGTAAGTTATTTGTGGGACACCGTACTCAGGGCGCGCCCGCGGCACCGCCCGTCGCGACCCTGCGCGACTGCGCTTCTGCTTCCGCCTGCGCACGGGCGGCGAACAGCGTGCCCGGCGGCGGTTGCCGGGTGAAATAGGTATTGACGCCATCCAGCACGGCGCTGGCCACCTTGCGCTGATAAGCCGGATCCTTCAGGCGGCGCTCTTCTTCGGCGTTGGAGATGAACGCGGTTTCCACCAGCATGGCCGGTATGTCGGAGGTCCGCAGCACGGCGAAATTGGCGCGCTCGATGTGCGGCTTGTGGTTGTTGCCCACGCGCTTGAGACCTTCCAGCACATGATGAGCAGCATCTTCGGACGCTTTCATGTGGCCGCTTTGGGCCAAGTCCAGCAGCACCGACGACAAGGTGTTGTCGACCTTCTGCAAGGGCACACCGCCGATCAGATCGGAGGCATTTTCCTTGTCTGCCAGCCAGCGGGCGCGCTGCGAAGACGCGCCTTTCAGCGACAGCACGTACACCGACGACCCACGCGCGCTACGATTTTCCGCGGCGTCGGCGTGGATGGAAACGAACATGTCGGCACCCGCCGCGCGTGCCTTGCGGGCACGTTGCGGCAATGGGATGAAAACATCGTTGTCGCGGGTCAGATAAGCCTTCATTCCCGCCGTTGCGTTGATCTGGCGCGCCAATTCGCGTGCGATCGCCAGTACGACGTTCTTTTCGTAAGTGCCACCGGGGCCTACCGCGCCGGAATCCTGGCCGCCATGGCCAGGATCGATGGCGATGACGAGCGGTCGCGTGCCGGAACGCTTGGATGGCTCCGCCGCAGGCTTGGCTGCCGCTGTAGCAGGAATGGCCTGCTCCGTAATGGCCTGCCCCGTGCCGGACGGTTGATCCGCCACGGCGGCGTTCGCCCCTATCGGCGCAGGTTTGCCGGTGGCGATGGTGTAAGCGGGTGTCGTGAACGAAACGGTGCCAGCCGATGCCGGCGGCACATTCGCTGTCGCCTGTCCGTTGAGGATGGCCTGCGGCGACGGTTGGCTGCTCGTTGCTGTCGATGATGGCGTCGGTGGCGGAGCGTTCTGGGCCAACTCCTTCACCACCTGTGCGCTAAGCGCCGCGGTAGCGCGAGCCGCTTCAGCCTGTGGATCCACAGCCGCTGGCGGGGTCGCTTGCGAAGGCCCCGGTGAGGTAGCCGGCGTTGGAGCGGCGGAGGCTACCGCAGGGCTCGACGCCGGACTGGGCGCTGGACCATCCCCGGGCCATTCGATCACCAATCGCGCACCGCTGCCGTTGGGCTCCATGCGTGGCTTCAAAGGCACGACAGAGGAGGCCAGATCGAACACGATGCGCAAAGTGCCGGGTGCCGGTTGGCCGGTACGTACGGATTTGATGATGCCGGCGCCAGCCGGAAGCGCGAGGCCCTTCACCGCACTGGAAGCCGGCAGATCGACGACCAAGCGGTCAGGACCCGCCAGCGATAACGTCTTGTATTCGCCCTTGCCCTGCAGCTGGATTTCCGCACGGGTGCCGGTGGCGCCTTGGCTCACGCGAATGGCGTTGACCTCGCCCGCCCACGCCGGCGCAATGCCGGCTGCCGCCAGCAGGCAAGCCATCACTGCGAGCCGGAAACTACGGATTGTGGGATTCCCCATGCGCATGCGCCGGATTCAATCACCAACCGGCCGGGAATGCAAGAATTTTTCCCTTAATAATCCGTAACCTGCCGCATGTTCCTATGCGACAGCGACAGATGGTCCCGGCAACTGCCTGTTATCCGCCAGCTGCACCAGCCAACGATGGCCCTCTTCCGACGCAGCAGTCAGCACCGCCGAGCGCCCAAGACCCTCCACCGCCAGCTCGACCCGCAAATCGGCCGGCGGTATTCCGCCACTACCGCGCTCCGGCCATTCCACCAGCCATAACGTCGCCACCGCATCGTCCAACCCCAGGAACTCCAGCTCGCCGGCGTCGCCAATGCGGTACAGATCCAGATGCCAGGCCTCGCCTTGCTCCAGCGGATAGCGTTCCACCAAGGTATACGTGGGGCTGCGGATGGCGCCTTTTACGCCCAGTGCCCGCAACATGGCGCGCGCCAAAGTGGACTTGCCGGCACCCAGGTCGCCCTGCAGATGCACTACGGCCAGCGCGGGCCGTGTCGCCGCAAGCGCACGTCCCAGCGCTTCCGTTGCTTCGCTGTCAGAAAGAAGAATCCGCATGCCGCGATTCTAGAGCTTGTTTACGCTTCGTCGCGAGCGAAGGCTGGCGGCCGTAGCGGTGTGGAGCGTAGTTGTGATGCGCGGGCATGGCGAGCACGCGCGCCCGCATGTTCGGGGGCAGGATCGTGGGCGCGCTTCTTAGGGGTTCGCCAACCTCCGCAGATGCGGCATGAGATCGGAAGGTAGCAAGCCGCGCTGGCCATCCCAAGCCGCGGCATCGCCAGCCATCGAATGCAGCAAGGCACCTGCGCTGGCCGCGTCGAACGCATTCAGGCCTTGCCCGCGCAACGCGGCAGTCACGCCAGTCAGCACATCGCCCATGCCACCCACTGCCATGCCTGGATTGCCGGCATCGATCACACGCGGTACATGGCCTGGCGCCGTCACGACCGTGCCCGCGCCTTTCAACACCACGGCGGCACCGTAACGATCCGCGATCGCCTGCGCAGCAGCAAAACGATCGCCTTGCACGGCCGCGGTATCGGTATCGAGCAAACGTGCGGCTTCGCCCGGATGCGGCGTCAGTACGGCGTCGAGCAACGGCCGCGGTGCAGCTGCCAGCAGATTCAAGCCATCGGCATCGATCACCAGCGGCTTGCTCGCCTCCATCGCCAAGCGAAACATCGCGCGCGACCATTCGCCCTGCCCCAATCCCGGCCCCAGCGCGATGCAGTCGGCGCGGTCCAACAACGGCTGCAGATCCTGATCGGATTCCACCGCCCGCACCATCGCTTCCGGTCGGCGGGCGAGCATCGCAGTGACGTGCGCTTCCCGCGTCGCCACGCTCAACAATCCCGTACCGCTGCGCAAAGCCGCTTCCGCACAAAGAATGACGGCGCCGCCGCTGCCGTGATCACCGCCGATGCAGAGCACGCGCCCGGACTCGCCTTTGTGGGTATTGCGCCGACGCGGCAACAGCCACAACGCCAACGCATCGGCGCTCAGCAAACTTGCGAAAGCCTCTGCGCTATCGAAGCTGGAAGCAGGCACTTCCAGCGTATCCAGATCCAATGCGCCGACGTATTCCAAGGCATCGCCGGTATACAGACCCGCGTGCCGCACGATGAACTGCAATGTGCGATTCGCCGTCACCGCAGCACCCGGTGCCGCACCGGTATCCGCATCGATACCGCTGGGAAGGTCCAGCGAAAAAACCGGCACCGCCTGTGTATTGATCGCATTGATCAACCTTGACGATTCGGTGTCCGGCGCCCGCGCGAAACCGATACCGAATAGCGCGTCGACTACTATGTCGGCCTGCGCCAATTCCGCGGTGAACAGCTCCACTTGCCCGCCCGCCGCGATGTAATCGGTACAAGCACGCTGAGCCAGCTCGCTGCGCGGCAGATGCGAAGGCAAATGCACTACCTGCACCACGCGACCCGAACGTCGCGCCAACTGCGCAAGCACATAGCCGTCACCACCGTTGTTGCCTGGCCCACAGACCACCACGATGCGTTGCGCTTGCGGCCAATGCAGCAACAGATATCGCCAAGCCGCCAATCCGGCGCGCTGCATCAAAATGTAGCCGTCGCCTCCCAGCTGTTCCGTGGCGTGCGCATCCAACTGGCGGGCAGTCGAAGTGGCGTACAAGGGGTAGGTGCCGGGCATGTGGCGATTCTAGCGGGAATGGGGAATGGGGAATGGGAAGCGGTGAGCGGTGAGCGGTGAGCGGTGAGCGGTGAGCGGTGAGCGGTGAGCGGTGAGCGGGAAAAGCATGCGGCTTTTGCCCCCTTTGAAAAAGGGGGCTACGGGGGATTTGCTGTTGCTTTTGCTGTTTTTCTTTAAGAGCAAAAGCAAATCCCCCTCAGTCCCCCTTTGTAAAGGGGGAGATAAAGCCAGAGCCTTTCCCCTCATCGCTCATCGCTCATCGCTCACCGCTCACCGCTTCCCGCTCCCCAGCCTTCTATACTTTCCGCATGTCTTCCCTGCCCGCCCGCATCCCGGATCCCGCCGCGCTCGCCCAGCGTGTGCGGACGTTGGCGCGCGAGTTGGGTTTTCAGCGCTGTGGCATCACCGGAATCGAACTGGGCGAAGACGAACACCATCTGCGTGATTGGCTGGCGCAGGGGCTGTACGGTTCGATGGAATGGATGGCACGCCACGGCGACAAGCGTGGCCGGCCGGATGAATTGATTCCCGGCACCTTGCGGGTGATTTCGGTCGGCCTGGACTATGGTCGCAATGACAGCGAGGACGCCTGGAACACCTTGCACGAAGGTGAACGCGCCTATGTCGCGCGCTATGCGCTGGGTCGCGACTATCACAAGCTGATGCGGCAACGGCTGCAGAAACTGGCCGAACGCATCCAGGCGGAAGTCGGGCCGTTCGGACATCGGGTTTTCGTCGATTCGGCACCGGTGTTGGAACGTGCGCTGGCTCGCAACGCTGGCCTCGGCTGGATCGGCAAGCACACCTGCCTGATCGACAAGGATGGCGGCTCTTGGTTTTTCCTGGGCGAGATCTACGTCGACCTGCCATTGCCCATCGATCCACCCGCCAGCGCGCACTGCGGCACCTGCATGCGCTGCATCGACATCTGCCCTACCCAGGCCATCACCGCGCCGTATCGACTGGATGCGCGCCGCTGTATTTCCTATCTGACCATCGAACACGAAGGCGCGATACCCGAGGAACTGCGGCCGGCCATCGGCAACCGCATTTTCGGTTGCGACGATTGCCAACTCGTGTGTCCTTGGAACAAGTTCGCCAAGCGCACCGACGAGCCCGATTTCCGCGCGCGCAACGATCTGGATACCGCGACGCTGCCGCAGCTGTTTTCCTGGACCGAAGAAGAATTCCTTCGCCGAACCGAAGGCTCGGCGATCCGCCGCAGCGGCTACGAACGTTGGTTGCGCAATATCGCCGTGGCGTTGGGGAACGCGCCTGCAACACCTGCGGTCATGACGGCGCTTGAATCGCGCCGCGAAGACCCTTCGCCGCTGGTGCGGGAGCATGTGGCGTGGGCGTTGCAACGTCACCAGTCGCAGTAAAGCGATGCATCTTTTTCGCGACTTGTAGGAGCGACGTTAGTCGCGATGAAGCATTACCAACAATGCTTCATCGCGACTTGACCAGCCATTCGGCCGCTAAAAAACGTCGCTCCTACCAGAGAAAACGGTGAGCGCCGCCGCTTTCAGCCGCGTTCGCGCAGCTCTTCCAGCAACGCGCGCGTCACCGGATCGCCGGCTTTCGCCTCGCCCTTCAATGCCGGCAACAAACCATTGGCCAATTGCTTGCCCAGCTCAACACCGAATTGATCGAACGCATTGATGCCCCAAAGCACCGACTGCGCGTAGACGCTGTGCTCGTACATCGCGATCAGTGCCCCCAACGACTGGGGAGTCAGCGCATCCAGCAGGATCATCGTGCTGGGACGGCCGCCAGGATAGCTACGGTGCGGATCGTCGCTGGCTTGGCCATTGGCCAACGCTTCGCTCTGCGCCAGCAGGTTGGACATCAGCGCCAGATGGTTTTCGGCATATGGATCGTCATTGCGCACGGTGCCGACGAAATCCAGCGGCACGATGCCCGTGCCCTGATGCAACGCCTGGAAGAAACTGTGCTGCACATCGGTACCCGCACCTCCCCACCAAACCGGCACGGTATCGACGGCGACCGGGCTGCCGTCCAGGCGCACCCGCTTACCCAGGCTTTCCATCACCAGCTGCTGCAGATAGGCGGGCAGCAGCGCCAAGCGCTGGTCGTAGCTCATCACGCCGTGCGCGGCATGGCCTAGCGCATTGCGATTCCATACCGCCGTCAGCGCGTGGCGCACGGCAATGTTTTCAGCCAACGGCGAGGTCAACGCGTGCGCATCGAAATCCGCGGCGCCGGCCAGCAATCCTTCGAAGCGATCGAAACCGATCGCCAGTGCGATCGGCAAACCGACCGCCGACCACAATGAATAACGTCCGCCCACCCAATCCCACATCGGCAGCACTCGTTCGGCTGCAATGTCGAACGCACTCGCGGCGCGCTCGGGATTGGCGCTGACGGCGTATAGGCGTTCGCTGCCGCCTAGCCAGTCGCGCAGGATGCCGCCGTTGAGCAAGGTTTCCTGTGTTCCGAAAGTCTTGGAAATCAGGATCGCCGCCGTGCGCGCGGGATCCAGCGGCGCCAGCACGCGTTGCGCAGCGGCACCGTCGACATTGGACAGAAAATGCACACGGAACCGGCCATGCGACGGATCGCGCAAGGCATCGGCTACCAACCGCGGGCCCAGATCGGAGCCGCCAATGCCGACGCTGACGATGTCGGTGATATCGCTGGACTGCAGCTCGGCGATGAGCGCTGCCATGCGGCCACGCACTTCGGTTGCGGAGGCGAAGGCCGCGCGCGCCACCGCCGAATCGGAATGATCGCCACGCAATGCGGTATGCAAAGCAGCACGACCTTCAGTGACGTTGACCTTCTCACCATCGAACAACCGGCGGAAGGCCGCTGGTAGTTCCTTGGCCTCGCCCATGGCCAGCAGCGCGTCCAATGCATCGCGGTCGTAGCACTGCCGCGCGAAATTGACGTATAGGGGTCCTGCCCGCAGTGCGAAGTCGCTCGCACGGGCCGGGTCCTGCTTCAGCAGCACCGGCAGGCCGACGCCGCGAAGACGCTCCGCATGGGAATGCAATTTGTCGAAACCCGGCGTCCCGCGTTCAGAGGGCGTGTTCATGCGGCTTGCTTGGGAATGGAATGGTTGGTGTGGGTGATTTTGTTCTGCCCGTCCACATAGATCAGCTTGGGCTGGAAGCGCGCGGCCTCTTCCTCGCTCATGCCCGCGAACGCGGCAATGATGATGAGGTCGCCAATCTGCACATGCCTCGCCGCGCCGCCGTTGAGCGAGACGATGCCACTGCCTTCGTCAGCGCGGATGGCGTAGGTGGAGAAACGGGCGCCGTTGGTCACGTCCCAGATGTGCACCTGCTCGAACTCGCGGATGCCGCTGGCATCCAGCAACAGTCCATCGATGGCGATGGACCCTTCGTAGTTCAGTTCGGCGTGGGTGACGGTGGCGCGGTGGATCTTGGTTTTGAGCAGGCTGAGTTGCATGGCGAAAGGGCGTTTTCAGAAGAGGCAAGAGTCTAGCAGCGTGGCGCGGCGCAGCGGTGAGCAGCCATTGTACGGCGCGTTTCACGCAGTCTTGTAGGAGCGACGTGAGTCGCGATGAGATTTTCCTGGTAAAGCCAAATCGCGACTCACGTCGCTCCTACACCGCTCCCCGCCCCTCACCACTCCAAGTTATCGATCAACCGCGTCTTACCCAAACGCGCCGCGATCAACGCTACGCGGGGGCTTTGTTCGCCGTCTTGGGGTTCGCTCAGGTCTGGGCGGCGTACCACGGTGTAGTCCACTGCGAAACCCACATCGCCGAGGCGCTTGCCTGCGTCTGCTTCCACGGCCTGGCGCGGCTGGCCGGCGGCGATACCGTCGCGCATCGCCAGCAGCGTCTTGCGGATCTCCGCGGCGCGCGGGCGCTCTTCCGCGGACAAGTATTGGTTGCGCGAGCTCATCGCCAGGCCGTCGCTTTCACGGACGATGCTGCCGGCCAGAATCTCGATGGGAAACGCCAGATCGCGGACCATCTGGCGGATCACCGCCAGCTGCTGATAGTCCTTTTTCCCGAACGCGGCCACATCCGGCTGCACCTGGTTGAACAGGCGAGTTACCACCGTGCAGACGCCGTCGAAGTGTCCGGGCCGATGCGCGCCTTCCAGCAGGCTGCTGACGCCCGGCACGTGCACCTTGGCCGCCAACTCGACGCCGAAGGGATACATCGATTCCACCGTCGGCAACCACAGCACATCGCAACCCGCGCCTTCCAAACCGGTGGTATCGGCTTCGGGCGTGCGCGGATAGCGGGTGAAGTCCTCATTCGGCCCGAACTGCGTGGGATTGACGAACACGCTGGACACCACGCGATCGCTGTACTGGCGCGCCAGCATCACCAGCGAATAGTGCCCGGTATGCAGATTGCCCATGGTGGGCACGAAACCGACCCGCAAACCCTCGCGCTTCCAGCCATTGACGCGGGCGCGCAGCGCCTCCAGTTCGGTGATGGTTTCGATCATCGGAGTTCTTGTTTCCGCTTTTGATGCGCGATTGCGCGGTCAGTACGAATGGCTGGCGTCGGGGAACGCACCGCTGCGCACCGCTTCGGCAAAGGCGCGCACCGCGCCGGCGACCGAACCGCCTTCTGCCAGGAAGTCCTTGACGAACTTGGGCCGCCGATGGCCGGTGTCCAGGCCGAGAAAATCGTGCAGTACCAGCACCTGCCCGTCACAGTCGGGGCCGGCACCGATGCCGATGGTCGGAATATCGATAGCCGCGGTAATCGACGCCGCCACCGAGGACGGCACGCATTCCAGCACGAGCATTGCTGCACCGGCGTCCGCCACGGCCTGTGCATCGGCGCGCAGCCTTTCGGCGGCAACCTCGTCGCGGCCCTGCACCTTGTAGCCGCCGAACTTCAGCACCGACTGCGGCGTCAGCCCCAGGTGCGCGCATACCGGGATATCGCGTTCCACCAGGAAACGGATCACCTCCAGCTTGTGGCCGGCGCCTTCCAGCTTGACCATCTCCGCCCCTGCCTGTAGCAACGCGATAGAGGCATCCAGCGCCCGCTCAGGCGTGGCATCGGATTGGAATGGCAGATCGGAGATCAACAGCGCGCGCTGCAAACCGCGCGCCACCACAGTGGTGTGGTAGACGATGTCGTCCACCGTCACCGGCAAGGTCGAATCCTGTCCTTGCACCACCATGCCCAGGGAGTCGCCCACCAGCACCAGATCGACGCCATTGGCGTCGAGCACACGGGCGAAACTGTTGTCGTAAGCGGTCAACATCACCAGCTTGCGCTTGTCGCGCTTGGCGTCGGCTAAAGCGGGAACGGTCCAGGGCTTGCTGTCGGCATGGGTACTCATAGCGTTTCATTATCCACGCATAACGGCTGGATATTCGACAAATCCAACTCGGACACAGCGTCCCGCGCAGGGCCGTAACCCGGAATACGGGCCTCCGGTGCGATTTCCAGCAGAGGCACCAACGCGAACGCGCGCTGGTGCAGATGCGGATGCGGCACATGCAGGCCGGGCTGGTCGATCACCGCGTCGGCATACAGCAACAGATCCAGGTCCAGCGTCCGCGGCCCCCATCGTGTCGCGTCCAGCCGATCGCGACCGAACTCCCGCTCGGTCGCCAGCAAGGCCTCCAACAGATCATGGGCGGTCAGCCGGGTTTCCAGCTTCGCCGCGGCATTGATGAAATCGGGCTGATCTTCCACGCCCCAGGCGGGCGTACGGTAAAGCCGCGAGGCCTGGACCCGTTGGATCCCAGGCAGCCGGGCCAATGCTTCGATCGCTTGGCGCAGCGTCAGCGCGGCATCGCCCAGATTCGCACCCAGGCCAACGAAGGCAACCACGTCACCACCGCTCATTCCGGCGGAGCAGAAGCGCTGCTGCGGCGGCGACGGCGGCGACGACGCTTGGAAGGCGGCGCGTCCTCGTCGGTGTAGCTGTCGCCGGGAACGGCGACCCCCAGCATTGCGGACAACTCTTCGCCGGACTGAGTTTGTGCCTCGCGCCAGAAGGCGACGTCATCGGCGTGCTCATTGGAGGCAGCCAAGCGCAACACCAGGAAGTCGTAGGCGGCGCGGAAACGCGGATGCGACAGCAGGCGCATCACCCGCTTGCGCTGGCGATTGGCGAAACGGGTCTGCAGCAGCCAGATTTCCTGCATCGGCAAGGAGAACCGGCGCGGGAGCGCTACCGTGGTCACCTGGTGCAGCGTCACCCGATCGGCGGCGCGTCGCTGCGCTTCTTCGGCGTGCACACCTTGTGCCTGCAGCCCCATCAATGCGCGGCAATAGGCCGGCCACAGCAACAATGCGAACAGGAAGGCCGGCGATACCGGCTCATCATTGGCCACGCGGCGGTCGGTGCCCCGCAGCCCTTCCAATACCATCCGGCGGAGTGCGCCGCTGCGATTGGAAGCCAGCGCCGCCGCCGTTTCCGGCAGCAATGCCTGGGTCAATCCGAATCGCTCCAAGCCCTCGAAGCTGGCTACGGCGTGGCCGGAAAGAAACAGCTTGAGTATCTCCTCGAACAACCGCGCCGGCGCGGCAGAGGCCAGCAACGGCGCCAGTCGCGCGATCGGTTCGGCGGTGCTTGCTTCGATTTCGAAATTCAATTTCGCCGCCAAGCGGACGGCGCGCAGCATGCGCACCGGATCTTCGCGGTAGCGTTCTTCCGGGTCGCCGATCAATTTCAGCGTGCGTGCCTGCACGTCTTCGAAACCGCCGACGTAATCGCGCACCGAGAAGTCCTCGATGGCGTAATACAACGCGTTGGCGGTGAAATCGCGGCGCACCGCATCTTCTTCGATGCTGCCGAACACGTTGTCGCGAACCAGCCGCCCATTGTCCATTTCGCGGTCGCCGCTGCCATCGTCGATATTGGCGCGGAAAGTCGCGACCTCGATGATCTCGCGCCCGAACACCACGTGCGCCAGGCGGAAACGGCGGCCGATCAGGCGGCAGTTGCGAAACAGTTGCTTGACCTGCTCCGGCGTGGCGTCGGTGGCCACGTCGAAATCCTTGGGATGCCCGCCCACCAACAGGTCGCGCACCGCTCCACCCACCAGATAACCGGTGAAGCCCGCATCGCGCAGGCGGTAGAGCACGCGCAACGCGTTGGGACTGATGTCCTTGCGCGAAATCGTGTGCTGATCGCGGGGAATGATTCGCAGAGCGGCTTGCGAGGTAATGATGGCGGTTCCGAGAAGACGAAGACAGGGCGGGCCACTATAACGGGCGATTGCCCGGGGCCGTGGCCGCCGCATATACTAATGCGTCTACCGAGCATCACCCAAACGCTCCCTTCGTCTAGTGGTTAGGACGTGGCCCTCTCAAGGCTAAAACAGGGGTTCGAGCCCCCTAGGGAGCGCCACTTCGGTGATTGGCAGGTAGAAGCCACATCGGTCGCGACCGCATATCCGAAGTGCGATGACGCCTGGCTATTGGTCAGGACGCAGGCTCGCTGAGCTACTCGCCGCCGCGGCTTTCCCTATCCACACTAAGCAAAAGCCCGCGCCGGGACGACACAGCTTGCGCCCGGACGGGATAGCCCGGCAGATCGAAGTGCCGACCGGCACTTCGATCAATCGCCTTAGCCGATCAGACCCGCGGCAGATCGAATACCAGCACCTCCGCGCTACGACCGCCCGCGACGCTGATCTGCGGCTCGTCTTCCAACAGCAAGGCGTCGCCCGCCGAAAGCGCGTGTCCGTTCACCGAAACCTCGCCACGCGCGACGTGCACATAGCCCAACCGGCCCGCGGCCAAGTCCAGTTCCGCCTTTTCGTCTCCGTCGAACAATCCGGCGTACATCCGCGCATCCTGATGGATGCTCACCGAACCGTCGCTGCCATCGGGACTGACCACCAGTCGCAGACGGCCCTGTTTTTCTTCTGCGGGAAAGCGCTTTTCCTCGTACGAAGGCGCCACACCCGTCTGGTTGGGAATGATCCATATCTGCAGGAAATGAGTGGTCCCGGAGTCGCTGTAGTTGAACTCCGAATGCTGCACGCCGGTGCCGGCACTCATGCGCTGCACATCGCCCGGCACGATGCTGGAACTGTTGCCCATCGAATCCTTGTGGCCCAGCGCGCCTTCCAGGACATAGCTGATGATTTCCATGTCGCGATGGCCGTGCTGGCCGAAACCACGGCCTGCCGCCACGCGGTCCTCGTTGATCACGCGCAACGGTCCCCAGTGGACATGGCGGTCGTCACGGTAGTCGGCGAAGGAGAAGCTGTGCCAGGAATCCAGCCAACCGTGATCGGCATGGCCGCGTTCGTGGGCGGGGCGAAGAGTAATCATGGCGAACTCGTCTTGTTGAGGAAGTTGCGCAAGGATGAGGCCCGTCCGCGGCGGCGATAAGACCATCGAACGCCAATGGATTGTCCTATTTTTGAATGTAATTATACGTAAAACAATATAATTACACATAAAACAGGACGACAGATGTCCGTAACCACCAACCGGGCTGCGCCTGAGGACGCATCGTCGACAGCCCTCCAAGGCTCCCCTACGCCAGGCAAGCCCACCCCTCGACCATAGCGCGGCACCGGCAAAATTCCCGTCATCTCTCACGGCGCACTTCCAGCCGCGAACGAACCCGCAGTTATCACTGCCAAGCCTGCTGTCAAAGCGTTTCGGCATAGACCGTTTAATCGAATCTCCTGATCGTCCGGCGTATTGACCTTCGTTGGCAAGCCGCTAACCGACCGCGCAGCCCAACAAACAAGTCATCACCACGGCGCCCACTTGGAGATTCCCTCATCGTTCGTCGCTGTGTGATTTAAACTTGTACGGTTGCCACGGATCGAACCGATACCTCAATGCCCTTCGTCGTCACCGAAAACTGCATCAAGTGCAAATACACCGACTGCGTGGAAGTGTGTCCGGTGGATTGCTTCCACGAAGGCCCCAACTTCCTGGTAATCGATCCGGACGAATGCATCGATTGCACACTGTGCGAACCGGAATGCCCGATCAACGCGATCTATCCGGAAGACGACGTGCCGGCCGGACAGGAAGCCTTTGTAGCGTTGAATGCAGAATTGGCCAAAGCCTGGCCGGTCATCACCACGCGTAAAGAGCCGTTGTCGGATGCCAAGGAATGGGAAGGCAAGCTGGGCAAGCTGCAGCTGCTGGAGCGCTGAGCCCGACGGGCGTGACCATCGCGCCGCGATAATCGCTTGGTGCACGCGATCAAGAACGCGCTGCAGTGCGCCCGGAAGGAGAACGGGCAGGCCTCGCGACTGACGTCGCTCCTACAAGAACACACAAAAAGGGCGCCAATGGCGCCCTTTTTGTTCGGCGAGGCGGTGTTGCCTCAGCCACCCAGCTTGGCCTTCAACGCCGCCATCAGTTTGGTCGGGGCTTCGCCGGTGGCCGGCAATCCGCGCGGATCAACCGCGGAAACATAGGCGCCAGCCTCGACACCAACGACGCGTACCAGGAAATTCGAACCTTCGTAGGCAACATCGTACGTACCCAGCAATTGTGCACGACTGGCGATGTTGACGCCTTCGATGCCGCCCAGGGCATCGCCGACCTTGGCGAAGACTTCATCGCGCGAACCGGCGACATTGAAACCACCGGACGCGGGTGCAGCGGTAGCCGTTGCAGTGCTCGACGCCGTAGCCTGTGCCGGCGCCGGAATCTGCATGGCACCCGAAGTACTGGGCAGAGTGAGATCCGGCGGCACTTCCAACGGGCGGGCTTCCGGGCTGAGAGCGTAATCGCCCTTGGCGCCCTTCTTGAACCACTTGCAACCGGAGAGGCCGGCAACGGAGACGGCCAACAGCGCAAGGGCAAGCGCGCGCGAAACGGAAGACGAAAAACGCATGGTGAGCTCCTGGGTTCAGGCCGCGATGGTTTCGCGGCTGGATTGTTCTAGCGTCAACGCCATCGCGGCGAGGCGATCGGCGGTAGCGCGGTGAGGTGCCGACAACGGCAGCAGCGGCAGGCGCAAGCCTTCGCCGAAGCCAAGACGCTGCAGTAGCGCCTTGACCGGAATGGGGTTGGATTCGGCGCCCAGGAAACCGTAGAAATCCTGCAATCGGGCATCCCAGCTTTCGGCAGCCGCTCGATCGCCCTGGCGGGCCAGATCGCAAAGCCTGCGGAAAGCGCCGGGCAAGGCATTGGAACCCACCGAGATCAGGCCATCGGCGCCAGCCAGCATGGCGCGGCAAGCGGTGGGATCGTCGCCACTCAACACGGCGAAGGCATCGCTGCGCAACGCCAGCAACGCGGTCATGCGCTCGGGTTCGGAACGGGCTTCCTTGATGCCGACGATGTTTGGGTGCGGCGCCAGTTCGGCCACGGTTTCCGGCAACAGATCGCAGCCGGTACGGCCGGGAACGTTGTACAGCACCACCGGCAGCCCACCCTGTTCGGCGACAGCCTGGTAATGCGCTATCAACCCGGCTTGTGTGGGACGGACGTAAGGCGGTGTAACGACCAGCGCAAACTCGGCGCCGCCAGCGGCGGCGCGACGCGTCTGGGCAATGGTCTTGGCGGTATTCATCTGGCCGGTGCCGGCCAATACCGGGATGCGCCCACCCACAGTTTCCACCGCGATGCGCAGCAAAGTGTCGTATTCCTCATCCGACAGCGCCGCCGCTTCTCCGGTGGAGCCGGCCACGACAACGCCTTGCGTGCCGCCGTCGGACTGCTGCTGCAGCAAACGGCGCCAGGCGTCCAAGTCGAGAGCGCCGGCCGCCGAGAAGGGCGTGGCCAGTGCGGTGATGCTGCCGGAAAGATGCAAGATGAGGGCTCTCTGGAAAGATTTTCGTTCTGCTCGACGTCATTCTGCTCGACCCGCCCACGGACACGTGTCGGGCGGAGGGTCGGACAACCGTGACGGCCGCATGTTACTTGCGGCGCGAAAGCGCGGGCAAGTATGCTGCACTCAGCGTCGGGCGGTCGCCCGGCCGCCATTCAGACTAGCAGTGCTGCCGGAAGCCCCTTTGACCGATTCCACGCCCCGGCCTTCGCCGACCGAAAACCACCTCCTGATCAACGCCTATACGACGCATCCGGAGTCGCCCTTGTTGTCGGTGACGCGGCGGATCGCCGACAGCGGCTGCAACCTGGTCGATGCGCGCCTGTCCACCGTGGGGCGGGACGTGTCGGTGACCGCGCTGGCCACCGGCTCATGGGACGCGGTCGCCAAGCTGGAGGCCATGCTGACCCGGCTGGAGCGCGAAGAAGGTTTCAAGCTGGTGTGGTACCGCACCGGCCCGAAGGTGGTGCAGTCCAACCTGCTGCCCTACATCGTGGAGGTGGTGGCGGCCGACAAGCCCGGCATCCTGTTCCAGTTGGCCGACTTCTTCGATCGCCAAGGCATCACCATCGAGAACCTCCAAAGCACTCGCTACCGCGCCATGCAGACCGGTGCGGAAATGTTCTCGGCGCAGGTGACGATAGGTGTTCCGGCCAATATGCACATCGCCGCGCTACGCGACGATTTCCTCGAATTCTGCGACCATCTGAACCTGGACGCGATCATGGACCCGATGAAGTTTTAGGGCCTGTTAACGCTATTGGGATAAGCCACGCCGCAATCCAGTGTGTGCGGGGCAAGGAAGAATGAGGAAATGTATGCCGATACATGCCCGAGTGATGACGCGGCCCCGTACACACTGGGTTGCGGCCCCCGTATCAAGTACGGGGCAGGCTCTTCGGGTTGCTCATCCCAATAGCGTTAACAGGCCCTCCAGATGACGGCAACCGGCACGAAGGCTTTACCCAAGACCACGCTCAACCTGCCGCTGTCGCTGTCGGGCGGCGACACCGCCAAGCTCGCCGACTATGCCGGCCAATGGTTGGTGCTGTACTTCTATCCCAAGGACAGCACGCCCGGCTGTACTACCGAAGGCCTCGATTTCAACGCGCTGCTGCCCAAGTTCAAGAAACTGGGCGCCACCGTGTTGGGCGTATCGCGCGACTCGGTCAAGTCGCACGACAATTTCTGCGCCAAGCAGGGCTTCAAATTCGCGCTCATCAGTGATGCGGACGAAAAGCTTTGCCAAGCGTTCGATGTGATCCACGAAAAGAACATGTACGGACGCAAGGTGCTGGGCGTAGTCCGCAGCACTTTTCTGATCTCGCCCGACGGCCGCATCGCGCAGGAATGGCGCGGCGTGAAAGTCCCCGGCCATGCCGAAGCCGTGCTGGAAGCCCTAAAGGCGGCCCAGACCAAGTGATGCCCCCGGTTCGCCTTCCCGCCCACTGCCCCGCTCCGCGGGCCGCGGTGGCTTGCGGCCGTCTGCGATCCTCCGGATTGGTTGGCGGCTCCGCCAACCTCTCAGAAACCTCCCGACGCTCCTTTTCTTCCACCCAGCACCCTAGGACTGCCCGCTGATGACCCGAAGCAAGCGCATCTATGTGATGGACACCAACGTGCTGATGCACGATCCCACCGCGCTATTCAAGTTCGAGGAACATGACGTCTTCCTGCCCATGCAGGTGATCGAGGAATTGGACAACGCCAAGAAAGGCGCGTCCGAAGTCAGCCGCAACGCTCGCCAGGTCAGCCGCTTTCTCAACGAACTGATCGAAGGCGCCGGCGCCGAACACATCCAGGCGGGCATCACCCTGACGCACCCGCAGGGTCTGCAGCTCAATCGCAATCAGATCGGCAAGCTGTATTTCCAGACACGCCCCGTGGATCCCGGCCGCACCTTCGGCACGGTCGCGCCGGACAACAAGATTCTGGCCTCGGTGCTGGAGCTGCGCGACGAAAATCCGGATATCCCGGTCATCCTGGTGTCCAAGGACATCAACCTGCGCATCAAGGCCTCCATCAGCGGTCTTACCGCGGAGGACTACGAAAACGACCGTGCGCTGGACGATTTCAGTCTGCTGTACACCGGCGCCACCGAGCTGTCGGAAGATTTCTGGCACGCGCACAATGCCGACCTGCGCAGTTGGAGCGACAAGGGCCGCACCAGCTACGAAGTCACGATGACCAAGGACGAGGACTGGTATCCCAACCAGTACCTGTATCTCCCCGGTGAAGACGAAGTGGAACTGCGGGTGGTGCGCATCAGCCCCGAGCGTCGCGCCACGCTGACGCTGGTCGACGATTTCCGCAGCGGCCAGCACGCCGTGTGGGGCATCGCCGCGCGCAATCGCGAACAGAACTTCGCGCTCAACGCGCTGATGGACCCGGAAATCGATTTCGTCAGCCTGCTGGGCACGGCCGGCACCGGCAAGACCTTGCTGGCACTGGCCGCGGGCCTGGCGCAGACCATGGACCAGCAGCGCTATCGCGAAATCATCATGACCCGCGCCACGGTATCGGTAGGCGAAGACATCGGCTTTCTGCCCGGCACCGAAGAGGAAAAAATGACGCCGTGGATGGGCGCACTGACCGACAACTTGGAAGTGTTGACCCACAACCAGGAAGGCGGCGCGTGGGGCCGCGCGGCCACCAATGATCTGCTGGCCAGCCGTATCAAGATCCGCTCGATGAACTTCATGCGCGGCCGCACCTTCCTCAGCCGCTATCTGATCCTGGACGAAGCACAGAACCTCACGCCCAAGCAGATGAAGACGTTGATCACCCGCGCAGGCCCTGGCACCAAGATCGTCTGCCTGGGCAATGTGGAACAGATCGATACGCCGTATCTGACCGAAACCACCTCGGGCCTTACCTACGCCGTCGACCGCTTCAAGAACTGGGCCCACAGCGCCCACGTCACCCTGCGCCGCGGCGAGCGCTCACGTCTGGCGGATTACGCCTCTGAGGTGCTTTGAGGGCCGGTAACCGGTAGCGGGTAGCGGGTAGCGGGTAGCGGGTAGCGGGTAGCGGAAAAGGCTTTGGCTTTGCCTCCCCCTTGCAAAAGGGGGACTGAGGGGGATTTGCTTTTGCTCTTCAGAAAAAGCAAAAGCCGCAAGGCCCGCCGTAGAGCCGAGCTCGTTCCGCTACCCAATCCGTGCCAGAAAAGTTAGAACAAGCTCCACTAAAGCAAAAAGCCTCGCATCCTCGCTTAGACTTCCGAATATCCCAGTACTCGAGGCAATACATCCCGGATGGGCATCCAACTTCCCCGTTGGGTCTGGATAGGCGCGGGCTCGCTGGCCTGTATCGCCGGCATGGTCAATGTCGTGGGGTACCTGGGTTTCGAACACCAGGCCGTCACCCATCTCACCGGCACCACCTCCTTGCTGGGTGCAGCGATCACGCATGGCGAAACGCGCACCATTTGGCACCTGCTGGGTGTCCTGCTGGCGTTCGTCACGGGTGCCACGGTCAGCGGCCTGATCATCCAGGACAGCACGCTGCAGCTTGGTCGCCGCTATGGTGTCGTTCTGGCGATAGAAGCCGGACTGCTGGCGTCGGCAGTACCGCTATTTGAAAGCGGACACATCGCCGGCGCATTGCTGGCCGCTGCGGCTTGCGGTTTGCAAAACGCAATGGCGTCCACCTATAGCGGGTCGCTGATCCGCACCAGCCACGTCACCGGGCTGTTCACCGATATCGGTATCGCACTCGGTCACAGCCTGCGTGGCATGCAGATACCCCGTCGCCGCGTAGCGCTATGCCTGTTGGTGATCAGCGCATTCTTGCTAGGTGGCATCGTCGGTGCCTGGATGTTTTCGTTTCTCGGTTATCGCACCCTCTATGTTCCAGCCACGCTGACGGGCGTCACCGGCGTCGCGTATACGCTCTATCGGCAACGGCAACTGTGGGCCGCAAAAGGAAATTGATGGAAGGCAATCCCTCACTGCTTAGCGTTTTGACCATCGCCGGTTCCGATTCCGGCGGCGGCGCGGGCATCCAGGCGGATCTGAAGACTTTCGCCGCTCATCGCGTGCATGGGCTTTCGGCGATTGCCGCGTTGACCGCGCAACACACGCGCGGCGTTACCGCGGTCCATGTACCGCCAATGGACTTTCTGCGTGCGCAGTTGGATGCCTGCTTCGACGACTTCGATATCGCCGCGGTGAAACTGGGCATGCTGGCCAATGCCGACGTGATCGAAGTGGTCGCGGCCGCATTGGAAATCCGGCGGCCACGCTTCGTGATCCTGGATCCGGTCATGGTGTCCACCAGCGGCTCCAAGCTGCTGGAAGACAATGCCCTGCACGCGCTGCGAACGCGGCTTATGCCGTTGGCGACCGTGGTCACGCCCAATCTTCCCGAAGCCGAGCTGTTGCTGGGCCGCCGAATCGGTGATCGTGCAGAAATGCGCGCCGCCGCCGCTGACTTGCGTGCGCTCGGTGCAGATACCGTGTTCCTGAAAGGCGGCCACCTGCAAGACGGCGGCGATGTAACGGATCTGTACGCCGATGCCGAAATCGTCGATGACATTGCCCATCCGCGACTGCAATTGGAGGCCCATGGCACCGGCTGCACCTTGGCTTCGGCCATCGCCGCCAACCTGTGTCTCGGTCTTGCGCTGAAAGAAGCGTGCTTCGCCGCATCCGACTATGTGCACGCCGCTCTGCAACGGGGTTATCGCCCTGGCCGCAGCAACATCGTCGTCCTCGATCATTTCGGAGCTGCGCCGGCCCTATGAGCTTCGACTCCTTGGACATCGGATTATCAGCACAGGACGGCCACAGCTTTGTGCTGAGCGCACGCGTCCCCCTGCACCCGCACGCGTCGCTGCTTTGGCTGCCGGCGCTGGGAGTGGCGGCGAAACATTATTTGCCGTTCGCCGAAGTGCTGGCCGAATGCGGCGTGGCGGTGTTCGTGCATGAGTGGCGCGGTAACGGCACCAGCAATCTGCGGCCCAACCGGCACAACGATTGGGGGTACCGGCAACTGCTGATGCAGGACTTGCCGCTAAGCCACGCGGCGGTGCGCGAACACGTGCCCATCGGCGCCCGCATCATCGGCGGCCACAGCCTGGGCGGACAGCTGGCTGCCTGCTATCTGGGCCTGTTTCCGCACGACTTCGAACAGTTGTGGCTGGTGGCCAGCGGAACGCCGTTCTGGCGCAGCTTTCCGGCGCCGATACGCTACGGCCTGCCCTTCTTTTACCAGTTCGCCCCTTGGCTGGCAGACCGCCGCGGCGCCCTGCCCGGCCGAAAACTCGGCTTCGGCGGCGAGGAAGCGCGCGGCCTGATTCGCGATTGGGCGCGCGTAGGTTTGAGTGGCCACTATGCCGCGGCGGGAATGGACATCGATCTGGACGACACGCTATCGAACATCGTCGCGCGCATCTCCTGCGTGATGTTCGACGATGACTGGTTGGCGCCTCTGAGTTCTTTGCAGGCGCTGTTGGAAAAGATGCCGCTTTCCACCGCGCATACCCACCTGTTGGGCAAAGATGCATTGGGCGTGCGTGCGGATCATTTCAGCTGGATGAAGCAACCTGGGGCGATCGTAGAAGCGCTGATGGCTTCGTAATCCAATCCGTATCGGCAAACGCCGAGCAGTGTCCAAGTAAGGGGGAACGCAGCGCCCCAACCGTCGGATCAGCCCACCACGACGCAATCGCGCCCTCGTCGCTTGGCCTGGTACAGGCCACGGTCTGCAGCGTTGATCCAGTCGTTGACGGTGGCGATGTGCGGGCCTATCTCGGACAGGCCGATGCTGACCGTGCAATGCAAACCTTCGGGAGTGAAAGAATAGGCGGCGACCTGCCGGCGCAGGCGCTCCGCGGCCAGGATGGCGTCTTCCCACCGCGTATCCGGCATGACGATGCCGAATTCATCGCCGCCGTAGCGCGCGCCGGTGTCGGTGTCGCGCAGACAGGCCTGCATCAGGTGGGCGAACTCCACTACCACCATATCGCCAGTGGTATGGCCGTGGCTGTCGTTGATGCCCTTGAAATTGTCGATATCGATCATGATCAGCACCGCCGGCCGTTGGGAGCGCTGGTAACGCCGTAACTCAACGGAAGCCGCATACAGCCACTGCTGGCGGTTCATCAGTCCGGTGGCCGCATCGAAACGCGCCATTTTCTCGAGCAGTTCCTTCTGCTGCTGCACCTTGCGCGATATCGAATGGGTGGCGAAACCAATTGCAGTCGGATAGATCGCCAGAAATGGCAGGCAGGCCAGCAACACGCGTTGACTGGTGAACGGCTGGAAGGCGAATCCCCAAGCCGCGCTGCTGGCCACGCAGGTAGCGACCATCGCTCCGAACGTCTTGGCGCCATAGCGCGGGCCGCCGATGATCACCTTGTCCATCGTCAACATGACCGCCAGCAACACGCTGGGCAGCGCATTGAAATGCATGGCCGCTATCCAGAAGCCGCCGATGGCAGCATCCAGGGTCAGGTTTCGCAACTCGGCCTGGATAGGTTCTGCACTGCGCTGCACCAGTAAATATGCGATGTGCGGCCACACCAATCCGTTGAACAACAACAGCGCCCATAGTGCCGGGCCGGCCCCATGGTCGAGAAAGACCGCGCCGATGCAAACGATGCCAAGCGCAAGTCCCAATGTGCGCATCCGATAGGTCCGCAGTCCGAATCGGGACGGGCCGCGTTCCATGCTGCTGCGGGATTCTTCTGAGGGCAATGGTTGGCCAGGGAAGCCGTTTGGCGAATTCTGGGTGAAACCACCTGCCTCGTCCAGGCGGGGTGTTTACGCCGCGGACATGATCTCTTCCACACGCTCCGCCAACACCTTGTCTTCCCCATAGCCATGGGGATTCATCGATTGCCAGCGCCAGGCGTCGCGGCACATGGCATCGACATCCAGTTCTGCGCGCCAGCCCAACATGCGCTGAGCCAAGCCGGGGTCGGCATAGACTTCGGCGGCGTCGCCGGGGCGACGGGCAACGATTTCATAGGGAATCTCGCGGCCGGACGCCTTGGCGAAGGCCTGCACCAGCTCCAGCACGCTGATGCCATGGCCGGTGCCCAGGTTGACGGTCAGATTGCGGTCCTCATGGACCAGGTAGTCCAACGCATCGGCGTGTGCCCTGGCCAGGTCCATCACATGGATGTAGTCGCGCACGCCAGTCCCATCCGGGGTGGCGTAGTCGCCGCCGAAAATGCGCAGCCGCTCGCGTCGCCCGACCGCCACCTGACAGATATAAGGCATCAGATTGCTGGGGATATCGGAAGGATCTTCGCCCAGCAAACCGGATGCGTGCGCACCCACCGGATTGAAGTAGCGCAAGTTGGCGGCGCGGAAATGCGGGTCGGACCGGCATACGTCGCCGATCAACTCCTCCATGACCAGCTTGGTGCGTCCATACGGATTGGTGACGTGCAGGCGCGCGTCTTCGCGCACGGGCACCGATTCCGGCTCGCCGTAGACGGTGGCCGAGGAACTGAACACCAATCGCGGCACGCCCGCGGCGCGCATCGCCTGCAACAGGTAGATGGTGCCGGCGATGTTGTTTTCGAAGTAATCCAGTGGGCGCTCGCAGGATTCGCCCACCGCTTTCAATGCGGCGAAATGAACCACCGCATCGAACGTCTGCCGGGCGAAGAACGCATCCACCCCCGGCCGGTCGCGCATGTCCAACGGGTGGAACGGCACAGGCTTGCCCGTCACCTGCTCCAGCCGCGCGAGCACTTGAGGCGAACTGTTGACGAAATTGTCGGCGATGACGACTTGGTGGCCGCGTTCGACCAGCACCGTATACGTGTGGCAGCCGATGTAGCCGGCGCCGCCGCAAAGCAGGATCCGCATTCCATGTTTCCCCGGGAAAACCGGCAGTGCCGGCGTGTCATCAGGAAAAACGCCAGAAAGCGCACAGGCAGGCCACGACGAGCGTGGCGGGCCCACCTTGTCCTCTATTGCGCGCTTTAAGCGTTAACCGGCATAGAGCGAGTCGGGGGATTTGGGGTGAAAGCAGAAGATGGCTTTCCACGCGGAACGAGCAGGCCGCCTTCAATGCGATGTAGCGGCGGCCCGTGCCTGTAGAGGCATGGCGCGCTTCTACGGCGACGCTTCAGCCCAGAGCCCATAACCCGCACACATCCCGCAGTGGATCCCGTCCTGCCAAGGCAGGCGCAAGCATCCGCTAGACTCCGCTGCGGACACCTTTCCTTCCATCCGGACCGATACCTTGATGAAAGCTCCACTGCCCACGCTCGAACAGGTCAAGATTGCCGTCATTGGCCTGGGTTACGTCGGCCTGCCGTTGGCTACCGCGTTTGGCCGTCGTTTCCCCACTCTGGGCTTCGACATCAACAGCAAGCGCGTGGGCGAACTGCGCGATGGCCATGACCATACCCTCGAAGTATCGGAAGAAGAACTGCGCAATGCCGCGCACCTGAGTTTCAGCGACGATCCCGCGGCGCTGGCCGGCTGCAACGTCTTCATCGTCACCGTGCCCACGCCTATCGACGAGTACAAGCGCCCGGACCTACGCCCGCTGGAATCGGCCAGCCGCACCGTCGGCCGCGCCATCGGCAAGGGCGGCGTCGCCATCTACGAATCCACCGTCTACCCCGGTGCGACCGAGGAAGTCTGCGTGCCGATCGTCGAACGCGAATCGGGCCTGGCCTTCAATCAGGACTTCTACGCCGGCTACAGCCCCGAGCGAATCAACCCGGGCGACAAGCAGCACCGCCTGGAAACGATATTGAAGGTCACCTCCGGTTCGACCGCCGAAGCGGCGGATTTTGTCGACGCCCTGTACGGCGCCATCATCACCGCCGGCACCCACAAGACCTCCAGCATCCGCGTGGCCGAAGCCGCCAAGGTCATCGAGAACACCCAGCGCGACGTCAATATCGCGCTGATCAACGAACTGGCGCTGATCTTCCACCGCCTGGGCATCGACACCCATGAAGTACTGGAGGCCGCCGGCACCAAATGGAACTTCCTGCCGTTCCGCCCCGGCCTGGTCGGCGGCCATTGCATCGGCGTGGACCCGTATTACCTGACCCACAAGGCCCAGCAGATCGGCTACCACCCGGACGTGATCCTGGCCGGCCGCCGCATCAACGACGGCATGGGCAGCCATGTGGCGCGCCGTGTCGCCAAGCTGATGGCGCAACGCAATCTGCAAACGCCTGGCGCCAACATCCTGATCATGGGCCTGGCGTTCAAGGAAAACTGCCCCGACCTGCGCAATACACGCGTCGTCGACATCGTCGCGGAACTGCGCAGCTATAATGCCAACGTGCATATCCACGACCCCTGGGTCAGCGCCAAGGAAGCCAAGCACGAATACGGCCTGGACCTGGTGGCCGAGCCGGAGGCGGGCAAATACGATGCGGTGATCCTGGCGGTTTCCCACCGCGAGTTCATTGCCATTGGTGCTGACGGCATCCGTGCCCTCGGCAAGCCCGGCGCAGTGGTGTTCGACGTCAAGCGCGTATTGCCGCGCGATTGCGTCGACGATTGCCTATAACCCCAGCCTAAACCTGGTAATACCCCGTCCAAAACAAGAGATCGAGAATGCGCGTACTGGTTACCGGCGCCGCCGGCTTCATCGGCTCACACCTGAGCGAACGTCTGTTGGCTCGCGGCGATGATGTGTTCGGCTTCGATGACATGAACGCCTACTACGATCCGCGGTTGAAGGAAGCCCGCCTGGCCCGGTTGCTTCCGCACGACCGTTTCGATTTTGTCCGGGGCTCGCTGGAAGACGGCGCGGCGCTGAATGCGGCGTTCGAGAAATTCGCACCCGAGCGCGTGGTCAATCTGGCGGCGCAGGCCGGCGTGCGTTATTCCCTGGAAAACCCGCGCGCCTATATCGACAGCAACATCGTCGGCTTCTTGAACATCCTGGAAGCCTGCCGCCACCGCGGTATCGAGCACCTGGTCTACGCGTCGTCCAGTTCGGTCTACGGCGCCAACCGCAAACTGCCGTTCGCGGTGGAAGACAGCGTGGACCATCCGGTCAGCCTGTATGCCGCCAGCAAGAAAACCAACGAACTGATGGCGCATACCTATAGCCATCTGTTCGGCCTGCCCACCACCGGCCTGCGCTTCTTCACCGTCTACGGGCCCTGGGGCCGGCCGGACATGGCGCTGTTCCTGTTCACTCGCAAGATCTTGGCGGGCGAACCGATCGACGTCTTCAACAACGGCCAGCACACCCGCGACTTTACCTATATCGACGACATCGTCGAAGGCATCATCCGTACGCTGGACCGCGTGCCCGGGCCGGACCCGCTGTACAACCCGATGCAGCCGACCCCGGCCAGTTCCACCGCGCCTTATCGCCTCTACAACATCGGCAATCATCAGCCGGTGGAGCTGCTGCGCTATATCGAAGTATTGGAAGATTGCCTGGGCCGCAAGGCCGAACGCCGCCTGCTGCCGCTGCAACCCGGCGACGTACCTGACACCTATGCCGACGTCGAAGCATTGAGCCGCGATACCGGCTACTCGCCGTCCACGCCTATCGAAACCGGCGTGAAGCGCTTCGTGGAGTGGTATCGCGAGTTTTATTCCGTGTAGGGTGGGCCCCGGCCCACCACCGCCATGCCTGAGTCGCGATGGCCATCGGCGGAGTCGGCTCGATATACCTTGAGGCGGCTTCGATCCTCGTTGATGCGCGCGGCAAAATGGTAACGGTGGGCCAGGGCCCACCCTATGCCTAGAGCACAGCGGATCTGCTTTCCTACTTCCCGCTCACCGCTTCCGTTTTATTCCCCCGATTGGCCGGATTGACGCGTTATCCGCGTTATTCAGGTTAATCCAACACGGGGGAAATTTGATGAGACTCACCTTCACCGGCCTTATGGCCCTGGGTCTTTCGCTGGTTCTCGGCGGCTGCGCATCCAGTGGCAGCAGCGAAGCGCCGCCGCCCGCGCAGACCACACTATCCACCGACGCTTACCGTATCGGTGTCGACGATATCGTGCAGGTCGCCGTATGGCGCAATCCCGAACTCGGCATCACGGTGCCGGTACGTCCGGACGGCATGATTTCCGTACCTCTGGTGGGCGATGTCGCCGCTGGCGGACGCACGCCGCCAGAAGTCGCCGCGGACATCCAGCAGAAATTGGCCGCCTATGTGCGCGACCCGCAAGTGTCGGTGATCCTGACCGACCTGCGTAGCCACGAATACCTCTCCCGTGTGCGCGTGACCGGCGCAGTGCGTCAACCGGTATCGCTGCCGTATCGCCCTGGCATGACGGTGCTCGATGCCGTGCTGGCCGCTGGCGGCATCACCGAGTTCGCTGCGTCGGACCGTTCCAACCTGCATCGCAAGACTCCCGAAGAGACACGCGCCTATGCCGTCCGCCTGGACCGCATCCTCAACCGCGGTGACCTGAGCACCAACTACACGGTCTCGCCGGGCGATGTCATCACCGTTCCAGAGCGGACTTTCTGATGAGCCAAAATGCACTTCCGGCCCCGCGCCGCCTGACCGCAACGCCGCAACCGGCGGCGCAGGCACTGACACCCAACGAATTGATGCCGATCCTGCTGATCGAGGCACGGCGCAATCGGTTGACACTGGCGGCGATATTCACGGCGGTCGCACTGCTGACGCTGGTCGTCGGCCTGTTGCTGCTGCCCAAGAACTACACCGCGTCGACCACCATCCTTGCGCAGCAAAGCGACATCATCCAGCCGTTGCTGGAAGGCCGCGCCGTGGCCACCGCCGTGGTCGACCGCGCCGGCATGGCACGCCAGGTGATCTACAGCCGCCGAGTACTGGAAGATGCCTTGAAAACCGGCGGCTGGCTGCAGGACAACCCCTCGCCGGTCAAACAGGATCGCCTGATCGAGGACTTGAAAGGCCGCATCGCCATCACGAGTCCGCGCCCCAACCTGGTCCATATCACCTATCGCGACAACGACGCCAAGCGCACCTACGAGGTAACCGAGCGCTTGACCGAAATGTTCATCAAGGAAAGCCTGGCTGCCAAGGAGCGCGAAAGCCGCGAGGCCTACGAGTTCATCAACAGCCGGGTGGCGGACTACCACAACAAGTTGCTGGAAGCCGAGGACAAGCTGCGCGAATACCGCGCCAGAAACGCCGACGCCCAACCCGGCAGCGTGACCGACGTCAATACCCGCATCAGCTCGTTGCGCACGCAGGTCGAACAGACCCGCATGGCGCTGCTGGAACAGCGCTCGCGCGAAAACGCCATCACCTCGCAGCTGTCCGGCGAATCGTCGGTGACCGCCGTGCAAACCCGCGAAAGCCTGTACCGCGCGCAGTTGCTGGAACTGCAAAGCCAGTTGGACCGCCTGCTGCTGAACTACACCGAACAGCATCCCGATGTGGTTCGCATCCGTCACCAGATGGCCGACCTGCAGCAATCGATGCGCAACGAACAGGAGCGCAGGGCGCAGGCACCGCAAAGCGCCAGCCCGTTCGACGATACCCAGCTCAATCCGCTGTATCAGGAACTGCGCAGCCAGCAGGCGCAAGCGCGCCGCGAACTGGCCGCGACCCAATCGCGGATGAGCATCGCCGAATCGATGTTGAACGAAGAACTCAACCGCAGCGGCCGCATCGCAGAATCGGAAAGCGCGCTGGCCGAGCTGACGCGCGACTACGAGGTCAACCGCGATATCTACCAGGATCTGCTGCGCCGTCGCGAGAATGCACGCGTATCGATGGAGCTCGACCGCGAAGAGCGCGGCCTGACCCTGCGCGTGCAGGATCCGGCCACCATGCCACTGCGTCCCACCGGCTTGCGCTTCATGCACTTCGCCATCGCCGGGCTGTTCATCGCCGTCGCGTTGCCGTTGGGACTGGTGTTCCTGCGCGCGCGCTTCGATCCCCGCATCCGCTCACCACTGCAACTGAAGAAGGTAGCCGATCTTCCGCTGCTGACCGTGATTCCGACCTACCACACGCCGCGCGACAGACGGCAGCAGTATATGCGCACCGCGATGAGCATCGGCATGGTGGTCGTCGTCTTCCTCGCCTATGGCCTGGTGTTCGGGCTCAAGCAGCTCAACGCGTGATGCCATCGCTATGAAAACCAATCTGGAATTGCTCGTGAATCAGGAAAACGACCGCATGCATGGCTTGCCGAATCGTGCCGATACCGCTCGTTCCCTGGCACTGCTGGACGAACCGAAAACGCTCACTCCGGTGGAACTGGAAGGCCGCCGGCTGATCCATCGCAATGACTCGGTACGCCAACAGGCCGACGCCTTCCGCGAATTGCGCACACGTCTGCTGGCGCTGGGCGGCGAACGCAACTTCATCACGTTGGTTGCACCCATCAACCATGGCTGCGGCGGCAGTTTCGTCGCCCGCAACCTGGCCACCGCGTTCGCCTTCGACGACACCAAGACCTCGCTGCTGGTCGACTGCGACGCATTGCACCCTTCGCAGCACTTGGCGCTGCATGTGGACGCCGCACAAGGCGGGTTGATGGATTACCTCGGCGACAACACGCTGGACGCCGGAAAGGTCATCTACCGCACCGGCATTCCGCGCCTGCGGCTGATTCCCAGCGGTAGCCAGCGCGAAACCAGCGGCGAGTCGTTCAGTTCGTTCCGCATGCGCGCCATGGTCGATTCGCTGCGCAGCCGCTATCCGGATCGTTATCTGATCCTGGACAGCCCGTCGGTGCTCGGTTCGCCAGACGCACGCATCCTGTCCGAATTGGCCGATCTGGTAGTGCTGGTAGCCGGTTACGGCATGACGACACCGGAAAACATCGAGAAAGCTACGGCGACCTTCCCATCCGAAAAACTGGCGGGCGTGGTCTTCAATCATCTCCCTTGAGGCAGGTCTAGATAAGGAGCCGGCAAATGCCACGGAAATACGTACATGCCTCGGTCATGACCGCTGCCGCACTGGCTGGCGTTTCCGGCACAGCATTGGCCGCGCGCGTGGATTACACCATCGACGTGGGCGTGGAGCAGAACGACAACGTCACTCTCAGCACCACCGATCCCATCGACCAACGCTACTTGCGCGGCGGATTGGGATTCACCATTACCGAGAACACCTCGTCGCTGCAGGCGAATGTCGACGGACGGGTGGAGTACCGCGACTACGAGGACGACGTGTTCCGGGACACCGTGGACGGCACGCTGGCCGGCCGCCTGAACTGGATCGCCATTCCGCAGCGCCTGTTCTTCAGCGTCGAGGATAGTCTGTCGGTACAGCCGGTGGATGCGCTGGCGCCCGATGCGCCCGGCAATCGCCAACAAGTGAACGTGTTTTCCGCCGGCCCCACCCTGCTGATCAGCTGGTCGCCTTCCCTGCATGGCCAAGCGGAACTGCGCTACGTCAATAGCGATGCCGAGATCACCGACGAGTTCAACTCGCAGCGCTTGGCTGCCGCGCTGCGGATGATCAAGGAGCTGTCGCCGACCAGCCGCGTGACCTTCAATGTGCAAGGCCAGCGGGTGGACTTCGACGACGAGATCTTCGCCCGCGACTACGATCGCTACGATCTGTATGCGCGTTATGTGCGCACGCTGGCGCATTTCGAACTCGGTGCCGACTTGGGCTATTCGCGCATCAGTTATCGGCAAGGGGCAAGCGATAGCCGCTCCGAGCCGTTGGTGCGCGCGGACGCCACTTGGAATCCCACCGCCAGCAGCAGCTTCACCGTAGCCGCATCCAGTGAGTTCTCCGATACCGCGGTCGATGCCTTGAGCGGCATCGAGGCCGACGCGACATTGCCGGAAAACGTGCTGACCGGCGACGCCGTGGTCAACGCCTCGCCTTATGAAGTCCGCAGCCTGGATCTTGGCTACACCTACACCGGCACGCGTGTGCAGTTTTCCATCACCCCATTCGTGCAAACCCGCGATTACGTCGAATCGGACGAGTTCGACCAGGACAGCCACGGCGCGAGCGCGGACTTCAGTTGGCTGGTGCGCCGCACATTGCGACTGGGCCTTTACGCGGCCGATGAAAGACGCACCTACACCTCGTTGAACCGCGACGAGGACACGCTGCGCATCGGCGCCACGCTGCGTTATCACTGGGTGAGGCATTGGAGCGTGGGCTTGCAGTGGGAACGCTACGAGCGCAAGAGCAGTGTGGTGGGCGAGGACGTGTCGCAGAACATCGTGTATTTGAACGTCACTTACGGCAACCGCTGATTCCCGCTTCCTTCTCCCTCCGGGAGAAGGTGCCCGAAGAGCGGATGAGGGAATGGCAATGACTTGGTATCCAAGTTCGCTACAACCGGATACTCCGTTCCCCCATCCGTCGCTGCGCGACACCCCCGCCTTCGCGGGGGCAGGCTCTTCTCCCGGAGGGAGAAGGGGAAAAAACCTCCGCTCTCAAACAGCATCAACGGATCCTAGGAGCACGCCATGAGCCAGCTACCCCGCCACTCGCGCGCACTGACTCACGGCTGGCCCAGTGCATTTTTGTTGCTGCTCGCCTTACTGGCCGCGGCGATGGCCCAATGCAGCGAAGCCCTGCCGGAAAGTACGGCGGTAACGACCGATCCACCTGCGCAGCAAGCCTCGACGCCCGACGCCGAATCGCCCGATCAGCCCGAGCAACCTGCTGGTGCCGCGGCAATGCCGCTACCTGCGGGCGACCGCCTGAAGATCGATCTGTCGCATGTCGACAAGAAATCGCCCGCTTACGGCCGCTTCCGCTCCTTTGTGGATGCGGCCGTCGCCGGTAGCCCTGGCTATGCGTTTTCCGCTAGCGACGCGGCATTGATGCATTTGCTTTCCGGCGGGAAGAAATACTGCGAACTGGCGGTACGGATGGTGGAAGGACAGGTTTCCGAAGCCGAAGCGGCGATCGCCGGCGGCGGACGCCCCGCCATCTCGGGCGACTCGTATCTGGAAGTCGGCCCTCATATCGCCGACCTGGCATTGACGTTGCACAGTTGCGCGGGCGACGTCACCGCGGAACAACGCAAGCGCTGGTCTGCCTATGCGGAACAGGCGGTATGGAATGTCTGGCACCACGGTTCCGCACAATGGGGCGGCCGGCCGCATCCTTGGACCGGCTGGTCGGTCGACAATCCGGGCAACAACTATTACTACAGTTTTCTCGAAGCCACGATGTACTGGGCGCTGGTCAGCGGCAGCGATACCTGGCTGAAGGATCTGCGCGAGCATCGCTTGCCCGCCTTGAAGGCCTATTACGCAAAACTGCCCGGCGGCGGCAGCCAGGAAGGCACCGGCTACGGCGCCGCGCAGATGCGTCTGTTTGCTTTGTACCGTTTGTGGCGCGACAGCACCGGCGAAGATCTGGCCAGCGCCAGTGAGCACGCTCACGACAGCATCGCCTATTGGACCCACGCCACCGTGCCGACGCTGGACCGCTTCGCACCCATCGGCGACCAGGCGCGCAATTCGGTGCCGGAATTGTATGACTACCATCGCCGCCTGATGCTCGAAGCCAGGCAACTGACCCAGGACCCCGCTGCGCTTGCGATGTCGTCCTGGTGGCTGGATGCCATTTCGGTGCCGCACATGAGCGGCGGCTTCAACAGTCGCTACGACCTGCTGGCTGCCGGCGACGGCGGTACGCCACCGTCGGCGCTTTCCTACTATGCGAAGGGCACCGGTCATCTGTTCGCGCGCACTGGCTGGGGCAAGGACGCGATGTGGATCTCGTTCGTCGCCGGTCCTTACAACGAAAGCCATGCGCACCAGGACCAAGGTTCTTTCACTCTTTTCGCCCGGGATTGGCTGGTGGTGACCGAGAACATCTGGAGCCACAGTGGCATCCAGCAAGGGACGGAAGTCCACAACGTGGTGCGTTTCGAACGCAGCGACTCCAGTGCCTCGCAATGCGCCGCGCCTCGCGGCGACGCGGTCGTGCACCAGTGCGAGAGTCCGCAGTCGCGTTCGCAACTGAAGTTCGAACCCGGCACCGACGGCGCCTTCACCGCGCTCGCCGATCTGACACCGGTCTATCGCGGCAACCCGGCGCTCAAACGCTGGCAGCGCCAACTCCACTTCGCTTCACGCAAGTTGACCGTGACCGACCGCTTCGAATTGGGAGCCGGTACCCGCGCGATATTCCAGCTCAACGTACCGGTGAAGCCTTCCATCAACGGCAGCGAAGCCACCGCCGGCCGCCTGCATGTGCGGGTGTTGGAACCGGCTAACGCCACCTTGCGTGTGCAGGACTGGAGCAGCGTCGATGCGCAGGAGTTCCGCCAAGGCTGGCGGCTCGATATTGCGGGTGGGGAAAGTGGGTATGTCGTCGAGCTAAGCGAAAAGTGATCGCGGCTGCGTTTGGGCTTAGCTCTTGGCGCTGGCGCGGGTAGCTCATTGGGGCTCATGGTTTCCGCGCTTGCAGCGGACCCGAAGCCAAAGAACGAAGCCAAAACAAGAACGACGGCAGCAGCAACAGCGCAAAGCTAGATGTCTTTGTCTTTGCCTTTGCTTATCGCTTTTGACCTTTTGGGGTCCCCTTTTAGGCGCGGTGGCGCCGGTGGGTAAAACCCTTTAGGGCGCCGCGCAGGACGCGCGGCGTTTTCGGCAGGCACATGGATGTGCCTTCCGAAAATTCCCGCCGGCGACACGCACCCGAAGGGCGCGCCGCCAGGGGTGTGCTTGACCAGCCATTCGGCTGTTGAAAAGCGCTTCTTTGGTTACTTTTCTTTGCACAAGCAAAGAAAAGTGACGCCCGCGGCAGCGCGGAAACCATCAATCCCGAGAAACTACCCGCGTCAGCGCCAAAAGCTAAAGAACTAATAAAGAACTAAAGAGCCAAACCCTAGTTCCCACCCGTCTGCGCAGTACGCACCCGAACCGCAAAATCGGCCAACCCAGACGCGTATGCATCCAACGCCTGCGCTTCCCGCAGCGCGTTGGCGGCAAAGCTCACGTCGCCCGCGCCCAATCTCTCGTTTCCCACGGCAACCCATTTTTCGGCCAATCGCCGACGCGCCTGGATCAGCCTCGGGTCGCGTGGCTGCAGCGTCTGCCATGCCTGCTGGCAGGCTTGCGCCCGTCGGACGCGGTTGTCGCGCAGCTCATCCTCGAAGCATCGCTGCACGCCGGGCAACAAACGGGTGGCGGCTTGCCTGACCGCGCCGCTTTCCGGCGCCAATGCCTGCGCAGCGCGCAGTTTGTCGTAGGCACTGACGCCTGGCGGCGACAGCCAATTGCCCTGCGCCTCGGCCTGGGCCATTTCCGCCAGCAGCGTCTGTATCCGCCGTTCGCGCTCATACAAGGACGCCGGCGAACCGAGCCTCGATTGCGATTGCCGCGCGCGCGACAGATGCTGTTCCGCCTCTTTGACCGCAGGCGACTGCGGCGCGATTGCGACCGCCTTGTCCAAGGCCGCCCGCGCCTGGTCGAAATCGAAATCCGCTGCTTTGCGGCTGGCGTCCTGCGCATACGCGGCGGCGATGCGCTCGATGCCCTGCTTGGCGGCCGCATCTTCCGGTGCGGCTTCGACTACCGCCTGATAGCCGGCCAGCGCCGCTTCCCGGCGGCCGGCACGCAAATCTTTGTCCGCCTGCTGCTTGCGCTGTTCCAGCGTATTGGCGAGCGTGGCCTGTGCTTGCGGAAGATCGGCATGGCCTGAATCGTAGCGACGCGCCTGCGCGATCAGCTCGGCGGCTTGGTTGACATCGCCGGCCTTGAGTCGTTCTTCGGCACGTTGGAGCAGATCGGACAGCGCATCCTCACGCCCTTCCAGCGCCTCGACCTGATTGGACTCCAGTTCCAGGACCTTTTGGAACAGCGGCAACGCCGCCGCCGGATCGGAACCGCCGGGTTTGGCCGCGGCCTGCGCATCCTGGGCCTGCCGCAATAGCCCATCCACGCCGCCGCTGTTTTCGGCTTCCTTCGCTTTCAGTTGTTCGGCGGCCAAATTGATGTTGGCGCGCGGCACCTGCAGCTCGCGCGCCAGTTCCAGATGCTGGCGAGCCTCTTCGAGCCGATTTTCACGAGTGGCGGCCTGCGCCTGCTGCAGTGCCGCATAACCGACCCGCACCAACCCGGTACGCGCCTCGACCCGATCAGAGTCCAAGGCCTGCACCGCCTCGAAACGTTCGCGTGCTCCGCTGCCGTCTTCGGCGGTCAGGTGGCCTCGCTTCAACGCGGCTTCTGCCTCGTCCAGCAGGCGCTGAACACGCGTGTCGGGCCACAGCGCCTCAGCCATAGGTTCGCGGAAGACGATCAGGGCGACGACGAGTCCCGCCAGTATCAGCGCGGCCCATTTCCACATGCTCCTGTCCCGCCACTCCGGCGGCGGATCGTCAGGCGGCTCCCGGCCATCGGCGCGGAACTCCACCTCGTCCCAGCGCAAGACTGGGTCGACACGGCCTTTCTGCCCTTCGCGTTTGGGTTCGCGTTCTCGCATTGTCTAGAGCATAACGCGTGGAGTGTGTTGCCGGCCTCGACATGCGGCGCCCGGTTTGCCTGCGTTGTCCTTGCCATCCTGCAATGGTCGCCAGTAGGAGCGCCCCAAGGGCGCGCCCTTTTTTGGTGCACCCCCCGCGGAAGAAAGGAGCGCCCCAGGG
>CBFGZY010000008.1:0-91970 GCA_965653375.1 uncultured Pseudoxanthomonas sp.
CGCACCGGGCTCTCGGCCACTACAGTAGGGAAAATTCAAGACATAAGGCGTTAGGTCTTTCAGTACATGATTGAGCAGCTTTTGAGCCAATGGGCACTAGCGAGCGTACGAGATATCGCTTTCTTCATTGTGGGGCTGATGGTTCTGCTGCCGTTACTCTTCTGGCAGGGCCGCAAGCGCTGGTTACGAGGCTGGACCGAGGAAGAAATTACGGCTGTCGGTATCGGCACTTTTATTGTTGCCTTGGTCGGATTTGCGATCTACAACAACTACTTCCGGGGCTAAAAGGTCCAGCAATTCATTCAAGCCAAGCCAGCTTCTTCCATGGTCATAGGCAGACAGGCCGGCTTGACTCCAGCATAGGCATGTAGCTTTCTTTTGTGGGCTGCTTGCGCCGGTCATTGCGATGCTTGAAACTTCGCCCGGGGCGGCACCATTGGGGAGATGGCGTGGAAGCTATGTATCGGAAGCTTCCGGGGCCAAGAGTTTGCAAGCTATGCGCGCGTCTTTCCTGACCGGCCGCCCGATCTAATAACTCAATCAAGCCGGACAGGCTTCGCGTGTTGGCTTACTTCGCGGGCTTTAGTCCCAACCACAATGAGAGGCAACAAAATGCTTTTGCGAAAAATATCGATCGGGTTGATTGCAGGATTGCTGTCTTGTGTCGCGCATGCGCAAGTAGTTCATACGGATAAAGTCGTAGAGGCCGTCCATAGCCCTGACCATCGCGCATGCCTGTTCTTTAGCCTAGCCGGCGTTGCCACAGCAGACCCGATCACACCGAATATGAATTGGTTCTCCGTACCTATGACTCATCCCGGCTTTAAAGAGATCGTCGCCATTCTTATATCCGCGCGCACATCTGGTCAGCCTGTGACCGTTTACACCACGGGAAATTCTGTGTGTGGACACGCAAGTGTCAGCGCAATCACCCTGTAAGACGGTACAGAGGTGATGAGAAGAAGCTTATTCCTGGTAGTGGCTGCGCTGACTCTGAGCGCCTGTGACAGCGCAGCGCCACTTCAAGGCAATTGGTCCGTAGATATCGATGCGACGATCGATAGAGCAGAGGCGGCGGGAATCCCGCGCTCGGCTGCGCCTAGGATCCGAGAGGTCTATGATGGTGGCTTGCTCGAGATCACGAACGACGTCCTCATCATGCGCGTCGCAGGTTTTCCTGGCGCGACAGCTCGCAACTACAAGCTCGTAGAGGTAAGCGGCGATTGCTATAGGCTTGAGATCGCCAGCACGCCGGAGCCTCATACCTACTGCCTTGCGAATGGAAAGTTGATCGCGCAAGACCCAGACGCGAAGATAGCTGTGGTCTTCAGCCGCAAATGATCAAGCAGAAGCAATAGTTCACCAGCCACATCGGGCACCACGACATGGCCATTCGAGTAGTCAGACTAGGTACTCCGCGAATATCCGGCGAAGGCCTTCGTATCGGCACGGTGCGCCGCCCGCCTCGCGGGGTGCCGAAGACACAGTTTGCCGCGCAGAACTGGTACGACGTGTGGTTCCCCAATCTGGCGCCGTCGCTTGAAACCATGAAGATGGGGCAGGCCGCCGAGACGGAGGCCGAATGGAGGGCCTTCGCTAGGAAGTACCGTGCGGAGATGTCGGTGCCGGATACGGCGCATGCGATCGCGTTGTTGGCGGCTTTATCGCACTCCACCGATTTCTCGGTGGGTTGTTATTGCGAGCATGAGGATCGTTGCCACCGTTCTGTTCTGCGGGTGTTGCTTGCGGAACAGGGGGCGGAATTTGTTTAGCTACGCCGCGTAATGGGGACCGGGTTGCTGGTAGCGGCAAGGCGACACCGACAGCAAAAAGCAGCGGAGCGAGCTCCGCTCTACGAGGCGCGACAATCTTGGCGCTGTTAGACCTCTTCTGGCGACAGTTCGCGCAGTTTGCCTTCGTGCAGTTCGAGCACGCGGTCCAGGCGCCGTGCCAGGCGGCGGTCATGGGTTACCAGGACCAGGCTGGTCTTTTGCGCGCGGTTGAGCTCCAGCATCAGCGCGAACACGGTAGCAGCTGTTTTTTCGTCCAAGTTGCCAGTGGGTTCGTCGCCCAGTACGCAGGCCGGCTGGTTGACCAGAGCACGCGCCACGGCCGCGCGTTGGCGCTCGCCGCCAGACAGTTCGCCCGGCTTGTGCGCGACGCGATGGCCAAGTCCAACCTGCCCAAGCAGTGTTTCGGCACGCTTGGCGGCGGTGGCCGCGTCGGCACCGCCCAGCATCACCGGCATCATCACGTTCTCCAACGCAGTGAATTCCGGCAGGAGGTGATGGAATTGGTAAACGAAGCCCAGCGAACTGTTGCGTAATTGCCCACGCGCGGAATCGGACAATTCTGACATTTTCTGCCCGGCGACGTAGACCTCGCCCGCAGTTGGCGTATCCAGCCCGCCCAGCAAGTGCAGCAGCGTGCTCTTGCCCGCGCCGGACGCCCCCACGATGGCGACTGTTTCGCCCGCCGCGACCGACAGCTCCAGGCCGTCGAAAACCGGCGTGCGCATCTTGCCTTCCGCATATGTCTTGCCCAACCTTTCGGCACGGATAACATCGTTCACACCCATTCCTCGTGGCTTCTGCACTTCCACCTCCCGTCTCCCGTTTCCCGTCTCTCGGCTACTCATAACGCAGCGCCTCCGCCGGAGCCGTGCGCGCGGCTCGCCAAGCCGGATACAACGTCGCCAGGAAACTCATGGTCAGGGCCACCAGCGCGATCATCACCACATCGCTGCTTTGCAGGTCGTACGGCAGACCGGTGATGTAGTAGACGTCCGACGGTAGCAGCGTGATGTTGAAGGCGCTTTCGATGGCACCCAGGATGCGCTCCAGATTCATCGTCAGGGTAATGCCGCCGATCACGCCCATGACCGTGCCAATGATGCCGATCAACGAACCCTGCACCATGAAGACCTGCATCACCCCGCGCGGGGTCAGCCCCAACGTGCGCAGGATCGCGATATCGGCCTGCTTGTCGGTAACCAGCATGACCTGCGAGGACACTAGATTGAAGGCACCCATCGCGATGATCAGCGACAGCAGAATGCCCATCACTGTCTTTTCCATTTTCAGCGAGTGGTAGAGATTGGCGTTTTCCCTGGTCCAGTCGCTGATGCGGTAAGGCCCTTGCAGGTCGACCGCCAAATCGCGCGCCACATTCCAGGACTGGTCCATGTCGTGCAGTTTCAGCCGCACGCCGGTGACGCCCTCGCCCATCCGCAACACACGCTGCAAGTCGCCCATGTGGACGATGGCCAGATTGCGGTCGATGTCGTTATGCCCCACCGCGAAGATGCCGGTTACGTTGAAGCGTTTGATCCGCGGCGAAGAACTCATCGCCGAGTGCTGCAACGCCGTGGTGGTGACCAGCACGGTATCGCCCACATCCACCCGCAGCCAGGCCGCCAACTCCTGGCCCAGCAGAATATTGAACGCGCCGGGCTGCAACGAATCCATCCGGCCCTTTTTCATCTTGTCCGCCAGCACCGAGACCTTGGGCTCCTCGGAAGGCAGTACGCCACGCACCATGGCGCCCTGCGGGTCGGCGTTGCCGCTCAGCATGGCCTGCACGTCGATGAAGGGCGCGGCGCCTGCTACGCGAGAGTCCTTCGTCGCCATCTCGACGGCATGAGGCCAGTCGTGCATGTCCTCTCCCGCGCCGCTGACGGTCGCGTGGGCGGTCATCTGCAACAGGCGGTCGCGGATCTCGCGCTGGAAACCGCTCATCACCGACAGTGTGGTGATCAGCACGGTCACACCCAGGGCGATGCCGAGAATGGAAGCCAGCGAGATGAAGGAGATGAAGCCGTTGCGGCGTTTGGCGCGCAGGTAGCGCAGACCAATGGAAACGGGAATGGGTTTGAACATTAGGTCCTGGCGGCGTTTGCGCTAAGGAGCACGAGGTGCACGTCGGGCTATGGTGCCATCCCGGGCCGGCGGCGCGAAGCATCTTCTTGGCCTGCGGCCAGACGCAGTTCACGTCGACGTTCCGGCGGGAGGGTGTCCGGCCACCAGGATAGGCGCTGGCGGCGGCCGTCAGCTTCCCGCCAGCTCACGAATGCCAGTGGACCGCGCCACTGCACTACGACGCCGCTTACCGGAATGCCGTCGATCTGAACGACGCCGTCGCTACCCGGGAAGACGATCTGCCGGATCGGCTTGCGCCGTTCCCGCAGAATCGAAGAAAACGCGTGAAGCAGTACCCCGGCGACCAAGGGCCAGGCCGCCCAACGCGGCATTTCCGACAGCAGCACCGACCAGGCTGCCAGCGGGCCGAGCACCGCAAGTACGGCCTGCAGCCAACGTGAGGGACGCCACTCAAGGCGGCAGCCGACGGATCCGCTGGATAAGCGATGCGAGCGCGACATCGGGACACTGCTCATAGCCCATGAACCAGCGCCAGAGCTTATCGTCCTCGCAATCGAGCAACTGTAGGAAAACTCCGCGCTCTTCGTCGGAAGAGTGGGCCCAGCGCTGCGCCAGATAGCGCTCGAACAGTTGATCGAGTTCGCGCATGCCGCGGCGGCAGCGCCAGCGGATGCGTTTGAGTTCGGGATCGTCGGCGTGCATATGCTCTGCCCTTATCCGCGTATCGGGCGGCGTGGATCGAAAACGTGGGTATCGATTGCCCGGCAGCCCCTCTTCCGCTGGCGGAAGAAGGGCTCGGTATCAGGCGCGGCGCGCCAGCATGAGCTTCTTGATTTCGGCAATGGCCAGCGCTGGGTTCAAACCCTTGGGGCAAGTCCGCGCGCAGTTCATGATGGTGTGGCAGCGGTACAGCTTGAATGGGTCTTCCAGATCGTCCAGGCGCGCACCGGTGTCTTCATCGCGCGAGTCGACGATCCAGCGGTAAGCCTGCAGCAGGATCGCGGGCCCCAGGTAGCGCTCGCCGTTCCACCAATAGCTGGGACAGGACGTCGAGCAGCAAGCGCACAGGATGCATTCGTACAGGCCGTCCAGTTGCTTGCGGTCTTCCGGCGACTGCAGGCGTTCGCGATCCGGCGGGGCCGGCGTCTGCGTACGAATCCAGGGCTTGATCGACGCGTACTGCGCATAGAAATGGGTCAGATCCGGGACCAGATCCTTGACCACGTTCATATGCGGCAACGGATAGACCGGCACCTCGGACTTCTTGCAGTCGCTGATGGCGCGGGTGCAGGCCAGCGTGTTGGTGCCGTCGATGTTCATCGCGCACGAGCCGCAGATGCCTTCGCGGCAGGACCGGCGGAACGTCAGCGTGGGATCGATCTCGTTCTTGATCTTGATCAGCGCGTCCAGAACCATCGGGCCGCACGCGGCAAGGTCCACCTCGTAGGTGTCCACACGCGGGTTCTGCCCGTCGTCCGGGTTCCAGCGATAGACCTTGAAGGTACGCGGCTGCTTGGCGTCCTTGGCAGGAAAATGCTTGCCCTTCTGGATCTTGGAGTTCTTCGGGAGTGCGAATTCGGCCATTGCTTTAATCCGGGAATCGGGAATGGAGAATCGGGAGTCGGTGAAAGCGGGGAGTAGAATTTTTGTTTCTACGATTCCCTATTCCCGATTCCCTATTCACGGCTTCATCAGTAAACGCGCGGCTTCGGCGGCACTACATCCACGTCTTTGCTCAACGTGTACATGTGCACCGGGCGGTAGTCGAAGCTGCATTTGCCCTGCTCGTCCACATTGACCAAGGTGTGCTTCTGCCAGTTGACGTCGTCGCGGTCCGGGAAATCCTCGTGCGCATGCGCGCCGCGGCTTTCGTGGCGCTGTTCGGCCGAATTGATGGTGGCCACGGCATTGAGCAGCAGATTGTGCAGCTCATAGGTTTCGATCAAGTCGGAGTTCCAGACCAGCGAGCGGTCCGACACCTTGACGTCTTCGAACGAATTGAAGATGTCAGCCATCTTCTCGCACCCTTCCTTCAACGTCTTGCTGGTGCGGAATACCGCCGCGTCGCTCTGCATGGTGCGCTGCATGCGGTCGCGGATCACCGCGGTCGGCGTGTCGCCATTGGCATTGCGCAGCTTGTCCAGATGCGCGAGTGCCTTGTCGCAGGCATCGGAAGGCAGCGTCTTATGCGGCGCGTTGGTCTTGATGGTCTCGGCGCAGCGGTTCGCCACGGCACGTCCAAACACCACCAGGTCCAGCAGCGAATTGGAACCCAGGCGGTTGGCGCCATGCACCGATACGCAGGCCGCTTCGCCGATGGCGTACAGGCCGGGCACCACTGAGTCGGGATTGTCGCCGACCTTGCGCACCACTTCGCCGTGGTAGTTGGTCGGAATGCCGCCCATGTTGTAATGAACGGTGGGAATGACCGGAATCGGCTGCTTGGTGACGTCCACGCCGGCAAAGATATGCGCGCTTTCGGCGATGCCGGGCAGTTTTTCGTTGATCACTTCCGGGCCAAGGTGGGTCAGGTCGAGCAGGATGTGGTCCTTATGCTCGCCCACGCCGCGGCCTTCGCGGATTTCGATGGTCATCGAGCGCGATACCACGTCGCGCGACGCCAGATCCTTGTAGTGCGGCGCGTAGCGTTCCATGAAACGCTCGCCACTGCTGTTGCGCAGGATTCCGCCCTCGCCTCGCACGCCCTCGGTGATCAGGCAGCCGGCGCCATAGATGCCGGTGGGATGGAACTGCACGAACTCCATGTCCTGCATCGGCAGGCCCGCGCGCAGCGCCAAGCCACCACCGTCGCCGGTGCAGGTATGGGCCGAGGTAGCACTGAAATAGGCGCGGCCGTAGCCGCCGGTCGCCAGCACTACGCCATGGGCGCGGAACAGATGCAGCGAACCTTCCGCCATGTCCAGGGCCAATACACCGCGACAGACGCCTTCGTCATCGAAGATCAAGTCCAGCGCGAAGTACTCCACCATGAAACGCGCGTCGTGCTTCAGCGACTGCTGGTACAGCGTATGCAGCATCGCGTGGCCTGTGCGGTCGGCGGCGGCGCAAGTGCGCTGCGCCGGCGGGCCTTCGCCATAACGTGTGGTCATGCCGCCGAATGGGCGCTGGTAGATCTTGCCTTCTTCGGTACGGCTGAAAGGAACGCCGTAGTGCTCCAGTTCGATGATGGCCGGGATGGCCTCGCGGCACATGTACTCGATGGCGTCCTGGTCACCCAGCCAATCCGAGCCTTTGATGGTGTCGTAGAAGTGGTAACGCCAATCGTCTTCGCCCATGTTGCCCAGCGCGGCGGAGATACCGCCCTGCGCGGCTACCGTATGCGAACGGGTCGGAAATACCTTGGTCAGGCAAACCGTCTGCAAACCTTTGGCGGCCAGGCCGAATGTGGCGCGCAGTCCGGCGCCACCGGCGCCGACCACGACCATGTCGTACTTGTGTTCGGTGATCTTGTAAGCGGCTGTCATGAATCAGTTCCCCAACGCGATGCGGACCACGGCGAATACGCTGGCCAGCGCGCCAAGGATGCAGACGAAACGCACCGCGATCTGCGCGGTCAGTGCCCAACCATGGCTATGTACGTAGTCCTCGATGATTACCTGCATGCCCAACTGCGCATGCCAGAAAGTCGCCACCAGGAAAGCCACCATCAGCACCGCATTCCATGGCTTGGCCACGGCGGCGGTGGCATTCACGTAGTCCGCGCCGATCAAGCCGATCACGAAGTACAGGAACCAGCACGACAAGAAAATCAAGGCAATGGCGGTCAAGCGCTGCACTGTGAAATGGCCGACGCCGTCTTTGGCCGAGCCCAGGCCGCTCGCATTCTTCAGCGGGGTGCGGTAACGACTCATGCCAGGCCTCCGCGCATAACGACCAGCGCCCACAACGCGGCGGTCAGCACCAGGCTGCCGATGGCTGCGATCCAGCTATTGCGCACGAATGCGCCGATGCTGAAGCCATAGCCTGCATCCTGCAGCAGATGGCGGATGCCGTTGATCAAGTGAAAAGCGAAAGACCACGTCCAGGCAAACAGGAACAACTGGCCCAACCAGGAGCCCGACAGGCTTTTGTAGCGGTTCCAGGACTCGGGGCCGGCCACCAGCGACAACATTCCGGCGGCGATCAGCAAGGAGCCAAAGGTAAGGAAGATGCCAGTGCCTCGATGCAGGATCGAGGTCACCATCTGGATCTGCCAGCGGTACACCTGCAGGTGCGGTGAAAGCGGACGTTCTGGGGTCGCCATTCGCTGCGCTCGTTATCTCGGCTGGGCGGTCGTCAGACCGCGTTGGCTAAATGCTGATCAAAAATCGATGCAGCGTCCGTTTTTTTCCCAATCCCCATAACGCGTGGGCTCCAGCCCGCCGCGCCCGCCTATTTCCTTGTGAACCGCTTCCGCCTGGTCGGACGGTTCGCCGGTCGGCCGCCGATCATCGGGTGACTGATCGGACGACTGTGTTCCAGCATCGGGCTCGGGAATGGGAGGGCTTTGGCCTATCATGGGGATCTCGCAACGCACAAAATTTTAATCCTCGCCCCCTTGGCTGACAACCATTCCCCTACCAGGCAGACATTTTTCGCGGTCCCGGACTACTCGCCGGTCGCGCTGGAAGGCGTCGACGCCACCGCTTTCGCCCACGCCCAATTTGCCAACGATGTGACAGGACTTACGCCTGGCCAGTGGCATTGGAATGCTTGGCTAACCCCCAAGGGCCGCGTGATAGCAGTGTTTGCGCTGTTGAAGCTGGCCGAAGACCGCCTTCTGCTGATACTCCTGGATCATCCCGCTGACGAGTTTGCCGCCCAGTTGCGACGCTTCGTCTTCAGACGAAAGTTGAAGATAGAAACGCTGCCCGGCTGGCATGTGTCCGGAGCCTTGATCGAGCCGGAAATCGCCTCCGGTGCGCAAATTGCGCAGAAGGACGGCGGCGTCGAACTGGATTTCAGTGGGCAAGGAGGGCCGCGCTGCCTGCGCATCGCCGCGAACTCCGCTGCGCCGGAACCATCCACGACACAGGCATGGACAGCCTACGATCTGCGCCACGGCTTACCTCGCCTTTCTACCGCACAGCGCGAACAGTGGACGCCACAACAGTTGTCGCTGGACAGATTGCAGGCTTACAGCGTCAAGAAAGGCTGCTACCCCGGCCAGGAGATCGTCGCGCGCACGCATTTCCTGGGTAAAGCCAAACGCGGGCTGGCGCTGTTCGAAGCCGATGCCACGGTGGCGCCTGGCGCACCGGTCAGCGATGGCAGCCGAGATGTCGGCGAGATTGTCAGCGCATTGCCTGGCGATATCACCCTGGCATTGGCGGTACTTCCGTTAGATCGCCCACCTGGCGCGTTGAATGCCGGCGCCATTTCGCTGCAGGAAGTGGCGCTGCAAGGCGGCTTGGCGCGCTGAGTGCCCTGAACCGTAAGCGCTTGATTACTTCAATGGCCCACCGATCGACCAGATATGGCCGAACGGGTCTTTCAGTTGGCCATAGCGCATACCCCAAAACTGGTTATCCAAGGGCATAAGCTCGGTGGCGCCGGCGTCGATCGCACGCTCCCAGGCGGCATCGGCATCCGGGAAATCCATGTGGAGGGTGCAACTTACGCCGCCCAGCCGTGTTGGAGCTTTTGCGCCTTGGTCGCCAAATTCTGGGAAGTCGTCGTGCAGGTACAACGTGCCGGCTCCCAGCTTCATATGCACGTGCATCAAGCGCTTTCCGTCCTCGGCCGGATGCTTCGCCTCAAACTCCGCACCGAACGCTTTCCCGTAAAAGACGATCGCCGCCTCTGCATCGTTGACGGCAAGGTGAGGAATGAGTGTTGAGTTGTTCATAGACGCCTCGTTTCAAAGATCGCTGGAACAGAACCTCTCCATCGACGCGCGGGCGTGGAAAGCAAAAAGACGTCGCGCTTCGCTTCTCATCTCAAGCTTGATGTTGCTTCACCCACCCCACGTACTTGTCCACGAATCCCTGTAGGAATTTCCGTGTGCCATCGCTGCCGACATTGCCGTCGTCGTCGATCAGTCCCTCTTTGAACTGCACATAGACTTCCGGCTGGCCCAACACGGGAACATCGAGATACAGCAGCGTGTTGCGCAGGTGCTGCTGCGCCATGCTGGTTCCAGGAGCGCCCACCGAGACCCCGATGGCGGCGCCCGGCTTACCCGCGAAGGAGTTGGTGCCGTACGGCCTGGAAGCGATATCCACCGCGTTCTTCAGTACGCCCGGAACAGACCGGTTGTATTCGGGGGTAACGAACAACAGCGCATCCGCCGACTCGATCTGCTGCTTCAATTGCGTGCAGACGGCCGGGTAGTTTTCATCGAAATCCTGGTTGTAGAGCGGCAGGTGATCGATGCGCACGTAGTCGAATTCGAAATCCGCCGGCATCAGCTTTTCGACTGCTTTGGCAAGCTTCCGGTTGAAGGACTCCTTGCGCAGGCTGCCGACGAATACCGCGACCTTGAGCTTGACCATGGAATGCTCCCGTGAGTGTCGACACAGACTATGCCGCGCACCCGTAAGCGGAGCGTCAATTTCGATGCGTAGGAGCGGCGTCCCGCCGCGAGCTCTTCGGTTATTTGGTCGGTTATTCGACAAAGAGCTCGCGGCGGGACGCCGCTCCCACGGGATGTGATCCCATGTGCCGACTGACAGCAACTATGCCGTCGTCGCCCGATTGGCCAATTTCGTTGCCGCCACCACCACATCGTCGTCTCCCGGCAACACTAGGAAGGCCGCGCCTGCCAGTGGCGTATAGGTGTCGACACCGACCACACGCTCCAACGGCTTCGCGCCCAAGCCAGCTTCGACGATGGCGGTAATGACGCCCTCGCCAACGCCGGCCGAATGGCGGCCCTCATCGACGACCAGGATGCGCTGGGCCGACCGTGCCTGCTCGGCGATGAAGTCCTGGTTGAGCGGCACCAGCCAGCGCAGATCGACTACTCGCACTTTCCAGCCGTGCTGGGCCTCGATGCGGCGTGCGGCGCGCAGACTCATCGGCACGCCGTTGCCATAGGTGAAGACGACGAGATCCTTGGCATCTTCCCCGTAAACACGCCCCTCGCACAGCGGAATGGCTTCTTCCTGTGGCGGGTAGGGGAACAGCCATTGGCTGTCGCCGGCCTCGTACAGATCCTTGGTCATGTACAACGCGATAGGCTCAAGGAAAACGCTGACGCGGCCGTCTACCTTTGCCAATGCGGTCAAGGTACGCAGCATCATCGCCGCATCGTCGCCACGCGACGCACAGCCCATCACCAAGCCGGGAATATCGCGCAACGCGGCGATCGAATTGTCGTTGTGGAAATGACCACCGAAACCGCGCTGATAGCCAAGACCGGCAATGCGCACCACCATGGGATTGCGGAACTGGTCGTTGCTGAAAAACTGCAGTGATGCGGCTTCGCCACGGATCTGGTCGCAGGCATTGTGGAAATACGCCAGATACTGGATTTCCGGCACCGGCAGCATGCCCATGTTCGCGTAACCCTGGGCCAGGCCTAGGATCATGGTTTCGTCCAGCAAGGTATTGAACACGCGACTGTTCTTGAACGCTTTATGCAGTCCCTTGGTGACCGTATACACGCCACCTTTCTGCGCAACGTCCTCGCCGAACAGCAAGGTCTCCGGATATTTGCAGAACAGATCGTGCAACGCGTTGTTGATCTGGATGGCGAGATGACGCGGCGGCAGTTTTTCCGGGAGTTTTTCTTCACTACCGAACACCGCAATGCGCTTGTCATGCGGCGCGGCGCGAGTCGCTTCGGCCGCTACCGCAGCCGGCGTATACGGTGCCAATGGCGCGATGACCGCTTCCAGAGTGGCGATCTTCGGACGGCGGTCGGCTTCTTCGGCCGCCGCGAAACAGCGCTTGCGAATGCTTTCGTACAAATCCAGCAATGCCTGCTTCGACAAAAGCCCGGATTCCAGCGCGATGGCCGCGGAGCGCAGCAGCGGATCGGTGGCTTCCACCGCGCACAGTTCTTCGATGGGTCGCCATTCGATTTCGAAGTCGGTGCCGGCGTGGCCCATGATGCGGGTGGTACGCAGATGCAGGAATGTCGGACGGCGGGTGCGGCGGCAATGCTCCACCGCGGCCTGGACCTGGCCATACCCTTCCGCCATATCCAGGCCGTCGGCGTAGAAGTAATCCAGATCGGCGCGGCCGGAAAAATTGCGCTCGATCCAACCGCCAGGCGTCTTCACCGAAATACCGATGCCATTGTCCTCGCAGACGAACAGCACCGGCGCCGGCAGCTTCTGATAAGCCGTCCAGCCCGCGGCATTGAAAGCAGTCTGCGCAGTGGCGTGATTGCTGGAGGCATCGCCGAAGGAGCAGATGGCAATGCTGTCATCAGGGATCGGCAGCGCATGACCGATGCGCTTGGCCTGTTCGATGGCAACCGCCGTGCCCAAGGCCTTGGGTAGGTGCGAGGCGATCGTCGAAGTTTGCGGCAACACCCACAGCGGCTTGCTGCCCCATACCTTGTGGCGGCCGCCAGACGCCGGGTCTTCGGCGCTGGCGGCAAAAGACAACGCCGAATCCATCACAGGGTCCATGCCAGGCAACTTGCGGAAGCGCTCGGCCATGAAGCCACCGCTGCGGTAATGCAGGAACGCAGGATCGGTATGGCGGGTCAACCGCGCCACCATGGCGTTGCCTTCGTGGCCCGAACTGCCGATGGTGTAGAAGACCTTGTTCTGCACGCGCAACACGCGTGCCATCAGGTCCAGGTGACGCGAGATCAGCTGCGATTCCAGCAGCTGCAGAAATCCTTGCGCATCCAGTGCACTGCCGTCCAGGACTGGCTCGTCGGGGCTTGGTTTGGCATCGACTTTTCCGTTCCACTCCTTCACGAACTCGGTAAAGTTCTGGTCGCAGATTTCGGCACGGTTGAGGCCCTTCATGCGGGCGGGAATCGGCTTGGAGTTCATGGTCTTCCGTAGGAATTCAGGACACGGCCAAGCGTGCGGCGACGTCGTCGCTGACGCGGGGCATGGGAACAAAACCTGGCGTGGCGCTCACACGCGACAGCCAATCGACAATGTGGGGATATTTGCCCAGATCGAAGCCGCCATCGGCTGCGCAATGGGTATAGGCGTGGAGCGCAATATCGGCGACGCCGTAAGCGGGCCCGGTAAACCAGTCCGCGGATTGCAGGTGCTTTTCCATCACCGCCAGCGCCTGTTCGCCGCGTTCGATCAAGCGCGGCAGATCGGCGCGCCGGGGCGAATCCAACGGCGTCCAGCCGCGAATAAAACGCGCGACCGCCACATAAGGCTCATGGCTGTACTGCTCGAAGAACAACCAACCGAGCGCTTGCGCACGCTGCCAGGCATCAACGGGAAGAAAATTCCCTTGTTGAGACTCCCCTTCGGAACCCGCATCGCCATCGGCCAGCCAGCACAGGATGGCATTGGATTCGGCCAGTATGCTGCCATCGGCGCGCTCGATAATCGGCACTTTTCCGTTCGGATTCTTGGCCAGATATTCCGGCGTGCGAGTGGCGCCGTTCGGGCTATCCACTTCGATCCATCGATATGGCCGCCGCAGCTGTTCCAACAGCAGGCGCACCTTGTGGCAGTTGCCGGAAACCGACAAGCCATAAACCGTCAGGGTCTCAACCGACATTCACGTGCTCCGCTTCGATATGGGAGGAAATCAAATCGGCCTTGGCCAGATCCTTGTCGCGGCCGAACAACGCAGTCGCCAGCATCGCCTGTAGCCGCGGAGAAATGGCGCCATCCGACATCACGATTTCATCGCGCGCCGCGCGCGCCACGCTTCGCGCGACTGCCCCCAGACTTCCACTGGTTTGCCGTGGTGCGGCTCGGGCAACTCATCCATGCGCAGATAACGCGAACCCAACTTGGCCGCGACCGCTTTGGAATTTCGGTTCTCGGGGTCGATGGTATGAATCACCTCGGTCCAACCGAGATTGTCGAAAGCCCAGTCGATGCTCGCCGTCGCCGCCTCAGGCCCGTAACCCCTGCCCCACGCCGCACGCACGATGCTCCAGCCGACTTCGGTACCCGGCCAACCTTCCGGCTGCCACGGACCGACGCGGCCGATCCAACGTCCGCTGGCTTTTTCGATGACCGAGAACATCGCAAAACCCTGCAGCTGCCAGCTGCCGGCCATCGCCGCCAGGCTGCGCCATGCGGGCGAACGCGCCTGCACGCCACCGATGTAACGCATCGCTTCCTCATCGGCGACGAACGCCGCCCAGGGCTCATAGTCCTCACGCACAGGCGGGCGCAGGACCAGGCGTTCGGTTTCCAGTTGCAGATCGAAGATGCTCATGGCTCTCGTTGTTCCCTTCTCCGTCAGCTAAAGGCATGCGGCTTGCGAGTCGTCCTTGGCTCGTGCACGTCCAACGCACTGCATTGCACGGACTATGGCAAATGAGCCGCCTACAGAGCCCGCCCATACTTGAGTCGGGCTGAGAGAACGAGCTGCCGGCTCGTCTTGGTCGCTTATTGGCGTCGCTCTGAGTCCCTTACCCTTCGCTTCACGCCACCTCCTTCCAAAAAGGAAGAAGGAACATCAGAAATCAGAACGCGTTGATGCCCGTCAGCTCGCGGCCGATCACCAGTTGGTGCACGGTCTCCGTGCCCTCATAGGTGATCACCGATTCCAGGTTCAGAGCGTGGCGGATCGCAGCGTGCTCGGTGGTAATGCCGGCGCCGCCCAGCAAGTCGCGGCACTCGCGGGCAATGTCGATGGCCATGCGGCAGTTGTTCCACTTGGCCAGCGATACCTGCGCCGGCTGCATAGTGCCGGCATCCTTCAGGCGTCCCAATTGCAGCGACAAAAGCTGCGCCAAGGTGATGCGGCGCGCCATTTCGGCCAGCTTGATCTGTGCGCTTTGAGTGGCAGCGACGGGGCGCTCGAACAGGATGCGTTCTTTGGAGTAGTTCAGCGCTTCGTCCAGGCAGGCAATGGCGGCTCCGATCGGTCCCCAGGTGATGCCGTAGCGGGCCTGCGTCAGACAGCCCAGCGGACCTTTGAGGCCCTTCACGTTGGGCAGGCGGCTGGCATCGGGCACGCGCACGTTGTCGAAGAACAGCGACGACGTCACCGACGCGCGCAAGCTCATCTTGTGCTTGATTTCCTGTGCGCTGAAACCGGGCATGCCCTTCTCGACCACAAAGCCCTGGATGCCGTCATCGGTCTGTGCCCAGACGATGGCGATATCGGCCAGGTTGCCATTGGTGATCCACATCTTGGAACCGTTGATGATCCAGTCGCCGCCGTCGCGCACGGCGCGCGTCTTCATGTTGGCCGGGTCGGAGCCGCCATGCGGCTCGGTCAGGCCGAAGCAGCCGATGACCTTGCCGGCCGCCATGTCGGGCAGCCAGCGCTGGCGCTGCTCTTCGCTGCCGTAGGCATAGATGGGATACATGCACAACGAGGACTGCACGCTGACGAAACTGCGGATGCCGCTGTCGCCGCGCTCCAGTTCCTGGCAGATCAGGCCGTAGCTGACGGCGTTGAGGCCATGTCCGCCGTATTGCTCCGGCAACGAAGAGCCCAAAAGGCCCAGTTCGGCGATCTCGGACACCAGTTCTTTCGGGAAACGGCCCTGGTCGAAGGCGTCGCCGATGATCGGACGTACGCGCTCGTCGGTGAAGCGGGCCACGGTGTCCTGCACCGCGCGCTCTTCTTCGGACAGCAGGGAACGGACGTCAAACAGATCGTACGGATGCAGGGCCATGCTGAAGAGAACCGGTTTGGGATTAACTTCACATTGTATTCGGGGCCAGGTACGGGCCGTAACCCCCGCCACCGTAAATCGCAAAAACAACGAGGCCGGCTTGCGCCGGCCTCGTCAAACATGCTTGCCACGGGAACACCCCGGAGATCAGCCCTTGTCAGGCGTATCGGCCGATGCGGTCTGGGTAACCACTTCGCCGTCGATAACCGGCAGGCGGTCGCTGGCCGGCTTCTCGTCCATCCGGACGGTTTTTTCCTGGCCATCCAAGCGATAGGTGACCGTGTAGCCCACCACCTTTTCGGTGTTGCCCATGGCGATCCGGGTGCCGGGCTTGCTGCCCATGCGCATGGTGCCGGTGGTGCCGTCCGGATTCTGGTAGGTGACGTTGTAGCCGGTTACGCGGGAAGACTCCGAACTCGCGTTCTCGGTGTGGCACTGACGCTCCGTCCGGGTGACGACCCGGCCGCCGACATGCCGCTTGTCGACCTGGTTGCCGATCACGCCGCCAGCGACCGCGCCGGCCACGGTGGCGGCCTTCTTGCCGCTGCCGCCGCCCACCTGGTTGCCCAGGAGGCCGCCGATCACCGCACCGGCCACGGTACCGCCTGCGTTGCCGTCACGTTCCGGCAGACGCTCTTCCACCACTACGTCTTCGCAGACCTCACGGGGAGTGGTGGTGGTGGTGGTTTCGCGCACCGGCTCGCTGCCGATGACGGTGGCGTAGCGCTTTTCGGTGCTGGTGATCGGATCCACCTTCAGCACGTCCGCATACTCCAGATTGCCGACGGGAATCTGGTTGTCGGCGATGGCCGCATCGTCGGCGATCGCGGCTGGGTCGCTGGCCATGGCGCCGGCTTCCATCGGTGCGACGTCGGGTGATTTGTCACCGCTTTTCAGAAAGGCGGCGGTGGCCACTCCCCCTACCAGCAGCGCACCCACGGCGACCAAAATAGTGGTGGTATTGCTCTTCATCGCTGCCTCCAAAAACGGGCCTTGCCCGGTTGATAATGTTCATCATTGCACCACTACGAACCTGAACCAAGTCCCGATTTCTGAACACGGAACTTTCCAAACTGTGAACCGGCACGCAGTGCGATCTGCCGTGCTAGCGTGATCTCACGTATCGACTTCGAAGGCGTCCCCATGGCCAATCCCTTATTGCTTCCATTCCTCAACTGGGCCAGGAAGCTCCGTTATCCCACCCTTTTCAAGCTCACCGCAGCGCTGTTTCTGGTGACGCTGGTGATCCCCGACCCCATTCCTTTCGTCGAGGAAATACTGCTGGCGCTAGGTACGTTGTTGCTGGCCAACTGGAAAAACCGAAAAGCACCGCCCAGCATCGAACAACCCGGTTCCCATCACTGATCGATGGTCATGCTGGTCGACAGCCATTGCCACTTGGATGCGTCGGAACTGGATCACGACCGTGACGCCGTGATCCGCCGCGCACGCGCGGCTGGCGTTCAATGGCAGATCGTGCCGGCAGTGGACGCGGCTGGTTGGCCCAAACTGCGCGACATCTGCGCGGCCGATACCGGCCTTTATCCCGCCTACGGATTACACCCGATGTTCTTGTCCTCGCATCGCGAGGAACATCTCGCGCAACTGCACGACTGGATACAGCGGGAGCGGCCGGTGGCGATCGGCGAATGCGGGCTGGATTTTTTCGTGGAAGGTTTGGATGCCGATATCCAACAGCATTTTTTTGAAGGGCAACTTGTATTGGCGCGCGATTTCCAATTGCCGGTGATCGTGCATGCACGGCGTGCGGTGGATGCGGTGATCGCCGCCATCAAACGTATCAGCGGCTCTAGCTCATCGCAGCGCCTGCGCGGCGTGGTGCACAGCTTTTCCGGCAGCATCGAACAAGCGCGGCAACTGTGGGATCTGGGTTTTTTGATCGGACTTGGTGGGCCAGTGACCTACGACCGCGCCAAGCGCCTTCACCGGTTGGTTGCGGAAATGCCGCTGGAACACCTGTTGCTGGAGACCGATTCACCGGACCAGCCAGATGCGGAAATACGAGGACAACGCAACGAACCCGCAAGATTGCCCTTCGTCTGCGAAACCATCGCTCGACTGCGCGGTGAGGAGTCTGCGGTCATTGCAGAGGCGACTACGCGCAATGCCGAGCGGTTGTTTGGTATTGGAGACGTTACTCTGTAGGCGACGGCTTTTAACAGCCGAATGGCCGGTCAAGTCGCGACCGTAGAACAGCCAAAGCAACCTTGGACGCGGATCAACGCGGAAAGAAGCGGATAAAGCCATTGAGTGCTTTTTATCCGTGTTCATCCGCGTTGATCCGCGTCTGAAATCTTGGCTGTTCTCCCGTCGCGACTTACGTCGCTCCTACAACGGGTGACGGTGCGTGCTTCTTGGAGAGCAGCTCTAAGGCCTTGGCGACCATCACGAAAGCGAAGGCGCCGGTGATGTGGGTGGCCGCACCCAGGCCGGCGCCGCAATCCAGCTTCAACGCTGCGTCCGCACTTAGCTGGGGGCGCAAGCCGCAGACGCTGCCGTCGGCTTGTGGATATTTGACGTTCTCCAGTGAATACACGGCTTGCACGCCAAAGTAGCGGTCCGGATTCTTGGGAAAGTTGAACTCGCTGCGCAGCTTCTTGCGTATCAATGCCAGCAACGCATCGTGTTCGGTGCGCGACAGATCGCGTAGACGGATCTGAGTGGGATCGGTACGTCCGCCTGCCGAACCGGACACCACGATGGGCAATTTTCGGCGGCGGCACCAGGCAATGGTTTCCACCTTGGTGCGGAAGCTGTCGCAGGCATCCAGCACCAGGTCGAAATTGCGATCCAGCAATTGTTCGAGATTGCTGCCGGTAAGAAACGAGGGCACCACATCCACTTCGATCAGCGGATTGATGGCGCGGCAACGTTCGGCCATTGCCTCCGCTTTGTTGCGCCCGTACTGGCCTTCCAGCGCCGGCAGTTGCCGATTGGTGTTGGAAACGCAGATATCGTCGGCGTCGATCAATGTGAGATGGCCGACACCGGAACGCGCCAACGCTTCCACCAGCCAGGAGCCCACACCACCCAATCCGACAATGGCCACGCGGCTGCGCGCATAGCGTTCCACCGCACCTTGTCCATACAAGCGGTCGATGCCGGCAAAACGGTCCCTGAGTTCTTTCTTCATCTCACTATTGTAGACGTGGCGAAACCCTGGATGTGCGTCGTACTATGCCTCGGTCATCCACAATTGATTCGAAAAACAAAGTCAGTTTGGAGTCGACCGAATCACCCCTACCCTTGCCCTCCCCGCGATGCGAGGGAGGAAAAACGAAGGCACCCAAACTATTTGAGTGCCGCATCCATAAGGAGCCCGCCGCATGGCCAGCAACGCATCCCGCTATTTCTTCCTGTTCCTGATCGGCCTTCTGGTCGGCGCTGTCGCTACGGTGATGGCGGTCCGCGCACTTCAAGCGCGGCAGGATCCTTATCCCGACAGCGTGATGCATGTGATGGACAAGCACTTCGGCCTGCTCAATCAAAAAGTAACGCAGAACCGCTGCGCCGCCACCGACACCGTGCCGCACGTACGCGCCCTTAGGCTGATGGCCAACGACTTGGAAATGGCCTTCCCCGAACTGGCGGACGATCAGCGCTTTTCCGGCCATGCCAGTCAATTCCGCGCCAAGCTCGATGCCGTGCTGACCGCACCGCCCACCGACTGCGCCGCAGCCACGGCGGTGGTCGAGCAGGCCAAGGAAAGCTGCAAGGGCTGCCATCAGGACTTCCGCGGCTGAATTGATCCTGACATCGCGCGACCGCTGACCGCGGGGATTGGCATTCAGTTCACGCTGGTACGTACACGATGCCGGCACGTGGTGCTGCGGCACCGCGGCGCGAACGCGAACGCATGCGTACGCGATACAGAACCAATGCAGTGTCTGCGCACAAACCTCAGGAGAACCACATGAACATCCGTATGCTTGCCGTGGGCACCATCGTCGTAACCGCCTTGGCCGGTTGCGCTACCTCTTCACCCGGCTACGGTGGCGGAAGCTATGGCGGAGGCGGCTACAGCTCGGCTCCGGCTTCGTCCCGCTACTGCGCCGATTGCGGCATCGTCGAACGCATCGAAGTAGTCCCGTCCGGCCGCAGCGCGCCGTCGGCTACGGGCGCCATCCTGGGCGGCATCGTAGGCGCGGTCGCCGGCCGCGAAATCTCGCAGCAGACCGGCGGCAGCGATGGCAACAAGAACGTGTCCACCGCCGCTGGCGCGGTCGCCGGTGCAGTTGCCGGCAACGCGATCCAGAAGCGTACTACCGGCGACACGTACAACCTCACCGTGCGCATGGATGATGGCCGCCGTGTCGTGATCAATCAGCATGATCTTGGCGGCATCCGCGAGAACACCTACGTCCGCATCCAGAACGGTAAAGTGGTGCTGCGCTGAGTGCAGCACCTCGCTGAAGCGAGACGTCAACGGTAGCGATGAAGAAACGGCCCGCTTGCGGGCCGTTTCTGTTTCTTTGGCGACAAAAAAAGCCCGAACTATGTCGGGCTTTTTTCGAGAAGTCAGCACTGCACAGCGTGCTATCCGATGCGTCTGGATTACAGCGCCTCGACAGCGTCAGCTTGCAAACCCTTCTGACCCTGCACGACAGTGAACTTGACCTTCTGACCTTCCTTCAAGCTTTTGAAGCCTTGGCTTTGAATAGCACGGAAGTGCACGAACACATCTTCGCCATTTTCACGGCTGATAAAACCAAAGCCTTTGGCATCGTTGAACCATTTCACGGTTCCGGTTTCTTTGTCGGCCATCTACTTACTCCTTGAAGCGGGTGGTGGAAACGCCTGACGGCGGCTGGTTGCAAGGAGGAAGCGAGGTTCAAACGATGTAGCGGATCATGGATCTACCGCATCAGGCCACGATTCACGGTGACCTTGGCAAACACAGCGGCCGCACAGTAACCCGGCATTTGTGAAAATGCAAACATTGTGCCGTACCCGTAAGCTACCCCCAACCCCTTGATTCCATTAGGAGAATTGCTTGGATCCCCAGTCGCTCTACTACGTCCTTGCTGTGGTCCTGATTCTGGTCGGTATCGCCGGGGTGGTTTTGCCGGCGCTGCCCGGTTTGCCTCTGGTGTTCCTGGGCATGTTGTTGGCGGCCTGGGCGGGTGATTTTCAGCAGATCGGCTGGGGTGTCCTGGTGGTGCTTGGGCTGCTGACCCTGCTGTCGGTCGGGGTCGATATCTTCGCCACCCTGATCGGGGCCAAGCGCGTAGGCGCCAGCCGGAAAGCCTTGCTCGGCGCGGTGCTTGGCACTTTTGCCGGATTGTTCTTCGGCCCCATCGGGCTGTTCGCCGGGCCTTTCGTGGGCGCACTGCTGGGCGAGCTCTGGCATGGACGCGAGCTGGGTCAGGCGACCAAGGTCGGCCTGGGAACTTGGCTGGGTATCGTGGTCGGCGTGGTGCTGAAGCTGGGGCTGGCGTTCGCCATGCTGGGGTTGTTCGTGTTCGCTTGGTTCTTCTGACTACCAGCCGCCTGGTAGTTACCAGCCGCCTGGCGGTCTGGGGCACAATCCAGCGCGACTTCCCTCCCCCGACGAGTCTGCTTTATGAAACTGCAAACCCGATCCCTGCCGCTGGTAATTTCCATTACCTTCGCCGCACCGGCCTTCGCTCAGGAGTCGTCTCCTCACCCGTCCACGCCGGAGGCCTGTCTCTCTATCGAAACCGACGCCGTCCGGCTGGCCTGTTATGACGCCGCGCTGGGGCGAACGCCGCTGGATACCTTGAAGGCGGATGCCGAAGCCACGGCCGCCGAAACAGATCGGAAAACCGACCAGGACGCCGGCGGAACATTGCGCGAACGCGCCCACCGGAAAATGGGTGCCCTGTTCCGCAGCGACGACCCTGCCGTCGAGAGTGCCATCGCCAACGCCGGCCGCGGATCGTTGCTGGACAGCCGCTGGGAATTGGCCAAGGACTCCAAGCTCGGCGTGTTCCAGATGCGTGGCTACAAGCCTGTGTATCTGCTGCCGGTGTTCTGGACCAGCGATGCCAATGAGTTGCCGCACTCGCCGAACCCGCGCAATACGGTGACCGAGCCGCTGCCACTGCAGCCTACCGAAACCAAGTTCCAGCTCAGCTTCAAAACCAAGTTTGCGGAGAACCTGTTCGGCGACAACGGCGACCTGTGGGGCGCTTATACGCAGAGCTCGCGCTGGCAGGTTTTCAACAGCGACGAATCGCGTCCGTTCCGCGAGACCAACTACGAACCCGAAGTGATGCTGGTCTTCCGCAACAACTACAGTCTGGGCGGCTGGAAAGGCCGCATGACCAGCATCGGCCTCAACCACCAATCCAACGGACGCAGCGACCCGCTATCGCGCAGTTGGAACCGGGTGATCCTCAACATCGGCTTGGACCGCGAGAACTGGGCTTTCATCCTGCGTCCGTGGTGGCGCGTGCCCGACGGCAACGACGACGACAATCCGGATATCCAGAACTACATCGGCCGCGGCGATGCGATGCTGGTCTACAGCAACAACGGCCATGAGTTCACGCTATTGGGACGCCACTCGCTGCGTGGCGGCGACAAATCGCACGGCGCCTTGCAGGTGGATTGGGGCTTCCCGATCAACCGCAGCTTCCGTGGCCACCTCCAGGCGTTTCATGGCTATGGCGAAAGCATGATCGACTACAACCACAAGGCGACCTATGTGGGCGTCGGGATTTCGTTGCTGGAGTGGTTCTGAAAGACCGGGGCCGGGAATGGGGAATCGGATACCTTGCTGTTCGAAGGGTCCGTTCTCAGGCAGTAAGAAAAGGCCGCTCCCCGCCGCCGGTGTTTCCGGCCCCGCTTCGTCGGATATGCTTCATGCGACCTGACTACCGATCTATCGCATGGAACGCCAACGCCGCTCTTTCTTTGCCTATTCGTCTGCCCTGCTCGGCTCGCTGAGCCTGTTCGGGGTGCTCTGCTTCCACTACCCGGAACTATTGACCAGCAAGGAATTCCGCGCGGTCTATAGCGAGACCTTCGCCCGCCACTTGTTGCTGATCGGCCTGGCGGTGGCATTCGCGATGGGCACGCTGGCCATCCTGCGCGACCGCAACAAGCGCATTGCGCTGATAGGCGTCGGCGGCGCCACACTGGCGGTGCTGCTGGGCGGCACCAATGTGCAGTTCGACGGTATCGGCAAGACGCCGTACTCGCTCGGGCTGGATTGGTTCGTGATCTCGCTGTTCTTTTCCGCGCTGGTGTTCGTGCCGCTGGAGCACTACTTGGGCAAGCGCCGAATCTCGCCCTTGCGCCCCGGCTGGCGGACCGACGTGGCGTATTTCTTCATGAGCCACGTGCTGGTACAGTTCATCCTGATCCTGGTGACCGCATCCACTTCCACCATCGCCGGGCTGGCCGCATTCCCCGCGCTGAAGGACGCCATCCAATCATTGCCGGTCTGGGCACAGTTCCTGATCGCGGTGTTCGTGGCCGACTTGGCACAGGCGCTGCTGCACCGGGCGTACCACAACATCCCCTGGCTCTGGCGCTTCCACGCGGTGCACCACTCCAGCCGCGAAATGGACTGGCTGGCCGGTTCCCGCATCCATTTCGTCGAGATCGTGATGACCCGTAGCGCAGTGCTGCTGCCGCTGCTGATCCTGGGGTTTTCGGCATCGGCGGTGAACGCCTACGTGATCCTGGTCGGCCTGCAGGCGGTACTGGCGCATGCCAACCTGGGCATCCGCTTCGGTGTCTTGGAGTACTTGTTAGTGCTGCCGCGTTATCACCATTGGCATCACGCGCGACACAAGGACTACCTGGACGTGAACTACGCCATCCACCTGCCGTTGGTGGATATGCTGATGGGCACGTTCAAGCTGCCGCGCCGACAAGAGGAATGGCCGGAAGAATACGGCGTGATGAAGCTGGAAACGGTGCCGCGCGGAATCCTTCGCCAGCATTTGATGCCGTTCCAGGGCGGCAAGAAATTCCACGAGTACGTGGACTGATGCTGTCTTCCGGTCGCGGCGACGCCGTTGCGACGCGAACGCCATGAGCGATCGCGACCGACGCCGCTGCTACGGGGAGAAGGTGCTGAGTCAGGTCCAGTCGGTGAGCCCTTCGCGGGCATAGACTTGCCGGAAACTCGGCATGGCTTTCATGCGTTGTGCATAGGCGTGCAGCACCGGCCAACTGTCGGTTGGCTTGGGCATGTTGCGCGACCAACGCATGAGCATGGTCAGCAGGAAATCGGCAGCGGATCGCTTATCGCCCAGTAGGTAGGGGCCATGGGCTTCCAGATGGTCGGCAACCTGCTGCCAGGCGGCTTCCAGTTTGCCGCGTGCTTGTGCCTTGGCGGCTTCCACTTGCGTCTCACCCGCCGGTTCGGTGGGATAAAACCAGGCGCGATAAGCGGACTGCAGGGTATTGGCGCAGAAGAACATCCAGCGGTAGTACTGAGCGCGCTCCGCTGTTCCCAATGCCGGCGCCAGATCCGCCTTGGGATGCGTATCGGCCAGATGCATTACGATCGCGGCCGCCTCGGTCAGTACCTGTCCATCGATCACCAGCGTCGGCACGACGCCGGCGGGATTGATCTTCAGGTATTCCGGAGATTTCTGGTCGCGCTTGTCGAAGTCCAGTTCGTGCAATTCGTGCGGCACATCGAGTTCGATCAACAGCCAGTGGACGACCAGGCTGGCGGTGCTGCGGGAGTAGTAGAGCGTGGTGTGCAAGGGGGAAACTCCATCAAGGTTGGATATCTGCAAAACGCTCGCCGGCACGGATACGCCGGCCAATCATGGACTGCATGCGACTTCGATAGTCTTGATGCGTTCGGATTCGGTCTCAAACTCCAGCCAGCAGCCGTCGCCGTAGACATATCCCCTCGGCGAACCATCGACTTGTTCGGTGACCAAGTCCGCACCGTAAGCACGCTTAGCACTGGCGTAGAACATGCCGGGACACACACCCTTGGGCGTGCAGAGCTTCCCGTCCGAACTGATCATCCCGCCCACGCCGTGCTCATCCAGCAACACCATGAAGTGCGGAAAAGACAGTCGAACAGGCAAGTAGTCGGAGTCCGTGACGGTTCGAGCCGTCGGCTGTCCGAACGCGCCAAGTACGGACGATTCCGGTTCGCCCAGTGCGATGCCTCCCAGCGACAGCTCGTGATCTGCCGCGCCGGCAATGGCGAGCGAAGGCGCAAAAACCGCTGACAGCAGCACTGCTCGCCATATTGCCTTCATCGACTTATTCCACCAGCACCGGAATCTTGCCGATACGCGCCTGCCATTCCTTCGGACCCGTCTTGTGCACGGACTCGCCCTGCGAATCGACCGCGACCGTCACCGGCATGTCCTGCACTTCGAATTCGTAGATCGCTTCCATGCCCAAGTCGGCGAAGCCCACGACCTTGGCGGCCTTGATCGCTTTGGAAACCAGATAGGCCGCGCCGCCCACCGCCATCAGGTAGGCGGATTGATGTTTCTTGATCGCCTCGATGGCTGCCGGGCCACGCTCGGCTTTGCCGACCATGCCCATCAGGCCGGTTTGCGCCAGGACCTGTTCGGTGAACTTGTCCATGCGCGTGGCGGTGGTCGGACCGGCAGGGCCGACGACCTCGTCGCGTACCGGGTCGACCGGGCCGACGTAGTAGATGAAACGGCCGCGTAGATCCACCGGCAGCGCTTCGCCTTTGTTGAGCATGTCGACCATACGCTTGTGCGCGGCGTCGCGGCCGGTCAGCAGCTTGCCGTTGAGCAGAAGGACTTCGCCGGGCTTCCAACTGGCGACGTCCTCTTTCGTCAGCGTATCCAGATTGACGCGACGGCCTTTGGAAGCGTCGTAGGTCAGCTTCGGCCAATCCTCCAGCGAGGGTGGGTCCAGCATCACCGGGCCGCTGCCGTCCAGGGTGAAATGCGCGTGGCGGGTGGCGGCGCAGTTGGGGATCATCGCGACCGGCAAGTTGGCGGCGTGGGTCGGGTAGTCCTTGACCTTGATGTCGAGCACAGTGGTCAGGCCGCCCAGGCCCTGCGCACCGATGCCCAGCGCGTTGACCTTTTCGTAGAGTTCCAGGCGCAGTTCTTCGGCGCGATTGCTTGGACCACGCGCCTGCAGGTCGGTGATGTCGATCGGCTCCATCAAGGCTTCCTTGGCCAGCAGCATCGCCTTCTCGGCGGTGCCGCCGATGCCGATACCGAGCATGCCCGGCGGGCACCAGCCGGCGCCCATCGTCGGTACGGTCTTGAGCACCCAGTCGACGATCGAGTCGGACGGGTTGAGCATGGCGAACTTCGACTTCGCTTCCGAGCCGCCACCCTTGGCGGCGACGATCACATCGACGGTATCGCCCGGCACGATCTTCATGTTCACCACGCCCGGCGTGTTGTCCTTGGTGTTCGTGCGCTTGCCGGCCGGGTCGGCCAGCACGCTGGCGCGCAGCTTGTTGTCCGGATGGTTGTAGGCGCGGCGCACGCCTTCGTGGACCATGTCTTCCACACCCATCGTGGCGTCGTCCCAGCGCACGTTCATACCGATTTCCAGGAACACCGTGACGATGCCGGTGTCTTGGCAGATCGGGCGATGCCCTTCGGCGCACATGCGCGAATTGATCAGGATCTGGGCGATGGCATCCTTGGCGGCCGGCGACTCTTCGCGCTCGTAAGCGGCGGCAAGATTCTTGATGTAATCGACGGGATGGTAGTAGCTGATGTACTGCAGCGCGTCGGCGATGGATTGGATAAGGTCTTCTTGCTTGATCGTGCTCATGGACGCGGGCAGCTGCCGGTGGGTAGCGGGCGGAGTCCGACATTTTAGGCCAAAGTTGAACCCGGGATCGGCGTGTCACAGCCAGCCACCCTGCTTCGTCCTGGACTTTATGAACACCGAGAACCTATTCGAAATCCACCGCCCCCGCCTGTTCGGCCTGGCCTACAAGCTGCTCGGCAGCCGCAGCGACGCCGAGGACGTGGTCCAGGACGCTTGGCTGCGTTGGCGCCAGGCCGACCAGGCCAGCATCCGCGAGCCGGAGGCCTGGCTGGTGACGACCACCACGCGCCTGGGCATCGACCGGTTGCGGGCGGCGAAGACGCAACGCACCAGCTACGTGGGCCCTTGGCTGCCGGAGCCTCTCCAGATCGATGAGTCTCCCGATCCCCAGCACCACGCCGAACTGGCCGAACAAGTGTCGCTGGCGTTCCTGGCGGTGCTCGAACGGTTGGGCCCGGAAGAGCGCGCCGCCTTCCTGCTGAAGGAAGCGTTCGACTACGAATACGCACAGATCGCGCCCTTGCTCGACCAATCGGAGGCCAATTGCCGCCAGATGGTGCACCGCGCTCGCGAACGTGTGCGGGCGGCGCGGCCACGCTTCGACGTGGCGCCGGAACACCACCGGCGGTTGCTGGAACGCTTCATGCACGCCGCACGCACCGGCGACCAACCGGCCATCTCTGCGCTGCTGCACGAGGATGCGCGGCTGATATCCGATGGCGGAGGCAAAGCCGTCGCCGTCATTCGCCCGCTGTTGGGACGCGAGCGCATCGCGCGGTTGTTCTGGGCTGCCTATCGCCGTCAGGACCCTGCGGTGGAGTGGCGCATCGGCGCGGTCAATGGCGAACCTGCCATCCTGCGTTACCGCAATGGCCAGTTGGCCGCGGTGCTCGTGGCGGTCAGCGATGGCGACACCATCGTGGAGCTGTTGAACGTGGCCAACCCGGACAAGTTGCGTGTGACGCACCCATGAAACACTGCGTCGCGGCAAGGGCGTCACGCTGCGATGCGCCAGCCCGTCTTCCTGATGAAACGCGGCCGCCGTGGTCGCGTCACCCACAGGAACGACAACACCATGTCCTCTCCCCGCATCGACCATACCGTCCACGCCGCCAGCGCCTGCCAGGCACTGGCGAAGCTCAGCTACCAGTTGCACCACCATGGCAGCCTGGATCACACCTTGCTGGCCTTGATCGACCAGCGCGTATCGCAACTCAATGGCTGCACGTTCTGCCTCGACATGCATGGCACCACCCTACGCAAGCTAGGCGTCGATCCGCGCAAACTGGATACGCTGGCAGGCTGGGACGAAAGTCCTTTCTTCGATGAAAGCGAACGCGCCGCGCTGGCGTGGGCCGAAAGCCTGACCAATGTCGGCGCCACGCGCGCGCCGGACGCTGTGTATCAGGCGCTGTTACCGCACTTCAACGAAGCCCAGATCGCCGAACTGACCTATGCGGTCGCCCTCATCAACGCATGGAACCGCATCGCGGTGGGGTTGCGCTCGCAGCTGCCTTGATCGCTGTGATCCGTGAGTGTATCCGGCTGCAGTCCGTTCCCGGGCTGCAGCCACGCGAGCGCACAACATCACACCGGCTGCATCACTCCACCACGATCTCGTCGACGAAGAAGAAAGCCGGGCTACCCGCGCCATTGTGGCCGGCAGGAAGCGTACCGAACTGATCGATTTCGACACGTATGTAACGGGCATCGAATGGTTTGGGCGCCGTATAGCGCACATCCCTGATCGACCGCTGTTCGTCCAGCGCATTCACATCGATGGAGGTCGCCTGCAGGCGCCGCCAATGACGTCCGTCGCGCGAGGCGTAATAGCGGACCGCACGCGGCAACAGTATCCACGAGCCGCTCTGCTGCAGGAATCGCATCGCGACCGAACGCACCGCCGTGGTTTGGCCCAGGTCGACCGTGGCGCGAAGATCCTCGCCCTGCCAGCCGGTCCATAGTCCATCGTCATGCTGGTCGCCTCCGAGCAGGCCATCGACCAGCACGCCATCGCCGGCCTGCCGGTAGTTCCGCTGTGGCGGCGCCGACCATTCGATCTTCGCATCCAAGGCCTTGTGGGCCTTCATGGCGGAGGCTCGCGGGACAGCGTAAGCGCGGCCATCGCGAAACGGCACGACCTTCAGCAACGCGGGCTCGCGCAGCGTCAGCGCATCCGTGAACGACGCGGAATTAATATCGGGGTCGCTGCCATCGAGCGTGTAATGCAACTTCAGATCGGCAAATCCGCGAGCGGCATCGAGACGCCACACATGTTCGGCGGGAACTCGGGCGAGACGATAATTCACCAGATTCCGGTCTTCCGGGCCGTACCCCACTTTCCATTTCCGTAGCCTGGCGTAATGAGGCTCCAGGCGTTTGCGGAAATCGGCATAGTCGCGGCGTTCCGGCGGCGTCCATGTGGTTTCGGCGAAGGCCAGCAAACGCGGATAGAGCATCGCCTCGGCATTGAGCGGCGTTACCCGCTCGGTCCATAGCGGCGCCTCGGCTCCCAGCACTTGCTTCGCGTACGGCGCAAAGGAAGGCGCCAGCACTTCCGTGGTGTAGACCTTTTCCAAGGTCAGTTTTTCCAACGCCGAATCCAAGTAGAACGGACTCGCGGAGATGATGCGGTTGCCGTTGGCCAGCGCTTTGGCGCCCTCGCCTTCGCCACGCCAGACCTCGACGATGGCATCGCGGTCGGCTCCGCCCTCAAGAATCTCGTCCCAGCCGATCAGCGTCTTGCCCTTGCCGGCGAGATATCGCTGGACGCGGCGGATGAAGTAGCTCTGCAGTCCGTGCTCGTCGCTCAGACCTTCCTCGCGCATGCGGCGCTGCGAGGAGGCGCTCTCGCGCCAGCGGTCCTTGGGCACTTCGTCGCCGCCGATGTGCAGATAGGGGGCGGGGAACAGCGCGATAACTTCGTCCAATACGTCCTCGATGAACTCGAACGTCGATTCATCGCCCACGCAATACACGTCCTTGAACACGCCCCACCCCGTCGGTACGGCAATCGGCTGCTTGCGGCAAGACAAATGAGGGTACGAAGCGAGCGCCGCCGATGCGTGCCCCGGCATTTCGATTTCCGGGATCACCATGATGTTGCGCTGGCGCGCGTACTCCACCACCTCGCGCACTTGATCCTGTGTGTAGTACCCGCCGTAGCGGCTGCCATCGGCTTCCGTACGCCATGCGCCGACCTCGGTCAGCCGAGGGTACTTCTTGATCTCGATGCGCCAGCCTTGGTCCTCGGTCAGATGCCAGCGGAACGTGTTGATCTTGTAGTACGAAAGCAGGTCGATTTGTTTCTTGACGAAGTCGACCGGCATGAAGTGCCGGCCGACATCGAGCATGTGGCCGCGATAGGAAAACCGCGGCGCATCCTCGATACGCATCGCCGGTATGGACAAAGACGACGCACCCCCGGGCGCAACCGGCAACAACTGACGCAGAGTCTGGACCGCCCAGAACAGTCCGCGAGGATGCGATGCCGCCAGCACGATGCGCTTCGGCGCGACCGTCAATCGATAGGCTTCCTCGCCTTCGATGCGCGGATCCAGTCGCAGTTCGATGGGTTTTCCGCCCGCGTCGGAAATCAGTTCGATGCCGGTATCCCGGGCGATGCTCTCGCGCAGGAACTGCGCGATCTCGCGACTACGCGCATCGTTGGGCGCAAGGATGCGCACTTGCGAGTCCAGGACGAAGGCGCCATGGCGCGACTCGACCTGTTGCGGCTGCGGCACAAGCGCCTGGGCAAACCCCGGAAAACCGACCACCGCCGTCATCAGGCCGAGTAGCAGTGCAACGCAATGTCGAATATTCAAACCACCACCTATCCGCGCCGTGAAGTGAAAAAGAGGAGGCCGCCCGAAGCCACATTCCCAGAAGACCCTCGCGTGATTTCAGGCCACCCTGATTGGATCGATCCAAAATACAAGACGTAGGGTTACCAAAACCGCGTCAGCGGGCGCAACAGTAAACGCCAAGCTACTGTTTTTTCTCGGACTGCTGCCGGCGCACGCGTTCCGGCCGCCGCAAATTTGCGCAGCCTCGTTGCGAATCGGGCCGCTGCCGGCGAGCCCGCCATGGACGCCAAGAACCTGCCAGCGAAAACCATTGCGGCCAAGCGAGCCGAAAATCCGACAAAGCGTTGCCAGCACTACCGGCAAGCCGCGTTAGCATGGCGCCACTAGCGTCCTTCGTGATCCGAACATGGCTATCGCCGCACCCCACCCGCTCGTGCTGCCCCGTAGCGAACAGTTGTTCTGGCTATTGCACCTAGGAGGATGGGCCGGTTACTTCAGCCTGGGCTACCTGTCCGCGCTGGCGTATGGCAAGCCGCCCGGCTATTGGATGGTGCCACTGACCGCAGCCACCACCGGCGCCCTGGCAACGTTGGGGCTACGCTTCATCCTGCGTGCCTGCTGGGGCCAGCCGCCAATGCGTCTGCTGGTCATCATGGTGGTGCCGGTGCTGGCTGTCTCGGCGATCATGAACCAGGTTACTCGCAGCGTGCTGGTCGATGTCTGCCCCACCTGCGTGCACGAGAGCCGGCTGGCCTATGTCGCGTATGCGTTGAGCTATATCTACGTGATCCTGGCCTGGGTAGGCATGTATCTGGGCGTGAAGTACTACCGGCAACTGCAGGACGAAACGCAACGGGCATTGGCTGCCCGCAGCATGGCGCACCAGGCGCAATTGAAGATGCTGCGCTATCAGCTCAACCCGCATTTTCTGTTCAACACGCTCAACGCTATCTCTACCCTGATCCTGGATCGCGACAACGCCACCGCCAACCGCATGGTGCAAAGCCTGTCGGCATTCCTGCGCCATTCGCTGGACAACGATCCCATGCAGCGGGTGACGTTGCGACAAGAGCTGGACGCACTGACGCTGTACCTGGGCATCGAGAAAATCCGCTTTGCCGAACGCCTGCGCATAGAAACCGATATCGACGCTGACTGTTGGCGCGCTCTGCTGCCCAGCCTGCTGCTGCAACCGCTGGTGGAAAACGCCATCAAGTACGCCGTCGCCCGCGAAGTGGCCGGAGGCACGCTACGCATCGAAGCGCGCCGCGATGGCGCGCAGCTGGTGTTGAAAGTCATCGACAACGGTCCGGGATGCTCGTCGCTGGAAGGCAGCGAGCTGCCGCCCGGCAAGGGCGTCGGCCTGCGCAATACCCGCGAGCGTTTGAACGTGCTCTATGGCGATGCCAGCGGATTCTCGGTACGCAATCTGCCGCGTGGCATCGAAGTCTGCCTGCGATTGCCATTCGAAGTCACCGATCCGTCACGAGACTGAAACCGACGCAATGGATACCGCCGTCTTGCCCAGTACCAAGATCCGCACGCTGCTAGTGGACGACGAACCCCTGGCCCGTCGCGGCCTGGAATTGCGCCTGGCGGACCACCCCGATATCGAGATCGTCGGCCAGTACGGCGACGGCGCCGCCGCGATCGCCGCGGTGCACACGCTGCGTCCGGACTTGATGTTCCTGGACGTGCAGATGCCCGGCGTCGACGGATTCGCCACGCTTCGCCATGTCCCGGCGGCGGAGATGCCGCTGGTGGTTTTCGTCACGGCCTACGATCACTACGCGATCCGCGCGTTCGAAGCCTCGGCGGTGGACTACCTGCTCAAGCCGGTCGAAGACAGCCGCCTGCATCAGGCCCTGGCGCGGGTTCGCGAGACACGAGCGCAACGCGCCGCCAGCGGCCACTGTGCCCATCTGTTGGATCTGCTGGGCCAACTGAGCGGACATCCGCTGGAACTGGACGAGGCGCTGCAGCCCGACTATCTGGCCCATCTGCGCCGCGAAGACAAATTGGCGGTGCGCGATGGCGGCCGCACGATCAAGGTGGAACTGAATTCGATTCGCTGGATCGACGCGGCGGGCGACTACATGTGCATCCACACCGATCAGGACACGCTGATCCTGCGCGCCACCATGCGCGAACTGGAAAAGCAGCTGGACCCGCAACGCTTCCCGCGTATTCACCGTTCCACCATCATCAACGCAAGGCGCGTGGTGGAACTTCGCCCGCACGCCAATGGCGAGAGCTTCCTGCGCCTGGACTGCGGCCAGGAGTTGAAGCTCTCGCGCACGTATCGCGAGAAGCTTTCGTTGTTGATTTGAATCTTCGCTGCCTCTTTGTAGGAGCGATGTGAGTCGCGATGAGGCTTTACCGGTAAAGCCTCATCGCGACTTACATCGCTCCTACAAAGGAACAATTCGGCACTCGGCCCAACGCTTCGGCGCATAACCTCCACGGCTGGCCGCATAAGCCGCCCGGCTGTGACTTTCGGCCCATAACGATCCTCGTAATAGATCGCATCGTGCGCCCGCCTCCTCCGTAGACGCCGCGATGAAAATCACCGAAGCCGCCCTTCGCAACCCCGCCGCCGTCGCGGTCACCGTGGCCATGGTTTGCCTGTTCGGCGCCCTGAGCCTGATGGCGCTCCCTCTGCAGTTGTTCCCCGACATCGAGCGCCCGCAGATGTCCATCCAGACCACCTGGCGTGCTGCATCGCCACAGGAACTGGAATCGGAAATCGTCGAGCCCATCGAAGCGGTGATGCAGGGCCTGCCGGGCCTTGAGGAAATCGCCTCCAACATCAACGCCGGCAACAGCGTCATCAACCTGACCTTCGCGGTCGGCAGCGATATGGACGCCATGCTGGTCGAGGTGCTGGCGCGGATGAACCGGCTGCCGCCCCTGCCCCGCGATGCCAATCCGCCGGTGGTGCAGGCCGGCGCCGACAACGCCAACAATTCGCTGACCTATTTCTTCGTGCAGAAACTCCCCGGCACGCCCGGCGACATCCTCGACTACCGGCAGATGATCGAAGACCGCATCGTGCCGCGGATCTCGGCGGTGGAAGGCGTTGCCGGTGTGGAAATCAACGGCGGCGCGCCGGAAGAACTGACCATCACGCTGAACCTGGAACGCGCCGCGGCACTGGGCATCCAGATTCCGGAAATCGCCGCGCAGGCCGCGCGCGCCACGGACATGTCCGGCGGCGTGATCGAATCGGGACGCCGCGAATACATCCTGCGCTTCGCCGGCCGCTACACGCCGCAGGCACTCGGCGATCTGATCCTGGCGTGGCGCGACGGCCGGCCTATTCGGCTTGGCGACGTCGCCACCGTGGAAGTGAAGCGACCCGAGCAGCGCTTCTACGCCTATCAGAACGGCAATCCCGCGATCGGTTTGCGCATCCTGCGTGAAAGCGGCGCCAACGTATTGGACACGCTGGATGAAGTGAAGAAGGTGATCGCCGAAGTCCGGGAAACCGAATTGCGCCCGCAAGGGTTGGAGATCGCGCAGAGTTTCGACGCCTCGGTCTTCATCAATCGGGCCATCGGCTTGTTATCCGGAAGCTTGTTCGCCGGCGTTGCGCTGGCAGTGGGCTGCCTGTGGTGGTTCCTGCGCGACGTGCGCGCCACTGCGTTGATCGCGTGCGCCATTCCGATCTCGCTGCTGGCGACCTTCATCGTGCTGAAGCTGACCGGTCGCAGCCTCAATGTCATCTCGCTGGCCGGGCTGGCATTCGCCGTCGGCATGGTGATGGACGCTGCGGTAGTAGTGGCGGAGAACATCGTTCGCCTGCGCGAATCGGGGCTGTCGGCGGCGCAGGCCGCGTTCGAAGGCACCCGGCAGGTCGGCGGCGCGCTGGTCGCTTCCACGCTGACCACGGTCGCGGTGTTCCTGCCGGTGATCTTCATGGAAGACGTGGAAGGTCAGTTGTTCGCGGATCTTGCGTTGACCATTTCGCTCGCCGTCGGCATTTCGCTGCTGATTGCCGTCACCGTGCTGCCGGCCGCCGCCGGCCGTTGGCTGCGGCAGCGGCCGCGCGACGACAGCGGCCGCACCTGGGCGCGTGTCAGCCAATGGGCGCTGCGCGTCACCGACGGCCGCCGTCGGCAATGGGCCTGGGTGGGTTCGCTGGTGCTGCTGCCGGCATTGCTGGCAGTGGCGTGGATGCCGCAGATCGATTACCTGCCTCCGGTCAAGCGCGCGGCGGTGGATGCGATCTTCAATTTCCCGCCGGGCATGAGTCCCGAGCGTGTGAATCGCGAGATCGCGCCGATCCTGCTGGAGCGCATGCGTCCCTACTTTGAAGGCAAAAAGCCGCCGCAACTGAGCAACTGGTATCTCAATCTCTGGCCCGGTGGCGGCACCATCGGCGCGCGCGTAGTGAATCCGGACGACATCGGCGAACTGGAGCGGATCGTGCGCGATGAAGTCGTGGTCGGTTTTCCCGATACCCGCGCATTCGCCAGCGAAGGCGAATTGTTCGGCAGCTTCGGCGGGTCCGCGCGTGCGATCGCGATCCATCTCCAACACACCGACGGCGATGCGCTGACCTTGGCCGCCGAAGCTGGCCGGCGGCTGTTGAGCGAACGCTTTCCCGGCGCCAACGTGCAGGCCTGGCCCAACGCCGATGCCGGTACGCCGGAGCTGCGAGTGAATCCGGACGACCGGCGCTTGGCGGAAGTCGGTTGGAAGCGTCCGGAGCTCGGCACGGTGGTGCGCACGCTCGGCGACGGGCAATGGCTGGGCGAATACTTCGATGGCGATCGCCGGTTGCCGATCATTCTGCGCAGCGACCGCGAGAACGCCTTCGAGCGGCTGGGCGTTGCGCCGCTGGCGACACCTGCCGGCAGCATTCTCAGCCTCAACGAACTGGCCCAAGTCGACACCGTGCTGGCACCCAACCAGATGCGCCGCATCGACCGCCGCCGTACCGTCACGCTCACGGTCGACCCGCCCGCTGCCTTGTCGTTGGAAGCAGCGCTGGACATCGTCAACGGCGAAGTAGTGCCCGCCTTGCGCGGGACGCTGCCTCCCGATGCCGCCATCCGCATCTCCGGCAGCGCGGATCGGTTGGGTGAAGTCGTGCGCAGCATGGGCAGCAATTTCGCCATGGCCTTGCTGGTGCTGTTCATGCTGATGGCCGCGATGTTCCGCTCGTTGCGCGACAGCGCCTTCGTCATGGCGACCCTGCCGATGGCGGTACTGGGCGGCGTACTGGGTTTGCGTGCATTGGATCTTGCCGCCGGCCAAACCCTGGACCTGCTATCGATGATCGGTTTCATCATGCTGCTGGGCATGGTGATCAACAACGCCATCCTGCTGGTCGCACAGACGCGCGAAGCGCAAGCCGCTGGCGCGGATCTCGACAGCGCGTTGCAGCAGGCGCTGGAACAACGGCTGCGGCCCATCCTGATCGCCGCGCTCACCGGTGTACTGGGTGCATTGCCGATGGCGATGAATCCGGGACCCGGCGCGATCATCTATCGCGGTCTGGCGGCCGTCACCGTCGGCGGCGTTGCGCTCAGCCTGCTGTTCACCGTGGTGCTGGTGCCCGCGTTGCTGCGGCTGGCCGCGCATCGGTCCCCCGACACCCGGCATGCCGAAGCGCTGCCGCAATCCGCCACCTGATACCACTCGAGTTTTGGAGATTCCCCCATGCGCCTGCTATCCAAATGCCTGCTCGCCGCCGCACTCGCAAGTCCGGCCGCACTGCTTCTGCTGGACCACGAAGCCGACGCCAGCGCGCCGCCAAAAGCACAGACGCCGCCTCCGGCGATCGTCAGCGTCGCCCCGGCGGTGACGACTTCGTTCGCGCCTCGCCACTGGGCGCCCGGCAGCGTTATCAGCCGCGAGGACGCCCGCATCGCCGCGGAACAGAGCGGCCGTATCGTCCGCATCGCGGAAGTCGGCCAGCACGTTCGCCGCGGCGATGCGCTGGCCGTGCTGGACGACACCGCATTGAGCCTGCGCGAACGCCAGGCCGCTGCCGACCTGGCGCGCATTCAATCGCAGCTTGACCTAGCAACCCGCCAGGAAGCGCGCTATGCGCAATTGGCGGCGCAGCAGAATATCGCCCGCGCTCAACACGACCAGTTGCAGGCCGACCGCGATGTGCTGGCGCAAGAGCGTGCCAGTGCGGAAGCCACGCTGGCGCAGATTCGCCACCAACGCAGCCAGATGGCGATACGCGCACCGTTTCCCGGCGTCGTGGTGGAACGCTTGGCGCAGCCCGGGGAATACCTGACTTCCGGCAGCGCGGTCGCGCGCCTGGTCGACACCAGCGACCTGGAAGTCCGCATCCGCGCCCCGGTGGATCTGGCGCGGCACCTGTCCGTAGGCACCCGTGTATTGCTGCGTGTCGCTGGCCAGGAATCGGCGCACCCCATCACCGCCTTAGTCCCGGTTGGCGACGAGGCCTCACGGCAATTGGAATTGCGCGTCGGCGCCACATCGCTGCGGCTGCCGGTAGGCACTGCGCTGGAAGCAGGATTGCCCAGCGAAACCAAACGCGACGTATTGGCGGTACCGCGCGACGCGGTCGTCCTGCGCCGCGAAGGCAACTTCGTGCTCCGCGTCGATTCGGCGAACAAAGCCGAACGCGTCAGCGTCCAGACCGGCGCCAACCTCGATGGCCTGGTGGAGGTCCGCGGCGACCTGCAAGCCGGCGATCGCCTGATCGTCCGCGGCGGCGAACGCGTCGAAGCCGGACAACCCGTCACCATCCAACCCTTGGCCAGCGCGATAGCGGCACGCTGATCGGCGCGACGACGCCGGCGAAATATTTGACGCAAAAGGCAACGGCCGCTTACGCGGCCGTTGCGGGACAACATTCGGTATGAAGACCGATCAGAACTGGTACTCGAAGAAGCCCGAGTACATTTCGGTGTTGTACTTGTCCTTCAGGCCGGCTTCGCGGACTTCTACTTTGTTGTTGTAGTTGTCGTAAGCAAGACCGAAACGGATGTTCTCGCTGACCTTGTAGCCGGCATTGACGCCTGCATACCAGCCACCGTCGTTGTCGTAGCTCATCTTGCCACTCTGGCTTGGGACGCCATCGAGCATGGTGGTCAGCTCGTTGTGCGCACGGAACCAGCCGCCACGCGCGCCGATGATCCAGTTGCTGCCGTTGAAGTCGTACAGCACATTGCCGCCGACGGTCAGGCCCTGGACCTTCTGGTCGAGACCGACGAGGTTTCCGCCGTTGACGGCGCTGACCGAAGAGTCGCCCAGGTAGATGTAGCCAAGTTCGGCGCCGTAATTGACGACGCTGCCCCAGCGATAGCCGCCGCGCAGGCCAAAGGCGCTGTCGTTGCGGTCGATATCCACGCCGGCATTCGCATTGGCATTCGAGCCGAGCGAAATGCGGTTCGAAGAGATGCCGCCGTTGGCGTTGATGAAGAAGCCGCTGTCGGCTTCGCTTGCAAAGGCAGCCGCCGGAGCGGCCAGCAGAGCGACGGTAAGGGCCGCAGCCAGAGTCCTGTTCAAAACACTATCTCCTGAAGACAATTTGGAAGTTCTAACGTTGTGCCAGACGCATGCCTTGGCGACGGAGGGCAGCTTATTTGTAAAAAAATCGTTCAACCATACAATTACTTTCAATTTGCGCCGGGGCCATTCACACATCGCATCGCCACAAACGGTCAGATGAACTCTGGCTTTGAGGCAAGCAGTTATCGGCAACAGGTGTTTGCCACCGCAGTCGCCCCGATACGTCTCCGACACACCAGGATTCGCACACGCGTCCAGCCGCTGATCCATATCCCCCGCATCCCTTTACAGGCGCGGCGCAGGCACAATCCGCACATGGCTTCTTTCCCCCCAGGCGCCTCGGCGCACACTGCCCCACCCGCCTCCAAGCCGAACCTGCGCGAGCGTTTCAATGCAATGCGCAATCTGCCGCCGTTTCTAAAGCAGATCTGGCAGACCAGTCCCGGCCTGGCGCTGGCGAGCATCGGGCTGCGCGCGATCCGTGCCCTGCTGCCCGTCTTGGCGCTGTATATCGGCAAGCTGATCATCGACGAAGCGATCCGCGTGGTCGCGCTGGGCCCGCAGACCGGACTTACCAACGCGTGGCACAGCGGTGCGTTGGATCATCTGGCCGCGCTGCTGGCTTTGGAATTCGCGCTGGCCATCGTGTCCGACCTGCTAGGCCGCTTGATCAGCTACGCCGATGCACTGTTGTCGGAGTTGTTCACCAACGTCACCAGCATCCGCTTGATGGAGCATGCGGCCACGCTCGACCTGGAGGACTTCGAAGACCCTGAGTTGCAGGACAAGCTGGATCGGGCCCGGCGCCAGACCATGGGCCGGATGAACCTGATGAGCATGCTGTTCGGCCAGGCCCAGGACGCCATCACTGTGATTGGCTTCGCGGCCGGGTTGCTGATCTATGCGCCGTGGCTGATCGCGCTGTTGGCGGTGGCGTTGATTCCGGCGTTCGTCGGCGAGGCGCACTTCAACACCCTGGGCTATTCGTTGAACTTCCAATGGACGCCGGAGCGGCGCCAACTGGAATACATGCGCCAGACCGGCGCCAGCGTGGAGACGGCCAAGGAAGTCAAGATCTTCAACCTGCACCGCTTCCTGATTTCGCGCTATCGCACGCTGGCCGAGAAATTCTTTCTGGCCAACCGTGCGCTGGCACGACGGCGCGCGTTGTGGGGAGCGTTGCTGGCCGCGCTGGGCACCATGGGCTACTACGCGGCTTATGGCTATATCGCCTGGCGCACGGTACGCGGCGATTTCACCATCGGCGATCTGACCTTCCTGGCCGGCAGCTTCCTGCGCTTGCGGCAGCTGCTGGAAGGCCTGTTGATCGGCTTTTCGCAGGTAGCCGGGCAAGCGCTGTATCTGGACGACTTGTTTTCGTTCTTCGAAATAGAACCGGAAATCGTCTCGCCAGAACATCCCGTTGCCGTGCCGAAGCGGATCTCGCAGGGTTTCGTTTTCGAAAATGTCGGCTTCCAATATCCCGATGCCGAGCGCTGGGCGGTGCGGCACCTGGATTTCGAATTGCGGGCCGGCGAAGTGCTGGCGCTGGTGGGCGAGAACGGCGCCGGCAAGACCACGTTGGTCAAGTTGCTGGCGCGGCTGTACGACCCGGATGAAGGACGCATCCTCCTGGATGGCCGCGACCTGCGCGACTACGACCTGGACGAGCTGCGCGCCAATATCGGTGTGATCTTCCAGGACTTCGTCCGTTACCACCTCACCGCCGGCGAGAACATTGGCGTAGGCCGGATAGAAGCCATGGATGATGAAACCCGCATCCGCGATGCCGCCCGCCGGTCGATGGCCGATGAGGTGATCGCGGCGCTACCGCATGGCTACAACCAGCTGATCGGCCGCCGTTTCAAGAACGGCGTCGATTTGTCCGGGGGACAATGGCAGAAGATCGCCATCGCACGCGCTTACATGCGCGATGCGCAGGTGATGATCCTGGACGAACCCACGGCGGCATTGGATGCTCGTTCGGAATTCGAAGTCTTCCAACGCTTCAAGGAATTGTCGGACAATCGCACCGCCGTTCTTATCTCGCATCGCTTTTCCAGCGTCCGCATGGCCGACCGCATCCTGGTGCTCAATGAGGGCCGGTTGGAAGCCAGCGGCACGCACGAACAACTGCTCGCGCAAGGTGGACGCTATGCCGAGTTGTTCGAACTGCAGGCTTCCGGTTATCGCTGATTCCATGAATTGCCCCGCATCAGGAGAGACACGACAGTGAAATCCCCCACCCGCCTCACCACCAGCTTGTCCGTCGCATTGCTATTGGCTGCTTGCCAACCGCAAGCCAATGGCGAATCTCCAGCCAAGAAAGCGGAAGGATCCAGGCCCGCTTCCGCCGCGGCAGCGCAAACGCTGGCCAGCGAAAAAGGCCTTATCCGCGTGACCGAAGTCGCCAGCGGACTGGACCATCCGTGGGCGCTGGCATTCCTGCCTGACGGCAACATGCTGGTGACCGAGCGCTCCGGCCAGTTGCGCAGAATCAGCCGCGATGGCGGGATATCGGCTCCGCTGGCCGGCGTACCGCAAGTGTTCGCGCAAGGACAAGGCGGGTTGCTGGACGTCGTGTTGTCGCCGGATTTCGCCACCACTCAGCGCATCTATTTGAGTTATGCCGAGCCGGGTGAGAACGGCACCGCCGGCACCGCTGTCGCGTCGGCCACACTCGGCGATGCGGGGCTGAGCGACGTCAAGGTCATCTATCGGCAGGAGCCCAAGCTGGACGGCCCCAACCATTTCGGCTCGCGCCTGGTCTTCGACGGACAGGGCCACATCTTCATCAGCCAGGGCGAACGCAACAAGCGCCCCACCGCGCAGGAATTGGACAAGCTGCAAGGCAAGCTGGTGCGCTTGAACCTGGACGGCAGCGTGCCGCGCGACAATCCCTTTGTCGGCCAAGCCAACGTCCGCCCGGAAATATGGAGCTACGGTCACCGCAACATGCAAGGCATGGTCATCGACCCACGCACCGGGAAACTATGGGAAAGCGAACACGGCCCGCGCGGCGGCGATGAAATCAATCTGCCGCAACCGGGCAAGAACTACGGCTGGCCGATCGTCACTTACGGCATCAATTACTCCGGCCTGCCGATTCCGGAAGCCGAAGGCCGCGAGAAACCGGGCATGGAACCGCCCTACCACGTCTGGGAAAAATCGCCTGGACTCAGCGGCATGGCGTTCTTCACCGGTCGCCCGGGCACGCCCTGGAACGACAGTTTGTTCCTGGGTTCGCTGGCGGAAAGCAATCTGATCCGTCTGACACTGCAAGGCGACAAGATCACCGGCGAAGAACGGTTGTTGAACGAAATAGGCGAGCGAGTGCGCGACGTACGCGTCGGTCCAGACGACAACATCTACGTGCTAACCGACGAGAACAACGGCAAGCTGTTCCGCATCGAACCGCCGAAGACGCCATAGCCATCGCCATCCTCTTTCCACGGAAGCGCCCATGAAATCAGCTCTCATTGCATTTGCCATCGCCGCCCTGTGGGTTGGCAACGCACACGCCCAGGTCGACAGTTATGCGCAGGCCAAGGCAAAAGCCGATGCCGACGAAGCCGCGCTGTCATCCGCCGACAAACAGGCATTGATGGCGGCGCAAAGCGCGGCGGTGAACAAAGGAATCGCCGACTGCGCCACGCCCAATCCGGACATGGCGTCGTTCGTCGTGGTGGCGGAACTAGATACCGCCGGACGCATCGTGCGAACCTGGCGCGAAGGCAGCACGCCGCTGGCGATCTGTTTCCAGAAACAACTCGCCAACCGCGTACTGAGCAAGCCGCCGCGAACGCCGTTCTTCACCTCGTTCGAACTGAGCTTCACGCCATGAGTGCCGCCACGTTCGACATCAATGCGCTGCTGCGCGCGTCGCTGCCTGCGGACAGCCGCTTGCAGATACCGCCACCCTGCTTGACCGATATGCAGGGCGAGTTCGTGGAGTACGAGCAGAATGTGTCGCTGACCGTGCGCTTCCCGGTACTGCCGCGTTACCAAAATCCCTTGGGGCACATGCAGGGCGGCTTCATCGTTGCGGCGCTGGACAACACTCTTGGTCCGTTCTCGTACTTGATCGCGCCGCCCAGCGCGACAATGGCATTGAACACCCAATACCTGCGTCCGGTGACGGCGGCCGAAACCGCCATCCTCTGCACTGCGCGACTGGTCGAGCGCACGCGCAACCAGTTGCATCTATCCGGCGAAGCGCGAGGCTCCGACGGCAAGGTGGTGGCGCTATGCCAAGCCGTGTGCCAGATTTTGCCAGAGCGTTGAAATAATCGTCGGCCGCATGGGCCGACCTACGCGACTTCCCGTAGCGCCAAAATCCTATGTTGGCCGTCAACCTACCCTAGCGGCAGCGTCCGCATAAAGCTTCCTTGTAGGAGCGACGCAAGTCGCGACCGGAAACATCAACGTCGCGACTTACGTCGCTCCCACAAGGGAACTCATCCGCGCCTGTTAGAGCCGAGCTCGCTCGGCTGCTCTTCGGATCGTGTATGGAGCTCGGCACACGCAGGTGTTTCCCGAAACACGTCTCAATCCAACGAAAACCGATCCGCATCCAGCATCGCCGGAAAACGCTCGCGATGCGCCGCCAACTGGGTCGCCGAAATCGTGGTGGTCGCCACGCGCTCTTCGGCCGGCAGTTCCTCGACCGGCTGCCCCATGAAATCGATCACCGCGCTGTCGCCCGAATATTCCAGGCCATTGCCATCGGTGCCGACCCGATTCACCGCGGCCACGTAGCAGAGGTTCTCGATGGCACGGGCGCGCAGCAGCGTCTTCCATGCATAAGCGCGCGCCGCCGGCCAATTGGCGACATAGATCTGCAGATCGAAATCCAGACCGTCCGGCCGCTCCACGTCGTAGCGGTTGCGCGCGAATACCGGGAATCGCAAGTCGTAGCAGACCAGCGGATTGATGCGCCACCCCTGCAGTTCCACCACCAGCCGCTCGCTGCCGGCGGCATAACGCTTGTGCTCGTTGGCGTAACGAAACAGATGGCGCTTGTCGTAGCACTGCAGGCCGCCATCGGGCGTGGCCCACAGCAAGCGATTGAACACGCCCTCGGCGGTGCGCAGCTGCACGCTGCCCGTCACCGCCGCGCCCAGCAATTCGGCCTGGGTCAGCAACCAGGCGACGGTTTCGCCCTCCATGCCTTCGGCCTGGTCGATGGCGTCGTTGCTGAAGCCGCTGGTGAACGTCTCCGGCAGGATCACCAGGTCGGTTTGTCCCGCCAACGGGGCGATCAGATCGCCGTAGTAGTCGCGGTTGGCCGCCGGGTCGTGCCAGCGCGTGGCGCCTTGGACGAGTGAGATGCGGAGGTCTTGCATGGGTCTCTCCAAAAACTACAGCTTCTTCAACCTTTCAATCGCCGCATCCAAGGTCGCTGGATTCTTGGCGAAGCACAACCGCGCCAACCGTTGCCCGGCCGGTGGCGATTCGTAGAACGGCGACAGCGGGATTGCGGCAACGCCATGCTCTATCGTCAGCCAGCGGCAGAACTCGGCATCCGGCAGATCGCTGACGGCGGAGTAGTCGACCAACTGGAAATATCCGCCGGGCACCGGCAAGGGTTTCAGGCGGGTTTCCAGCAGCTGTTCGCGAAAGTGGTCGCGCTTTTGCTGATAGAACGCGCCCAGTTGTTCGTAGTGCTCCGGCTCGTCGCGGATCATCGCGGCGAAGGCGAACTGCGCCGGGCTGAACGTGGTGAAGGTGTTGTATTGGTGGACCTTGCGGAATTCATTGGTCAGCGCGGGCGGTGCGATCGCGTAGCCAACCTTCCATCCGGTGCAGTGATAGGTCTTGCCAAAGCTGGACACCACGAACGTGCGGTCGGCCAGCTCCGGGTAGCGCAGCGCGGATTCGTGGCGCCGGCCGTCGAACACGATGTGTTCGTACACCTCATCGGAAATCAGCACGATGTCGGTGCCGCGCAGGATGTCGGTCAAGGCGCGCATGTCGCCCTCGGTGAACATCGCACCGGACGGATTATGCGGGCTGTTGATCATCAGCAGCCGCGTCTTCGGCGTGATCGCCGCGGCCACCCGGCCCCAATCCACGGCGAAGGTCTGCGGATCCAGCGGCACGTGCACGGCGCGTGCGCCGGCCAAGTCGATGGCCGGTTCGTAGCTGTCATAGGCCGGATCCAGCACGATCACTTCCTCGCCCGGCCGCACCACCGCATGCACGGCGTTGAACAGCGCTTCGGTCGCACCGCTGGTCACGGTGACCTCGATATCCGGATTGATCTCGCGCCCGTAGCAGCGCAGCGCCTTGCTGGCGATGGCCTGGCGCAGCGGCGCCACGCCGGTCATCGGCGCATACTGGTTGTGGCCTTCGCGCATGGCGCGGCCCAGCTCGTCCACCAGCCGCTGCGGCACGGCGAAATCGGGAAATCCCTGCCCCAGGTTGACCGCGCCGTGTTCGGCGGCCAGTTGCGACATGACGGTGAAGATCGTGGTGCCCACCTTGGGCAGTTTGGTTTGCAGAAGCATCCGCCGGTCCGGCAATGGGGAAGAACGCGGAGTGTACGCAATGACGGAGACACGCGATGATGCGGCCATGAACGACCACGGAGTTCCCGAGGCGGAAAGGGCGCGGCTGGCAGCCGCCTGGGCCGCCGCGCATTACTTCGTCACCATCGGGCGGCAGGAGTGGCTTTTCCATGTTGGCCAGCGCCCCGCCGATATCGAACGGCAACTGCCTGCCGACCGATACCTGTTCATCACCGCGTGGAATCCGCCACCCGGCATGGCGTCGCGGCAAGCCAACCTGGACGCCGACGAACGCTTGCGGGTGAAACTCAACGCAGAAGGTCACGCCTACCAGGCGGCGCTGGGCTGCGATGGCAAGGGCGGCGCGACCGAGCACGGCTGGTTGGTGCTGGACATGCCGGTCGAACGCGCCGATGCGCTGGCGCGCGAGTTCGGCCAGGGCGGCATCTTGTACTGGCAACGCGGCGAACCGGTGCGATTGCGCCTGCAGTGGCCTCGCCCAGCCGATTTCCAAGACGACGGCAAGACCGACTGGGTTGGCTAGGACCCGTTATCGGGGCGACTCCCAAGGGCGGGATACAATAGACGACTGATATCTGCGCTCGCCGTCTTCCAACCACTCGATGATCGATCCCTCGCATTCCCATCCACCGCTGCTCGCCGCACGCGGTCTGTCGTTCTCGCGCAACGACGAACCGGTGTTCGGGCCGTTGGAGTTCGCGGTGGATGCAGGCGAAGCCCTGCTGGTGCAGGGCGGCAACGGCGTCGGCAAGACCACGTTGCTGCGCGTGCTGGCCGGGCTGCTGCGCGCGGACGCGGGCGAAATCGACATCGACGGGCAACCGGCTGGTCCTGCCCGGCGCTCCCACGCAATTGCCTACCTGGGCCATCTGCCCGCGTTGAAAGCCGACCTGGATGCGCTGGAAAACCTCCACTTCCTGTGCGGCCTGCATGGGCGCCGTGCGCGCCAGATGCCCGGCAATGCGCTGGCGATGGTGGGATTGGCCGGCTACGAGGACACCCTGGCCCGCCAGTTGTCCGCCGGGCAGAAGAAACGCTTGTCGCTGGCGCGGCTGTGGCTATCCCCGGCACCGCTGTGGCTGCTGGATGAGCCCTACGCCAATCTGGACCTGGAAGGCATCAACCTGGTCAACCGCATGATCTCCGCGCACCTGCGCCACGGCGGCGCCGCCCTGGTCACCACCCACGGCGCCTACGCCGCGCCGCCGGTGCAGACGCGGATGCTGGTGTTGGGACGAGGCAACCAAGATGCGTGAAGGGTCGCGCTTCTCTTTTGCTTCCTCGAGCGCGGGTTCTGCCCCCTTCCCCGTTCACGGGGAGGGCTGGGGTCGGGGCAAGCCGAAGCCGACATTTCTGTCGACTCAAGATCGACTGAAGTGGCAGCTTCTTGGGGTTTCTTCTCACTTCTTGGTATCGCACAAACCAGGGCCTGTTAACGCTATTGGGATAGGCCACGCCGCAATCCAGTGCGTGCGGGGCAAGGAAGAATGAGGAAATGTATGTCGATACATGCCCGAATGATGACGCCGACCCGTGCGCGCTGGGTTGCGGCCCCCGTATCAAGTACGGGGCAGGCTCTCCGGGTTGCTTCCCCGCCTTGCCAGGAACTCGCGCGCGGCTTGAACAGGCGGCCAGCCTGTCGCTACGCCACGCACAAGCCCCTGACAAGGCGGGGAAACAACGTGACCTATCCCAATAGCGTTAACAGGCCCTAGCAAATGGACTTCGTTCTGCCCCCATCCCAGCCTTCCCCCGCGTGCGGGGGAAGGGGCTGTTTACCGGGGGAAGCATGACCACCGCCCCTACCCTCCTCCAAGCCGCTCGCGCGCTGGTCGTCCGCGACTTGCGCCTGCTGTGGCGGCGCCGTGGCGATGCGTTTCAGCCGGCGCTGTTCGCGCTGCTGGTGGTGGTCCTGTTCGCGTTGGGGCTGGGTGGCGATGCCGGCAGTTTGGCGAAGGTGGCGTCCGCCGTGCTCTGGGTCGCCGTGCTGCTGGCGGGTCTACTGTCGCTGGACACGTTGTTTCGAGGCGACGCCGAAGACGGCTCGCTGGAGCAGTGGATCCTGGCGCCGGTGCCGCTGGCCTGGCTGGTGGCGGTGCGCGTGCTCACTCACTGGGCAACAACCGCACTTCCTTTGATCCTGATCACACCGCTGCTGGGCGAACTGCTGCATCTTCCCCGCGCCGAGTTGCCGGTGCTGCTGGCCTCCTTACTGCTGGGCACGCCGCTGCTGAGCCTGCTGGGCGCGGTTGTGGCGGCGCTAACGGTCGGAATGAGGCGCTCTGGTATCCTTGTCGCCCTGTTGGCGTTGCCGTTATACGTGCCTGTGCTGGTGTTTGGCGCTGGCAGCGTCGCCGCCAGCGCGCAAGGACTGGATGCGGTCGGCGCGCTGCTGTTGCTCGGCGCCGGACTGGTGGTGGCGATGCTGCTGGCACCCTTGACTGCCGCCGCCGCCATTCGCATCGCCCTGAATTGAAGCAACGCCCGATTTGAAGCATCTCCGATTGAAGCATCCCTGAGTTGAAGCACGCTCTTCCCGAGTCCGCCCGAGTTCGCCCCGCCGCATGAATCCCCTGGTCCGCTGGTTCCATCAACTCGGCTCGCCGCCGTACTTCGACCGCTTCGCGGCGCGGTGGACGCCGTGGTTCTATCTGGCCGCGTTGGTGCTGTTCGGTTTCGGCCTGTGGCAGGCGCTGTTCGTGGTACCGGCCGACTACCAGCAAGGCGACAGCTACCGGATTCTCTTCATCCATGTGCCCAGCGCCTGGATGAGCCTATTCGTGTTCGGCCTGATGGCGGTCTACGCCGCGATCGCCCTGATCTGGCGCATCAAACTGTGCGAAATCCTGGCCATGGCCTGCGCGCCCATCGGCGCGGCGTTCACCCTGATCACCCTGCTTACCGGATCGATCTGGGGCAAGCCGATGTGGGGCACGTGGTGGGACTGGGACCCGCGGCTGACCACCGAATTGATCCTGCTGTTTCTGTACCTGGGCGTGATGGGCTTGTACAACGCCATCGACGATCGCCGCGCCGCTGCGCGCGCCGCCGGCCTGCTGGCCATCGTCGGCGTGGCATTGCTGCCGATCATCCGCTACTCGGTGGTGTGGTGGAATTCGCTGCACCAGGGCCAGACCATCAGCCTGACCGGTGGTTCGAAGATGGATGCCAGCATGGTGCTGCCGTTGTGGCTGATGGTAGTCGCCACCAAGTTCTGGTTTGCCGGTTCGCTGCTTTCGCGCGCCCGCGCCGACAACCTGCGGCGCGAATCCGGCAAGGATTGGGTCGCGCGTTTGGCAGGACGTTCCGGCGCCGGGGTGGAATCATGAGTTATCTGTCGTATGTCGCGGCGGCCTATGCCGTGTTCGCCATCGTGTTGTTGTGGGATTTCGTGGCGCCGCGCCTGCAGATCCGCCGCGAGCTTCGCGCGGCCCGCATGCGTGCGGCACGCGACGCCAAGCGCTCGGTGCCTGTGGAGCTGACCCGATGAACCCTACCCGCCGCCGTCGCCTGATGCTGGTGCTGCTGATCGTGGCCGTGGCCGCCATTGCCGCTACGCTGATCGCCTTCGCCTTGCAGCGCAACGTCGCCTACCTCTACACGCCAGCCGAAGTGCTGCGCGGCGAAGCTGGCGAACGCGCGCGCTTCCGTTTGGGCGGCATGGTGGAAAAAGGCTCGTTCAAGCGCGAACCCGGCTCGCTGGTGGCGCAGTTCCGCGTGACCGACGGCGATGCGCAGCTGCCGGTGACGTACGACCGCATCCTGCCGGACCTGTTCCGCGAAGGCCAGGCAGTGGTCGCGACCGGCACGATGAAGGACGGTGTGTTCGTCGCCGAAGATGTGCTGGCCAAGCACGACGAGGCCTACATGCCCAAGGAAGTGGCCGACAAGATGGGCAAGGCGCATCAGAAGCATGATGTGCAGGCGCCGGCCGCGGAGTCGATGAATTGAAGGGCCTTCCGCGCTGCAGCGCGTCTGCATGGAACGCCTGCGAGCCTTTGCTCTTGATGAAACACCCAAGCCGCTGGGTCCCGGCGTTCGCCGGGATGACGACCTTCTTCTATTACGGCCTCTGACCCATGCTGCCTGAACTTGGACAAATCGCGCTGATCCTGGCGCTGCTGGTGGCGGTGCTGCAGGCGCTGTTGCCGTTGGCCGGTGCACAGCGCGGCAAGGCCAATTGGATGGCGGTCGCCCGGCCTGCCGCATTTGCACAACTATTCCTGGTGCTGGCGGCCTTCGTCGTACTGACCATCGCCTTCGTCACCCAGGATTTCTCGGTCAAGTACGTCGCCCAGAATTCCAATTCGCTGTTGCCCTTGGTGTATCGCTACACCGCGGTGTGGGGCTCGCATGAAGGGTCGCTGCTGCTGTGGGCGCTGGTGTTGGCGATATGGACCGCGGCGGTGGCCGAGTTCTCGCGTGCGCTGCCGGAGAAGGTGATCGCACGCGTGCTGGGTGTGATGGGCATCATCGCAGTGGGTTTTCTGGCCTTCCTGATCTTCACCTCCAATCCTTTCATTCGCCTGCTGCCATCGCCCGGCGAAGGCCGCGACCTGAACCCGCTGCTGCAAGATCCCGGCATGATCATCCATCCGCCGATGCTGTACGTCGGCTACGTGGGTTTCGCGGTGCCGTTCGCTTTCGCCATCGCCGCGCTGCTGGACGGCAACGTGGATGCACGCTGGCTGCGCTGGACGCGGCCATGGACCAATATCGCGTGGGGCTTCCTCACCGCCGGCATCGCCTTGGGCAGTTGGTGGGCGTATTACGAGCTGGGTTGGGGTGGCTGGTGGTTCTGGGATCCGGTGGAGAACGCCAGCTTCATGCCGTGGCTGGTCGGCGCGGCGCTGTTGCACTCGCAGGCGGTCACCGAGAAGCGCGGGACTTTCCGCGGCTGGACGCTGTTGCTAGCCATTGCGGCGTTCTCGCTGTCGCTGCTGGGCACATTCCTGGTGCGCTCCGGTGTGTTGACCAGCGTCCACGCCTTCGCGGCCGATCCCACCCGCGGATTGTTCGTCTTGATTTTCCTGGGCCTCGTGATCGGCGGATCGCTGCTGTTGTATGCGCTGCGCGTACAAGGTTTGGCCGACAGCGAGACCGATTCGCGGGGAAGTTTCGCCGCCAGCTCGCGCGAAACCCTACTGCTGACCAACAACGTACTGCTGACTTCGGCCTGCGGCATGGTGTTGCTGGGTACCTTGTATCCGCTGCTCGCCGATGCGCTGGGCATGGGCAAGATATCGGTGGGGCCGCCATATTTCGGCATGCTGTTCGTCTTGCTGATGACGCCGTTGGTGTTGCTGGTGCCGTTCGGACCACTGACGCGCTGGCAGCGCGAGCAAGTTTCCAAGCCGCTGTCGATGCTGCTGCCCTGGGCGGTATTGGCGCTGGTGTTGGCGGTCATCGCGTATTTCATGGCGCCGCAAGGTCAATGGAAAACCGCCGCCGGCATTTTTGCCGCCGCGTGGGTCGCCCTGGGTACGTTGCGCTTTGTGTGGACGCGAGTACGCAGCAACGGCCGCTTCACGCCCGAGATGCTGGGCATGACGCTGGCGCATTTCGGTATCGCGGTGTTCCTGGTCGGCGCCCTGCTGGTGGAAGCGCTGAACGTGCAACGCGAACTGGCGCTCAAAGCCGGTCAAACGGTGGAAGTGGGCCGCTATGGTTTCCGCTTCGAAGGCGTGGATGAAGTCCGCGGCCCCAACTATCTTTCCGATCGCGGCCATGTGCAGGTGCTGCGCAACGATCGCCCGCTGACCTTGCTGCATCCGGAAAAGCGCGCATACGCCAGCGGCGGCCAGGTGATGACCGAAGCCGGCATTCGCCCGGGCCTGTTCGGCGACGTCTACGTGGCATTGGGCGACCGCCTGGGCGATGACGCCTGGGCCGTGCGCGTGCACATCAAACCTTTCGTACGCTGGATCTGGCTGGGCGCCGCGCTGATGGCGCTGGGCGGATTCGTCACCGCGGCGGACAAGCGCTTCCGTCGCATCTCCGAGGCGAAGACCTGATGAACACCCCCGAGCAAACTTCCATGTCCTCGCCCCCGCCCGCGCCGAAGAAATCGCACGGCGCGCTGGTCTTCGCGATCGTCGTGATCGCTTTGTTCTTCGTCGGCCTGATGGGACTGCTGTTCTATGGGGTGAAGCAGTCCGGCCGCGGCGATCGCGACGCCCTGCCCTCGCCCCTGATCGGCAAACCGGCACCGGCCTTCGACCTGCCTTCGCTGCACGAGCCGGACAAACGCATCACGCCGGCCGACCTGGCGGGCCAGCCCTACGTCATGAACGTCTGGGGCAGCTGGTGCCCGGAGTGCCGCGTCGAGCACCCGGTACTGTCCAAGTTTGCGCTGACCAAGCGCGTGCGCTTCATCGGCTACAACTTGAAGGACGAACGCGAGGACGCATTGCGCTGGCTGGAGCAATTCGGCAACCCCTACATGCTGGTCATCGCCGACGTGGAAGGCCGCACCGCGATCGACTGGGGCATCTACGGCGCGCCGGAAACCTTCCTGGTCGACGGCAAGGGCATCATCCGCTGGAAACACGTCGGCGCCATCGACGATGCGATCATCGCCAACCAACTGATCCCCGCGCTTGAGAAGGTGGAAGCGGAGCGATGAACGCGGCCCTTGATCGTCCATGGCGGGATTCCTGGCGGAATTCATGGCGGGCCTGGGCCCGCCCTATGGTGATGTTGGCGTTGCTGTTGGCGCTATTTGCCGGCAACGCCTTTGCCCAGGCGAGCGATCCCACGCCGTTGCAGTTCACCGATGCCGCCGAGGAAGCCCGCTTCCACCAGCTGACCGCCGAACTGCGTTGCGTGATGTGCCAGAACCAGTCGCTGGCCGACTCCAACGCTCAGATCGCGCACGACCTGCGCCGTGAAGTCTTGGACCTGATGCGTCAGGGCAAATCGGATGCGGAAGTGAAACGCTTCCTGGTCGATCGCTATGGCGAATTCGTGCTGTACAAGCCTGAGGTAGCACCGGACACCTGGCTGCTTTGGTTCGGCCCCGCACTGCTGTTGATTGCCGGCGGACTGATCGTCTGGCGCATCGTGAAAAAACGCGGCAGCCGTCCGGTTGCCGAACCCGACGAAGATCAGGAATGGTGATGGGATTGTTCGCCGCGCTCGCTGCGTTGTTGACGGTGGCCGTGCTGGCCGGCGTGTTGTGGCCGCTGTGGCGGGATTCGCGCGGAATGGTGCTCGGCGCATTGGCGGCGCTGGGCATCGCGACCTTTGCGCTGTATCGCGTGGTGGGCACGCCCGATGCGCTGAATCCGGCCGCGCAAGTTGCGCCGACGACGCTGGAAGAAGCCGTGGCGCAGTTGGAAGCGGAACTGAAAAAGAACCCCAACGAACCGGAAGGCTGGCGCCTGCTGGGCAAGTCGTACATCGCGCAAGAGCGCTACGCCGAAGCGCGCGCCGCCTTCGATCGCGCGCTCAAGCTGCTACCGGACAACGCGGACCTGCTGGTGGAAACCGCGCAGGCGCGGCTCTTTGCCGACCCGCAACGCAGGCTTGGCAGCGATGAAGTGACGCTGCTTTACCGCGCGCTGGCGATCGAGCCGAACCATCAGCGCGCACGCTGGTTCCTGGGCATATCGCAACGGCAGAACGGCCAGTCCGCCGAAGCGGCAAAGACTTGGGAACCGTTGCTGGCGCAAGTCGATGCCAAAACGGCCGTCACGCTACGCACCCAGATCAACGTCGCGCGCGCCGAAGCCGGCCTGCCGCCGCTGCCCGAAGCCGCGCCCGCTGCCGAGTCCCCGGCGTTGCTGACGGTGGTGGTGGATATCGCGCCAGAGTTGAAGGCGAAACTTTCCGCGGGCGACATCTTGTTCGTCTTCGCGCGCCAAGCCGGCGGCCCACCGATGCCGGTTGCCGCCAAACGCGTGCCGGCAACGGCATTCCCGATGACGGTCGCGCTGGGCGACAGCGACAGCCCCATGCCGACGATGAAGCTTTCGCAAGCCGGCAATGTCGAACTGGTGGCGCGCGTATCCAAGGCGGGCGACGTAACGGCCAAGCCCGGCGACCTGGAAGCGACTCCGCTTAAAGCGGAAGTCAAACCCGGCGCGGAACATTCCCTGCGCATAGACCGGGTTGTCGAGTAGGCGTACCCGTAGAGCGGGCGCATCTCTTGTGGGAGCGACGTCAGTCGCGACGTTGATGTTTCCGGTCGCGACTGACGTCGCTCCCACAGAATGGCTATGTCGGCGCTGCTGTCATGATGGTTTACCGGGCCATACAGATCTCCGCTCTACCGCACTCCAGACGTTGGGGAATTGCATGCACACAGCGATCCACCCATGGAAATGGCGCACCCCGCCCGCTTTCCCTAAACTGGCCCGATGACCGAATTCATCCCCGCCGGCACCCGCTTTCATCCCCTGCCTTCGCCGTTTCCGATGAAACGCGGTGGGCAACTGCACAACGCACACGTGGCGTTTGAAACCTGGGGCGAACTGAATGCGGCCGGCGACAACGCCATCCTCATCGTCACCGGCCTGTCGCCGGACGCGCATGCCGCTCGCAACGACGCCAATCCGGAGGACGGCTGGTGGGAAGCGATGCTGGGGCCAGGCAAGCCTATCGATACCGATCGCTGGTTCGTTGTCTGCGTCAATTCGCTGGGTAGTTGCAAGGGCTCTACCGGACCCGCCTCTATCAATTCCGCTACGGGCGATCTGTACCGGCTGGATTTCCCGGAGCTATCGATAGAAGACGTCGCCGATGCGGCGTACGAAGTGGTGCGCGGACTGGGCATCCAGCAGTTGGCCTGCATCATCGGCAACTCGATGGGCGGGATGACGGCGCTGGCGTTCCTGCTGCACCATCCTGGCGCCGCGCGCACGCACATCAACATCTCGGGCAGCGCGCAGGCACTGCCGTTTTCCATCGCCATCCGCTCGCTGCAGCGCGAGGCGATACGGTTGGACCCGAAGTGGAACAACGGCCGCTACGACAACGACAGCTATCCGGAATCGGGCATGCGCATGGCGCGCAAGCTGGGCGTCATCACCTATCGCTCGGCGCTGGAATGGGACGGCCGTTTCGGCCGTGTGCGTCTGGAGTCCGATCGCCCGGACGAAGATCCGTTCGGCCTGGAGTTCCAGGTGGAAAGCTATCTGGAAGGCCACGCGCGGCGGTTCGTGCGGCGGTTCGATCCCAATTGCTATCTCTACCTCAGTCGTTCGATGGATTGGTTCGACCTGGCCGAATATGCCGACGGAGAGCGCGCCAACGGCGACGTCATGGCGGGGCTGGCGCGTATCCGAGTAGAGAAGGCACTGGCCATCGGCACCACCACCGACATCCTGTTCCCGCTGCAGCAGCAGCAGCAGATCGCCGAAGGCCTGGCCGCAGGCGGCGCACAGGCGGAATTCCTGCCGCTGGACTCGCCGCAGGGCCACGACGCCTTCCTGGTCGACATCGCCCGCTTCGGGCCCGCCGTAGCCGGCTTCCTCGCCGCCATCTGAAATCCCGCACCGCCTGCGATATCCACGGCGCCGTGGTGGGAGCGCCGCCCCGGCGCGAGCTCTCCCCACCGCGTCCATACCCGATTCCCACCTGACGCAAACCTGACGCAACAAGGACATTCCCACCACATGGCCGCGGGGTAAAATGCCCGCACTTTCTTCTGGGAACGCCTCATGAGCCTCGACTTTCCGGGCCGCCACAAATTGGTCGACTCGCTGGATGCGGCGGTCAGGCTGGGCGACGACCGGGCCATCACCGACGCCCTGCGCAAATCGCTGTGCGAACTGATCTGCGACGAAGACGTCTCCCTGCCCGCCTGTGTGCTGGAACCCATCGCCGATCACTACGCACGCCGCGAGGTCTACACCAGCCCCGACCTGGGTTACAGCGTCATCGCCATGACCTGGGGGCCGGGCCAAGGCACCAAGATCCATGACCACTCGGGCATGTGGTGCGTGGAAGGCGTGTGGCGCGGCCGGCTGGAAATCACCCAGTACGAGCTGGCCGAGCACGATGAAGAACGCTATCGCTTCGTCGCGGCGGGCACCATCGAGGCCGGCACCGGCTCGGCCGGCAGCCTGATCCCGCCGCACGAGTACCACACTATCCGCAACCCCAGCGACAAAGCCGTCGCCGTATCGCTGCACGTCTACCAGCGCACCATGGTCCGCTGCGGCATCTACACGCCCGAACAAGACGCCGATGTGGAAGGCTGGCAACGCCGCGGCGAACGCCTGCTGGGCACCGATCAGGCCGCCTGATTCACGGCCGAAGCGATTAAGCGCTCCGCCCCCTGTCAGCGAGCGCCCGGCTTCGGCTATACTTCGCGTCCGCGCCGAAGTGGCGGAATGGTAGACGCAGCGGACTCAAAATCCGCCGCCGTTAAAAGCGTGTGGGTTCGAGTCCCACCTTCGGCACCAATGACTTAGGCCCGTTTACGGGCCTTTGCCATTTCTGGTCCATGCAGTTTTTGCGCAGTCTGTGCCCAAACCAGATGCCTCAGTCTGGAACGCGGCGAGCCGGTAGCCCGAAAGGGCAGAAGGCCGTACCCGGGAGAACGTTGGGGAATCTGTGTAAAGCGCCCCGGGGTGCGCATTGCTTACCCGGGCTACGCTGGCTCTCTGCAGCCGCAAAACTGTGCGTAATACTGACGAGCCTAATCTATCCAGATTACTCACGTAAGTATCTGCAAGAAAATATTGTCTACACCACGCTTGTCCACAAGAAGGTACAAATGAGCATCGAGTTTGCGCTTTGGAGAGTCGACGGCGGTCAGCCTCAACGACTCTCTATGTCGGGCACAGATAGAGAACGGCTGCTGCAGAGTTGGTTGATTCGAGATTTAAGTATTGTTGCTCCCGAACTAATGCTGATTGGCTCCGAGGTACACACCTTTGACAACGAAAGAATTGACCTCTTAGCAATAGATCGTGGCGGAAAACTCTATGCACTCGAGCTAAAGCGAGATACTGCTCGTCGCGAGGCTGTCGCACAACTACTCGACTACGGCGCATGGATAGCAGAGCTATCGCTAAGCGAGCTTCACCAGATTTATGAAAAGTACTGCCCAAGTCGACAGCCAAATACGACGCTGGATCAGGCCTTTCAGCATAGGTTTGGACAGTCGCTTCCTGAAAGCTTAGATGACACCCATGAACTATGGCTAGTGGTTGCCGGCGTGGATGAGCGTACCCGACGTCTATGTACTTACTTAGCCGAGCACTACGATCTGCCCATCAATGCCGTCATTGTCCATATGATGCGTGATGGGGACCGGGAGTACTTGGCGCGCGCGTGGCTGCGCGACCCGAACCAAAGCAGCACGCAAGCTCAGGATTCTCTCGGCTGGAATAGGGAGTTTTACGCGAGTTTTGGAGAGTACGAGGACCGTTCCTGGGAAGAGGCGCGCAAGTTCGGATTCTTTGCAGCTGGTGGCGGACAGTGGTACACACGCACGCTTAACTTATTGAACCTAGGCGATCGAATCTGGGTAAGAAGCCCAGGCCGAGGCTACGTAGGTGTAGGGCGCGTGTCGGCGCGAGCCGTTCCTGTGGATGATTTCAATGTAAAGATTGAAGGGGTGCCAACGCCCATAGTAGAGGTTGCCCCTTGTACTGCCAAAGCAATCCGTTATTCAGACAATCCGGAAAAGGCCGAATACATAGTGGGGGTTGAGTGGATCAAAACAGTGCCGCTCAATGCAGCCATCCACGAAAGTGGGCTTTTTGGTAACCAGAACAGCGTCGCGCGTCCCCGCGCTGAGTCATGGGTTCAAACGATCTTGAGACTAAAGCAGCGCTTCGGAATTCTGGACTGACACATTCCCGCTTCCTTTCTGACTGCTCCGTTCCCATTAAATAGCAGCAAACTAACAGCGGCAATAGCAGGCGCCCCTCAGCAGAAGTGCAGTGGGTGTGTCTACGGAAGGTACACAATCTGTACACGCCACCGTTGCAACAGCAAGACCGCGTCGTTATAAGCGGAAACGTGGCGTTCCGGGCGATTGCCTATCACCCCGTCGGGTCGGCTAGCAGGGTTGCCATGGCAGCCCTGCCCCAATTGGCTGTCAGTCTAAAGAATTCATATCGCGGCCACGGGAATGAAGTGATACTCGAATGCCTTCAAGAAGGATGCGTCGTTACAAACCTCGTTTCCGCCCGAACTTCTTCCTGCATCTTCTCGATAAGGCAACGCTTCAAGCACCTCATCGCTAAGCTCATCCTTCACCCAGAAGATGTAATCCAGCCCAAGGTAGTTATCGGCGAAATCCAAGATGTCTTTCACGGTGTTCTTCTCACCGGTCTTTGGGTTGATCTGTCGTAGATTGCCGTCCTGCACGGCCATGCCTTTCACCAGGGTGTCGGGGTAGTCCTTGAAGAATCCGTAGGTCTGGGCCATGTGGCTTTTGCGGTAGGGCATCAGGTCGGGCCCGCCTATGCCCATCTTGAGTTTCTCGGCTTCGCCGAAGAGGCCGCGCATATAGCCCTTGTCGTCCCACGGCAGCCATTCGCCGGGGATGAAATTCAGGTAGACCATGGGAACCGATTGGGTGAATGACTCTGCCAGTACCCGCATGTTCTCTTTCAGCGCATCCACATAGTCCTGGGGTTTGAAGTCGTCCGGAAAGGTGGTGGTTCCGTCGGGGTTTTCGGTGCCGATATCGATCGAACTTTCGCTGAAGCTGATCCCTGCGATCTTGCCGTCGAACTCCTTGCCAAGCTCGCGGACCAGCGCCTGGTAGCGCTCGCGAACCGGCCGCTCCCACATCTTGGCGGACCAGCCGTACTCGTCATCGCCGAGAGGCTTGTTGGGGTCGCGCTCGGGAGCACTGAGCATGCTCTGCTTGATGACGCCGCCTTGGTAGCGGGGTTCATTCAACAGGTAGTCGGGAACATTGCGGCGCGGAGTAAAGGACTTGTCTTGCAGTTGAATCCAAAGTCGCTTGTCGATCGAATCCAGATACGCGAGGTCTTGCTTGATCGCGCTGAAGTGATAGCGGCCTTCGCTAGGCTCGAGCGTCCGCCACGTGTAGACGATTTGCGCGCCACTGAATCGGGAGTCGCGCAGTGCCTTATCCGTCTGGATGTTATCTCCCGCCGGCCCTCGCTGGTGAAAGTAGACGTAATTCTTTGGCGGGACTTCCGATGCCAGGGATTCTCCACTCGCGCAAACCACTGCGAGCAGAAACAGAACAGAAAAACATCTCATGTGATATGCATCCTTTTATCGAATCCGCATCTGATGACCGAAGCGGATCTGACGATGGTGGGCAATGCTGTGATGCGCTGCAAGCGATGGAGGGAATCGTCTTTAGCTTGACGTCATGCCGAGTTGATTGGTTGATATCACTTACGCGTCTTGGTGATTTCGCTGGGTGTTTTGTGCGTTTTCGATTGTTTTTGATGATCGAAACAGGGGCTGTCGTGGCGGCGGTGGCGATAGGCGAATGGGGGGATTCTGTGGCGCCTTCGTATCTTGGTCGCGACTTATGTCGCTCCTACAGGGAATGCTGGACTGTGGCTTTGGTGGGTTCGAGGGCCTATCGGCTCTTTACCGCTCATCGGGTTCGTATCGGAAATGTAACAAGGCGCCTTAAGTAAATGCGTTACGCAATTTCCATCCAAGGCGTTGAACTGCTTCGCCTATCGATACATAAATTCATTTACTGATTTGCTGTACATCCTTTCGTCGGCCCCGATGGACCCGACGAGCGGTGATTTACACGCGCTTGTTCTACATACACTTAAGTCCGCGAGCGGCCTCCCCAGCTCGCTCTCCGAGGGCTAGCAAGGATGCTGGCCCTCGCCCTTTTTAGGCAGTGGATCTCGCTGGTTATGCTGACGATGTGCTTGGTGGTTTTATCTTCGCCAAGTTGGAAGCGTCTGCGACCAACGAATGTTCGCGGTCAATTGTGCTGCAGGTTTTTTGTCCGCACTACTTGCTGAAAAAGCTTTTCGTTTGCTCGCAGCTGTCTTGCTTGTCCATGTAGCAACGGTCCTGGTCAAGTCCGTTGAAGTACGTCCCTCGCTGCGCTTTGTCTGCTCGTTACCTTGGCGATGTGGTTTTGTCTTCCGTGCACGCGCGGTGGCCCGCGAATAATTATTCGTGCAGTCTCCGACCACTAAATCCGCGCGGAATATTCGCGTCGTCCAACGCGGTGATCAGCTCGGTTTGTTACGAGATAACACGCTGTTCTTATGCTCGCTTTGCGCTGCAAAGCAGCCATTTTTTCGATGTGGTAGCGCTATCGACGTAGTGCTGCTTGAGCTCGCGCGTGTGCGCATACTTCATTCTCAGTTCTCGTGCTCGTGATCGATTGCACGAAAATCATTATTGAATGGTTCGCATTTGACGCAGTACCCAAATCCCGTTTTTGCGCAGAACTTGACTATGTTTTAGTGCTTTTTGGTAGATTGCAGCCGTGGCTAGTCCGCCATGAAAACCGGTACCGCAGAGTGAGCATTCAATCCGATTCTCGCGAAAACGTTTACATGAATCTGGCATCCCTCAACTCTCCACGGGCGCGACCGCACGTGGACCTCTGCAAACGCGGCGAAATGCGCGCCGAGCGCTTTCTCGATGCGGCTACCGAAGTCTTTGCCGAGAAGGGGTACCAGCACGCGCGGCTGAGCGAGATCGTCGCCCGCGCCGGCGGCTCGCTGGCGACGCTGTACCGCATCTTCGGCGACAAGGAAGGCCTGGCCCACGCGATCATTCAGCGCCGGCTGGAAGCCCATACTGCACTGCTGCAGGACATGAACCTGTCGGGCCTGCCACCGGAACAGGCGCTGCGGCGGGTGGCCATCCGCCTGGCGCAGATCATGGCCAAGGCGGAGTCGCAGGTGATCTACCGGATCGTGATCGGCGAAGGCCAGTCCTTCCCTACCCTGCGCGACTGGTTCTTCGAAACGGCCGTCACCACGGCCCGCCAGACCCTGACCGACTACTTCCAGCAGGAAGTGGACGCCGGCCGCTTGCAGTTGGCGTCGCCCAAGGCGGCGGCGGCGCAGTTCTACATGAGCCTGTTCGGCGATCAGGTCGTGCTGCTGGCGAGTGGCAACACCAACATCCCGGACCAGGAAACACTGGAAAGCCGCGCACTCGCGGCGGTGGATCTGTTTCTGCATGGTGCGTTGCCGCGCTAGATGCTCGGCTTGTAGGAGCGACGGCTTTCAACAGCCGAATGGCTGATCAAGTCGCAATGGAGCTTTCCTGGGAAAGCTTCATCGCGACTCACGTCGCTCCTACAACAGGCGAGGACGGTTTTCATTTGCCGATCACATCGTCGCAAGTAGCCTCCGGCTCATCACTGCCAGGAGTAAGGTCATGCCACGCGGCGACAAATCTGCCTATACCGACAAGCAGGAACGGCAGGCCGAGCACATAGAAGAAAGCGAAAAAGAACAGGGCCGTTCGCAAGAAGATGCCGAGCGCATCGCCTGGGCCACGGTCAACAAGCAGGATGGCGGCGGCAAGCGTTCTGGTTCCGGCGCCAAGAAAGCACGCAAGAAGACGGCGAAGAAATCAACCAAGAAAGCGACCAAGAAATCCACGAAGAAGGCAGCAAAGAAGACTGCCAAGAAGGCGGGCAAGAAGACCGCCAAAAAAGCCACCAAGAAAGCGACCAAGAAGGCCGCGAAGAAATCCGCGCCGCGGAAACGCACAGCGAAGAAGGCGACAAAGAAAGCCGCTTCCAAGAAGAGCACGAAGAAAGCCACCAAGAAGCGCGCAACCAAAAAATCGGCCGCCAAGAAGGCGCCAGCGAAGAAGTCGGCCAGGAAGAAAACCGCTGGCAGAAAATCGGCGGCGAAGAAGTCTTCGGCCAGGAAGAGAGCTGGTTAGCGCGGAATTCGGTAGGCGGTCGGCTATTGGCTACCGCCTACCATTGCCATGGCCTGACCGAGCCGGGTTGTCGCGGGCGCGGCTTCGCGCTGCGGACGCGGGTATGAGTCGTCTGGGAGTCGTGCTGGCATGCAGCATGGGTGAGCTGTGACGCTGGGGGTTCGTTGGGGCTCCGGTCGCGACTCACGTCGCTCCTACAAACGAATCACACGCTCAATGCGCTCCCGGCCACCAGCCGCGCCCGGTCATGGCGTAGCGGTCGGCGGCGCGTTCGAATGGGTTGCGCACGCTGACGCCGCCGCAAAGCAGGTATACCGGCAGGAACAGCGGCCCCAACGCCATGTACTGGTACACATGCGCGCGTTCGTGGTCGCCGAGGCGGATCGGCGGGTGCTGGCAGCGGCCGGCGCGGTGTTCGTAGGTGACGCAGTCGGTATCCAGCGAGCCGCCGGTGTGCAGGATGGTGTTGCCGAAGGTGATCGCCCCGCCCGGCCCCCACGGCCAATGGTGGAAAACCAGTGCGCAATCGCGCCGGCTCCAATGCGCCTTCGCGCCGAACGGCAATCCGGCAGCGCCGGCGATCAATCCGATCAGGGAGTTGGGCAACGTCCAGAGCGCGCCCAGTCCACGCGCCAACCACAACCATGGCAGCGGCGCGGCGGCAGGCATCAATCGGCTTCGTTGGGCATCAGCAGCCACAGGATCAGGTAGACCAGGATGCCCGGGAAGGCCGCCGAAGCGATCGAGACGATCACGAAAACGATTCGCAGCAGCGTGACGTTCCAACCCAGGCGATGGGCGATGCCACCTATCACGCCGGCGATCATGCGGTCGTTCAATGAACGGGCAAAAGGCTTCTTGATGTCGTTCATGGATTCAACTCACCATAGTCGTCTGGCTGGAGTCTAGCGCGTCAGCGCGGCGGGACACCTGAACCACGCAGCCGCTGCAATTGTGCCCGGAACCACGCCGCCGAAGATTGCACGCCCTGGCCGGGACAGCGCACCCGGTACTCGCGCCCGCTCATGCTGCTCTGGCTGGCGGCGCGCTCGATGAACTGTTCGGCGGTGTCCACCAGGTTCTTCTTCAGCAGGTAATCGTACTTGCGCTGCAGGTGCGATCTCGCATCGGCGGCGCCGTACCATTTTCCATTGCGCTGGAATTCGCATTTCGAGGCGGGCAACGCGGCTATCAGGGCGTCTATTTCCTGCTTGGCTTTTGGCGAAGGTGCTGCCCATGACTTCGCCGGCGCCAGCAGGGCGGCGATGATCAGTAGCAATGTCGCGCTTGGTGCTTTCATGGTGTTCCTCTACGGCCGCGTGCAATCGTAGCGCAGCCGTGGCTTGCTGGAACCTTGCAGGAGCCTCGCTGGATATCAGCGCGGGTGAGTCGCGACCGGACGCATCAACGTCGCGACTGACGTCGCTCCCACAAGGGCCTCAACGGGTTTCCGCAAGAGCTCAGCGCGAACGCTTGGCCAGCCACTCGTGGATGGCGGTGGGCACTTCGCGCTGGGCGCGGCCGGAGACATAAATGCCGATGTGGCCGCCCTTGAAGCTCAGTTCGGTGTAGTCGTCGGTGCCGGCCAGATCGCGCAGTGCGCGAGAGGCATCCGGCGGGACCAGATGATCTTGTTCGGCATAGATATTCAATACCGGCATATCGACATCGCCCAAGTGGACTTCACGGCCACCGATGTCGACGCCGCCGTTGACGAAGCCGTTGCCTTGGTAGAACTGCTTGATGAACTGGCGGAATGCCTCGCCGGCCAGGTCGGGCGAGTCGAAGATCCATTTCTCCATGCGCAGGAAATTCTCGATGGCCTGCTTGTCGTCCAGGATGTCGACCAAGCCTACGTACTTCTGCAGATTCAGCCGGAACGGCTTCAGCATCAGGTAGCACGCGTTCATCATGTCGGCCGGCACATTGCCCAGCGTATCGACGAACAAGTCCACATCCATCTCGCGCGTCCAATGCGAGAGCATGTTGTCCGCGGTGTGGAAATCCACCGGCGTCACCATGGTGATCAGGTTCTTGACCTTGTCCGGGTGCAGCGCCGAATAGCACAGCGTGAATGTCCCGCCCTGGCAGACGCCGAGCAGATTGATCGCATCCACGTCGTGGACGCTGCGAAGATGATCCACCGCGCCATCGATAAACCGCTCGATGTAATCCTCCAGATCGAGGAAACGGTCGGAGCGATCCGGATAACCCCAGTCGATGATGTAGACGTCTTCGCCACGCGCCAGCAGGCCTTTGACCAGCGAGCGATCGTCCTGCAGATCCACCATGTACGGACGGTTGACCAGTGCGTATACGATCAGCAACGGCACTTTCGCGGTGGGCGCTTTTTCGCCGACGAAGCGATACATAACGGTCTTGCCGTCGCGCCAGACTTCCTGCTTGTGGCTGGCGCCGAAATGCACATCCTCCACTTCCGGCAGCGTGCGCAGCCCGGCGGAGAGTTTCTGCTGCATGGCCAGCGCTTCCAGCGCCAGGCCGTCGGGCGTGATGTCCAAAGGTCCGTTCATTTGCGGCTACTGCGCTTGGTCTTGTTCTTGGTGGACTCGGCCTTGGCCGGTTCGCGCAGCTTTTCGGCGATGCCGTTGGCTTTGGCATTGCGCCCCACCCATTCCTTCATCGATACCACCGCTGAAGAAGTGGGCGTCGATGGCGTGGGTGCGGTCTTTGCGGTCTGTTTGGCGGGCCGCGCTGCCGGACGTTTTGCTGAAGAAAGCTTCGCCGGCGTCCGGGTGGCCGCCTTCTTCGCCGCCGGTCGCTTTGCCGCTGCTTTCTTCACAGGCGCGGCTTTCTTTGCAGGCGTGGCGTTCTTCGCCGCTGGCTTGGCAGCGGCTTTCTTTTTCGCTGCTCGGGCGGTCTTGCGTGGTGGCGCCTGTTTCTTGCTGGCGACGGTGGCGCGTTTGGCTGCCCGCTTGACGGGTTCGGCCGGTGCTGCGGACTTATTAACCACATCCGCGACTGGAGCCGCTGCTTCCACCGACATCGGCCTGGGTGCCGATTTGCGTGCCGGTGCTGTCTGCGCGTTTGCAGGAGCAGCTGCGCGCATCCTGCGCAACATGCGTTCGAGCTCGGCAATCTTGCGGTGCGCCGAATCCACTTCGGTGCGCGTAGGCATGCCGAACAAACCGCACACCTGCTCCACCTCGTGCTGGACCGCCAGGCGCAAGCGCATCTGTGCGTTGGTCAGCGCGCCGTAGACTTTGCGGAACTCCGCCGAAAGCGCCGCTTCGGCGTAAGCCTGCTCGGCCGCATCGATCCACAGGTCGAACAAGGCGCGCGCACTGTCGACCCTGCGGCCGGGTTCGGTACGGGCGGTCAGTTGCTCCTCGAAAATCTCGAAAGCGCGCTGCGCCGCTTTCATCATCAGCGCGTTGTATTCGTTCTGCTGGTGCTGGCATTCCTGCTGCGCCTGCGCCAGCTTCTGCCAGCGCTCCTGGTGCTCACGCGCGGGCCCGAACGCCGGCAAGTGCAGCCAACGTGCACTTTGGTGCTGCATGGCGTCCAGATATGGCCTGGCCTGCTCGATCCAGCCTTCAACGCCATGCTGCCCCTGGCCCTGCATGGCGCGGAAAATATCGGCGAAAGGGTTAACGCCGCCGTGGGCGCCCAGCGCCTGCCGCCATGCCTGTGTGATATCGGAGGGATTGTGATCCCGCCCGGCAAACTGCGCGGCGACCTGTTGCATCTGGCCGAACCAATCGCGCGCCTGCCGGCTGAATCGTTCCACCGTGTCGTTGACTTGCGCGCTACCGCCCGGGAGCAGCTGCGACCACCAGTCCACCGCCTGCTGCCAACCGGGAGTCGACGCGGCGGCCGGCGGAGAGACGCCGCCCATTGCGCCCTGGCGCAAAGCGTCGCCCCAGAAGTTCCAGTACTGCTTGGCCAGCGATTCGAAATCGCCGGGCCACGATGGTGCGAAGTTCGCCATGTGTTCCTCCCGTCTCAGCCGATTTTAGCCACGACAGGCCAACCGTGCATGACGGGCCGGGTTCAAGAACCGGTTCAAGCGCTCATGGCTTGGGGATGCGCAGCGTCTTGCTGATCATCAAAGTGCCCGATACGGCGTAGAACAGCACCAGCGGATGCAGCATCCACGGCCCCAATTTGAGCGCTCCCAGCCACAGCGCCGGACCGATATGCCCCAGATAGGCGGCTACCGCCAACACCATGACCAGCACCAGGCTGGTGGGGATAGGCGTGCCTTCGAAGTACTTCACCTTGTCGTCATCCCCGGACAAGCTCTCGGCGGTGACGTTGTAACGCGCCAGCCGGCTCACGCCGCAGGCGACGAAGTAGGACAGCACCAGCCAATCCCAGCCGCCCTGCATGCCGCAGGCATAGGCCAGCGCCGCGGGCGCCACTCCGAACGAAATCACGTCGGCCAGCGAATCCAGCTCCCTTCCCAGCACCGAGGACTGGTTGCGCCAGCGCGCCACACGCCCATCCAGCGCGTCGAAGATGAAGGCCAGCGGGATCAGCGCCATGCCGATCATCAGGTCGCGCACGCCGCCTTCCTGCAGGAAACGCATCGACGCGAAGATCGCACCGGTGCCGCAGAACGCATTGGCCAGCGTGAACCAGTCGGCCAGTTGGAAGTCGCGGATCATCGAGAAATGTCGGGACATGGCTCAGACGCCGAATGGACAGACCGCCAGATTAAGCCCACCTGCCGCAGATGTCGCCTATGGACAAGCTTTTTGGACGCCGACCAAGGCGGATGATGCGAATAAACGCCTTTCGTGTTTCTTGTTGATCCGCGTTTCCCGCGTACCGGCGTCCCTCAGCCAACCGTTACCGCGGAATCGCCAGCTGCGCCGCTTCCAGGTTGCCGGCACCGCGGGGTTTGGCGTCGATCACCGCGTCATTCGGCAGCTTGGCCTTGCCATCCAGCACCGCATCCACGCGGTCGAGCGCGGCGTAGACGTAAGGCAGTAGCGGCACGTAGCGCGCGCCGTAGGCCGGCAAGGCGAGAAAGCCGTCGAAGTGCTGCGCATTGCGCACCTGCCAGTAGCGGACATCGCGGCCGGCGGCCTTGGCCTGGGCAACGTAGGGAGCGCTGCTGAAAGCCGGCGGAATCAGGCCGTCGTCGGTGCCATGGATGACCACGATCGGCAGCCCGGCGCGCGGCAAACCGGCGCGGGTTTCGGCGATTCCGCGCTGGACCCGACGTGCCGCCTCGCTATCGCCCGTCTGCAGTTCGCGCAGGCACTGCAGCCCCGGCAAAGTGAAATCCGGTGCCGCCAGCTTGGTATCGACGATCCCGACGCCCGCACCCGGCGGAATGCCGCTGCCGTCGGACCACCAGGCGGCGCGCTCCGCGCCGGTCGCCGCGCGGGCGCTGAAATCGGCGTTCTGTGCGGCGAAGGCGTAGCCGCAGGGGTGTTCGGCGACACCGTAGCGCCCATAGGCGGAGGCATAGGTCACCGCGATCGCGCGCCATAGATCGAATCCGACGCTCAGCGCACCGGCGGTCAACGCGGCGTCGGTCCAGCCGTTGGCGCGCAGTCGCTCATAAGCGGATTGCGCTTGCGCTGGAGTCTTTTCCCCTTCGATCAATCCGGCCGCTTTGAGCGCAGCGCAGCGGGCTGTCCACAACGGCTCGGCCTGCGCGCGCGCCGGCGGCTGCGGCAGGCTGGCGGCGGGCAGATGCAACAACGCGCATGGCATCAGCAATGCCGCCTCAGTGGTGTAGTCGTAAAGCGTCCGCGCGCCGCCACTTTCGGCCAGGACGTTCGGTTCGGCGGCAACTACCGCGTCCAGCCAATTTCCTTCTGCGCCATCGGCTAATTCCGCTGCGCGCAGCACCGCGCCACCGCCGTTGGAGATACCCACCGCTATGACGCGGGTGTTGTCGAAACGGAACGGTGCGGCTTGCGGAAAGGCCCGGTCTAAAGCAGAAAGCGCGAACTCCGCCGCCTGCTTAACGTGCCGGCCCCAATCGGCTTCCGGATTGTCCTGCGAATGCGCGTGCTTGACGGCGATACCACTGGCGGCCACCGGAGCATCCGGCGCGAATGCCAGCTCGGCTTCGCCCAAGGAACCCAACGTGCCGTCTTCGCGCGGGGCCTGTTGCGTATCCAGATCGAAGTAGTCGGTACCGGCGGCTTTGTCGGTATAGGCCACCGCGCAGCCCTTGGGCAGCGCCCACGGCGCGGCCACGGCAATGGCGCCGTAGATGCCGCGCGATCCGGATGACGCGGCCACCACTACGCAGCGCTTTTTCTGATCGAAATCGTCCGGCACCTGGACCAGTACACGATGCGGTTGCCGTGTGCCGGGCAGCTTCGCCAGCGCGGAGAACTCGCGCCCCGGGACCGATCCCAGGCTGCCGTAGGCTTCGCCATAGCGGCCGGTGGCCGACAGATCGGCGATGCCGCGCCAGTTGGTCCAGATCGCCCGGCGACGCAGTTCCAGCGCAGTAGGGTTGGCCGCGTCGGCGAAGGCCGGCGGCGTCATTGCGCGCAAACCGTCCAGTCCCAGGCCTGCCGTCAGCAGATCGTCGTTGCCACGGTGCTCGCTGACGCGTTGCGGCTCGATCACGGTAACGCCCGCGGGCATCTGCCGGCCGCCACCGCTGCTGCAGCCAGCCAGCACGATTCCAAAGAACAACGCACACGGCAGTCGTCGCATTCCGTTTCGCCCAAGGTTCCGGTCAGTGACATGAAAGTACTCACTTGTTCAATCGCCGTCATCGTACTTTGGTACCACGATGCTCGAACGGCGACTTGCTACGCTAGTGCCTTGCCCCCGTCGTAAGGTTCCCCGCATGCAGACGCACACTTTCCTGATCACCGGCGCAGCCAGCGGCATCGGCGCCGGTATTGCCGCGCAGCTGGCCGAAGCCGGCCACCACGTCATCGTCAGCGATCTCAATCGCGAGGCTGCCGAAACCGTCGCGGCGCAGATCCGCACGAATGGCGGCTCGGCCGAAGCGGTCGCCCTGGACGTGACCTCCGAAGACAGCGTCGCCGCCGCGCTGGCTTCGATTTCGCGGCCGGCGGATGTGCTGGTCAACAATGCCGGACTGCAGCATGTCGCGCCGCTCGAGGATTTCCCCATGCAGAAATGGGATTTCCTGATGGAAGTAATGCTGGTGGGCGTGGCCCGACTGACTCGCGCGGTGCTGCCCGGCATGCGCGAACGCGGTTTCGGCCGCATCGTCAACATCGGCAGCATCCACGCGCTGGTCGCCAGTCCGTACAAGAGCGCCTACGTGGCCGCCAAGCACGGCCTGGTGGGCTTCTCCAAAGTGGTGGCGCTGGAGACCGCCGACACCGACATCACCATCAACACCGTCTGCCCCAGCTACGTAAAGACGCCGCTGGTGGACAAGCAAATCGCCGACCAGGCCCGCACGCGCGGCATTCCCGAGTCGGAAGTCATCAGCCAAATCATGCTCAAGCCGATGCCCAAGGGCGTCTTCATCGAAATAGACGAACTCGCCGGCATCACCGCCTTCCTCTCCTCCCCCGCCGCACGCAACATCACCGGGCAGACCATTGTGGTGGATGGCGGTTGGACGGTGCAGTGAGCGGTGAGCGGTGAGCGGTGAGCGGTGAGCGGTGAAAGCTCTGGCTTTACCCTCCGCCTTGTAAAGGGGGATGACCCGCCATTCGGCGGTTGAAAAGCATTTGAGGGGGATTTGCTTTTGCTCTTAAGAAAAACAGCAAAAACAAAGCAAATCCCCGTAGCCCCCTTTACAAAGGGGGCAAAAGCAGCATGCTTTCCCGCTCACCGCTCACTACACGCCGCTAACCGCCCATGCCTACGCTCCTGATCGCCGATGACCATCCGTTGTTCCGGGCTGCGCTGCGCGGTGCGGCCAGCGATGCGGTGGCGCAGTTGTCGGTGTTGGAGGCCGAGTCGTTGGACGGTGTGCTGGCGGCGCTGGAATCGCACGACGATATCGATCTGGTGCTGCTGGACCTGCATATGCCCGGCAATCACGGGCTAGCGGGATTGGCCGCGATCCGGGCGCAGTTTCCGGCGGTGGCGGTGGTGGTGGTATCGGCCAATGACGACCCGCGTGTGGTGCGGCGTGCGTTGGACCATGGCGCGGCCGGCTATCTGCCCAAAAGCGCCGGCTTGGACGAATTGCGCGATGCCATCCGCAGCGTGCTGGCCTGCGAACAATGGCTGCCGGCTTCGTTGCGGGCGTCGGTGGCGCGTTCGCAATCGTCGCAGCAGGACGCCGACTTGGCGGCGCGCCTGGCCAGCTTGTCGCCGCAGCAGTTCCGCGTGCTGAGCCTGGTGGCGCAGGGTCTGCTCAACAAACAGATCGCCGACCGTCTGGACGTGCAGGAACGCACGGTGAAAGCGCACCTGTCGGCGATCTTCGACCGGCTGGGCGTACGCAATCGCACCCAGGCCAGCGTGATCCTGCGCGAGCTGGAGCTTTCCGATCCAGCGCGCCATTTGGAGGCGTGAGACGATAAGCGGCGTCTTGTGCATCGAACCAACGCCATGTCCGAGCCGTTATCGCTACGCCCCGCCCTCATCAGCGACGCCGCGGAAATCGCGCGCCTCACCGCGCAACTGGGTTATCCCTCCGAGCCTCACACGATCCAGGAACGCCTGCAGCGGCTATCGGTCCGCGACGAACATTTTGTCTGTGTTGCTGCCGATGGCACGCAACTGCTGGGCTGGGTCGCTGCCGAACATCGGCTGCCGCTGGAATACGGCGACAAGATAGAAATCGTCGGCTTGGTGGTGGATGCCAACGCCAGACGCGGCGGCGTGGGAAAGGCGCTGGTGGCCGCTGTCGAGACATGGGCACGCTCGCGTGGCCAGCGAGAGCTCGTAGTACGGTCGAACATCATGCGCAACGAGTCGCATCCCTTCTACGAACATCTCGGCTTCATGCGCAGCAAGACCCAGCACGTTTACTCGCGGACGCTATGAAGCACGCGGCACGCGAATCGTCAACCGTCTTTTTGCTGGTCATTTTTTAACCAACCATCTTGACACGCCCGCCCCGCAAGGCCGCCGCAGACTTATCCACATGTTTGTCTGCAAAGCATCCACACCCCTTGTGGACAACCAGGCCGATACGAAATTTCCCTGGTTGCAAACATGCAAAATAGGTTGGCTATTTTTTAGCCATTTCGCTTGACACGATTGCGGCACAAGGCGCGCGAACGGTTATCCACATCTTTGCCCGCATTCCTTCCACACCCCCTGTGGAAAAGCCCGGCCGGTAGCGCCACGCCGGGCCCACTCCAACTCAAGCACCAGGCAGAGGCACAGATCAGATCCGCGAATAAGACCAGGACACCATGCGGCCGTCGCGATAAGGCATGACGCCGTGGAAGGCACGCGGGTCTTCGTCGAAGACGAGCGGCAGGAAATGCCGGTCGCCATCCCACAGCGGCAGTTCCATGATCTTTTCCACCGGCACCCATTCCAGCGTGCCTTCCGGATTGCTGGTGTGCGGCGTACCGGAGTAAGCGGTGACCACGAAGATGAAACCCAGCCAGTCTTCGCCTTGTTTGCCGAAACCCGGCCAGCTGATGGTGCCGCGCAGGCTGAGCGTATCGCATTGGATGCCGGCTTCTTCGTGGATTTCGCGACGCATGCCGGCAACGACGTCTTCGTCGGCTTCGATCTTTCCGCCCAGTCCGTTGTACTTGCCCAGATGCTGGTCGTCAGGGCGTGCATTGCGATGAATCAACAGCACCTGCGAGCGATCGGGCGATAACACATAACCCAGAGTGGCGACGATGGGGGTGTAAGGCATCAGCGGTGTCTTTGGAGAATCCGCGGGCGATTCTACGCGAGCTTCCATCTTGTAGGAGCGACGTGAGTCGCGATGCAGCTTTACCGGTAAAGCTTCACCGCGACTCACCGGCGCCGGCGTGCCGACGCCACTCCTACAAGGGGATGGCTTATGAAACCACCAGCCTTGCAGCCAGCAGGCGGTCCATCACCGATTTCAGGGCGAGCGGCCGGATCGGCTTGGGCAGCAGCGAGAGTTCGGCATCGTGCACGGCGCGCCGCACCACTTCGGTCTGGTCGGCAGTCAGGATCAGGCATGGGCGGGCACCAAAACGCTGCGATAGACGCTGCATCAATCGCACGCCGGTATCGCCACCGTCCAGGTGGTAGTCGAACAACCACAGTTCCGCCGAATGCAGCGATAGCGCGGCTTCGGCCTGCGCGCCATCGGTTGCGGTCGATACCTGGCAACCCCAGCCTTCCAGCACCTGGGTCAAGGCTGCCAACGCGGCCACGTCGTTGTCTACCGCCAGCACATGGCGGCCCTCGATGCCGCGCTTGATCGTCCCTACGGACGGCTTGGGCGTTGGCGCTGCGGCCATCGGCAGTTCCACCGCGAATGCGGAACCCCGCGCTACCTCGCTGCGCAGCGACAAGCGGGCGTCCAGCAAATGGGCGATGCGCTCCGCAATGGACAGGCCAAGCCCCAGGCCTTGCCCGCCCACATCTTCGCCGCGGCGGAATTCCTGGAAGATCACCTGCTGCTCGGCCACACGGATACCGCGGCCGGTGTCCAGCACTTCAACCCGCAAGCGTTCGCCTGCGAGACGGCGAACGCCCAGCAGCACGCGTCCCTGTTCGGTATAGCGCACGGCATTGGCGAGAAAGTTCTGCAGGATGCGGCGTAGCAGTTGCGGGTCCGAATGCGTCCACACGCGCGTCGGCACGTACACGAACTCCAGCCTGCGCTCGTCCGCCAGCATGCGGAACTCCGACGCCAGCGGCTCCAGTACTTCGGCCAGGGGAAAATCCCTTGGCTCCGGTACCAGCCCACCGGCTTCCAGCCGCGACATGTCCAACAAACCGGTCAGCAGATCGGTGGTGGAATCCAGCGCACCGCGAATCTGTTCCACCGATTCGCGCTGCTGGCGATCCTGCAACTGCTGCGTCAATGCATCGGTGAACAGATGCGCGGCGTGCAACGGCTGCAACAGATCGTGGCCGATGGCGGTCAGGAAGCGGCTCTTCGCATCGTTGGCGTGTTCGGCCTCACGCTTTGCCGTTTCCAGCAGCGCTGTGCGATCGGCGACGCGTTGTTCCAGTGTTTCATTGGCTTGCTTCAGAGCTTGCTCGGCGCGGCGCGACGCGGTGACGTCGGTGTAAGTCGCAACGAAGCCGCCACCGGGCATCGGATTGCCGCGGATCTCGACGATGCTGCCATCGGGAAACACGCGCTCGGTGAGATGCGGTGTGCCGGCCCGCATGAACGCCAGCCGCCGTTCCAGCGCGCGTTCGTCATGGCCACGATCATGCCGTCGTTCTGGCATGCGCTGCAGCGCCCAGCGGGTCAGGTCGGCGATGGGACGGCCCACTTGCAGGAATTCCTCGGGGAAACCGAACATTTCCGCATAGCGCCGGTTCCACGCCACCAGCCGCTGTTCGCGGTCCACCACGCTGATGCCCTGGCTCATGTTCTGTAGCGCGGCTTCCAATACCTGCTGATTGAAGCGCAGATCTTGCGAGACTTCGCCGACGATGGCGGCGACAGTGTCCAGATCACCGCTTTCGCGGCGCGCCGCATCCAACAGCAACCGCGCTGAGGCCGAACCGAGCACAGCCGACAGTTCGCGTTCCAATCGCGCCTCGATGGCGGAAGGCACCGGGCCAGTGCGCGGCGCTTCCACCAGCAGTTCTTCGACGCGTTCGCGCGGCAGGAAGCGGCGGCCGGCATCGCGCAGTGTTTGCGCATCGAAGCCGCGGCTGTCGTGCCGGCGTGGCGCATGACCGCGCCACGCCGCAACGAGCAGTGTCGCTGCCATACCTACGGACAAACTGACGCCGACGGCACGTCCTAGGCGGCTCCACCCTGTCAATCCAAAGAAGCCGTCCGGCGCGAGCATCGCAATGCCGAACGGGCCTTCCTGCAACCACTGCGGGGCCACGCCGCGCGCGTCCATGGTCACCGGCAACAACAGCAACCACGCCCAAACCAGAAAACCCGTGGCGATGCCGGCGATTACCGCACGTGGCGGCGTCTGCGGTCGCCAAATGGCGAAGCCCAGGGCCGGCGCCAACGTCGCCAGCGCGGAAAAAGATACGGCTCCTACGTCGGCCAGCGCGTCGTTGCCGGCGATCAGGCGACTGTAGGCCCAGGCCAACAACATCACCGCTGCGATGCCGACACGACGCTGCGTCAACACGACACCGCGCAGATCGCCGCCACGGCTGCGCAACCAACCGCCGCGCAACAGTCCCGGTGCCAGCCAGTGATTGCCGATCATCAGACTGAGCGTCAGCGTGCTGACCACCACCATGCCGGTGGCCGCACTCAACCCACCGAGGAACGCGAGCAGCGCCAGCCCTTCATGCCCTTGCGCGAGCGGCAGCGCCAGCACGTAGAGATCCGATGGCACTTCGTCGCCGAACATCGCGCCGCCCGCGCGTGCCAGCGGCAGCAACGGCAGCGCCATCAGCACCATGTACAGCGGAAACAACCAGCGTGCAGTGCGCACATGCTGCTCGTCGCGGCATTCGACCACGCCGACGTGGATCTGGTGCGGCAGAGTGAACATGGCCAGCACGCCCAGCACCACCAATGGCATGAAGCCGTACGTCGTCGAAGGTGCGATGGGTGCGGGCGGCTTCGGCGGCAGATCCGGCAGCCCGAACCAGACGAACAAGCCCAGCGACAGCATCGCCGCCAACTTGAACAGCGATTCGAACGCCATCGCCAACACCAGGCCGCGATTGTGTTCCGCCGCGCTGGCGCGGCGCGTGCCGAACAGCATCGCGAACAACGCCATCGCCACGGCCACATACAGCGCACTGTCCTGCCACGCGGGCAGATGGTCGCTGCCGGTCGAACGCGTCAGCAGTGCGAAGCTCATCGCCACCGCTTTCAACTGCAGCGCGATATAGGGGATCAATCCCAGCGCGGCCACCAGGGTGACCGTCGCCGCCAACCAACCATCCTTGCCCAAGCGCGTGGCGATCAAGTCGGCCAATGAAGTGGCGTTGGATTCGCGCGCCATCCGCACCAGCCTGATCAGCAAGAAAGCGCCGAATGCGTACAACAAAATGGTGCCGACGAAGGTAGGCGGCAACGGCCAGCCGTAGCGGGCGGCCTGCGTCACCGTGCCGAAAAAAGTCCAGGACGTGCAATACACCGCCAGCGACAAGGCGTAGACGTAGGGCCACTGGATAGCGAGCACACGCGGATGCCGCTCCGCATACAGCGCGGAGCCGAACAACAAGCCCAACCACAGCAACGCCGCCAGCACGACGATACCGACGCTCAGCATGCGCCACCCGTTGCTTGTGCTATGGACGCTATTGCGCCATTGCACATCGTGTATGGAGAGCATGGTATGCGGCGACCGGAAGGGATCCTGCGAAAAGCAAATCCCCCGTGCGGCGCTAAGGCGCCGCATCCGCCCCCTTTTTCAAAGGGGGCAATGGTCCGCGCTGCATCTACCGTGGCGTGCACGATACGTACACCTCATCGTCCCACATCGTGCGCACGGCGTAAGCTACGCGGAAATCAGAATAGCCCCCTTGACCAGCCATTCGGCTGTTGAGAAGCGTTTGGAAAAAGGGGGCGGGCGCCCGCGACGCGGGCGACGGGGGATTTGATTTTCGCGGCCACGCCATGGCCTGAGCATAACGCAGCGGCGGCGGGCTTCCGCCCGCCGCCGCTGTTTCCCCTACTCTGGCGCCCAACCCGCTCAGAAGTTATAGCGAGCCGTCAGCGTGTACTGGCGCGGCGGACCATAGAAACCGGTCAGCACGCCATAGGCGGCGATGTTGTAGCCGGTGGTGCGGTATTCCTCGTCGGCCAGATTGGTGCCCTGCAACGAGAAGGTCCATGCATCGTTGGCCTGCCAGATCACACCGGCGTTGACCAGTCCGTAGCCATCCTGCCTGATGGCAGGGCTGAGGTCGGTGGTGGGCCAGACTTCCGATTGATAGGAATAACCGACGCGCGCGGAGAGATTGCCACCGTTGGCCAGATCGGTGCGGTATTCGACGTTCAGCGCGCCGGAGAATTCCGGTGCGTTGGTGAATTCCTGCGCGTCGGCGACGTTGACGCCGGCGGTGATGAATTCGTCGTACTCCGCATCCAGCCACGCCAGGTTGCCGCTGATCAGCCAGTTCTGCGTAGGCAGGAACTGGTATTCGACTTCCAGGCCCTGCACGGTGCCCTTGCCGGCGTTGGTGAAGTCGCCAAAGAAGCTCTGCGAACCGTTGGGCAAGGTGTAAGAGGTGAACACGGACAGTTGGATGTCTTCGTACTTGTTGTAGAAGTACGCCAGGTTCAAGAACATCCGCTGGTCCAGGAACGACATCTTGCTGCCGATCTCGTAGCTGTCGACCTTCTCGTCATCGAAGGGCTCGCCCGAGCGCGGCACGGAAGTCGTGTTGGCGCGGATGTTGTAGCCGCCGGACTTGAAGCCGCGCGACGCCAACCCGTAGACCATGACGTCCGGGGTGATCTGGTAGTCCAGCGAGACCTTCGGTGAAACGTTCTTGAAGTTGACGGTCTTGTCGAAATTGGCCGCCGTTCCCCACGATGTGCTGTAGCTCAGATCGGTGTAGAAGCGGTTCAACGCGATCGCGTGCTTGTCTTCGTCGGTGTAGCGCGCGCCCACATCCAGCTTGAGGCGGTCGGTGAGATCGAAGGTCCAGTCTGCGTACACCGCGATGCTCTTGGTGTTGACGTAGCCCTGGGTATCGCCGAACAACGGATTGGTCAGGCTGGTGGCCAGCAGCGGATTGTAGAAGTGGTTCAGCACCTGGCCGCCCGCATCGCCGTTGAACCAGAACAATCCCATCACCCCGCGCGCACGGCCGCCGCCATCGAAATTGGCTTGCAATTCCTGGCTGACCTGGCTGTCGTTGTAGAAGGCGCGCACGTCCACCAGCGTGAGCGGCGTGGTGTCGAAATCGATATTCGTCTCGGTATCGGATTCGCGCTTGGCGATGACGTACTTGAACGCCCAATCCTCGCTGGCGCGCCAGTTCACCGTGGCGGAAGCGCCTTTCATCTCGGTGTCGTTGATGTTCTTCATGCCGCTGCGGATGTCGTAGCGGTCATCGGTCGGCGGATAGGCCGGCGCCAGCGGGTTGCGCGCCAGCATCTTGGCGCCGCGCACGCCGGACTGGTCGTCCATCCAATCCACGGCGAACTGCACGTCGAAATCGTCGCCGGCGTAGGCACCCAGTTGGAAGCGCGCCGCATTGATTTCCTTATCGCTGACGTCCTGGCCGGTGAAGGTGTTCTCACCGAAGCCGTCGCGGTTCAAGCTGGCCACCGACACGCGTCCCCGCAGGCCGCTGTCGGCGCCGCCGATGGGGCCACCCAGCGCCGCCTTGGCATCCAGTTGGTTGTAGTTGCCGACGGTGATCGAAGCGAACCCTTCCATCTCTTTAGGCAGGCCGCGCGAGATGTACTTGATGGCGCCGCCGATGGTGTTCTTGCCGTACAGCGTGCCCTGCGGCCCGCGCAGCACCTCGATGCGGCCGACGTCGAACACGTCCAGCAAGGCGCCTTGCGGACGCGCGATGTAGACGTCGTCCAGATAGATGCCCACGCCCGGATCCACACCCCAAAGCGGATCGGCCTGGCCCACGCCGCGGATGTAGGCGGTGATGGTGCTGGTGGAACCGCGCGCGGCATAGATGGTCAGGTTGGGCACCTGCGAATCCAGATCGCTGAGGTCCTCGATGTTCAGCTTATCCAGGGTTTCCGGCGTAAATGCGGTCACCGCGACTGGCACGTCCTGCAACGTTTCCTCACGCTTGCGCGCGGTCACGGTGACTGCATCCAGTGTGGTGGCCTGGCTGGCCGGCTGATCGCCGGGTGCACCGGCGGTGTCCTGCGCCCACGCTGCTGGTGCCAGCAGTACACAACCGATCGCCAAGCTAAGGTGCTTGCGCTTCATAAGGTCTCCCCTCCTCCCGGGTATGACTGTCCGACGGTCGAGCGCCGCCGATCATGACGAAGGCTAGTCTCAGGTTCACGGCGGCGGCATCGTACCTTCGTACAGTGGGACGCCGGACAGGCTGGTGCGGATACTCGCCGCATTCGAGTGCGGCGCGAGCCGAGGAGCGGTGGATGTCTTTCTTGATTGTGCTGGCCGCGCTGTGCTTCCTGATGTTCGTGGCTTACCGCGGCTACAGCGTGATCCTGTTCGCCCCCATCGCCGCGCTGGGCGCAGTGCTGCTGACCGATCCCTCGCTGGTCGCTCCGATGTTCACCGGTCTTTTCATGGACAAGATGGTGGGCTTCCTGAAGCTGTATTTCCCGGTATTCCTGCTGGGCGCGGTGTTCGGCAAGCTGATCGAGATTTCTGGTTTCTCCAAATCGATCGTCGCGGCCACCATCCAGGTGGTCGGCCGGCAGCGCGCCATGCTGTCGATCGTGCTGGTGTGCGCATTGCTGACCTATGGCGGCGTATCGCTGTTTGTCGTGGTGTTTGCGGTGTATCCGTTCGCGGCCGAACTATTCCGCCAAAGCGACATCCCCAAGCGGCTGGTTCCCGGCACGATTGCGCTTGGCGCCTTCACGTTCACCATGGATGCGTTGCCGGGCACGCCGCAGATCCAGAACATCATTCCGACGTCGTTCTTCGGCACGACCGGTTGGGCGGCGCCGGTGCTGGGCACGCTCGGCGCGATATTCATCCTGATACTGGGCATGAGCTATCTGGAATGGCGCCGCCGCGTCGCACTGCGTGCGGGCGAAGGCTATGGCGAGGAAAAGAATCTGCGCAACGAACCGGAGCCCTTCCGCGGCGACAAGCTGGTCCATCCGTTGATCGCCATCCTGCCGCTGGTGCTGGTGGGGGTCGCAAACTTTGCCTTCACCCGCTGGATTCCCGGCTTCTATGGCGATACGCAATCGTTCGTGCCCGCGGTGATCGGCAACCCGGCGCCGGTGGTGCAGGAAGTGTCGAAGCTGGCAGCGATCTGGGCGGTACAGGGTGCTTTGCTGGTGGGCATCCTGACGGTAATGCTGTTCGCCTGGAAACCTGTTTTCGCCAGCTTTGCCGAAGGCACCAAGAGCGCCATTGGCGGCGCATTGCTGGCCTCGATGAACACCGCATCGGAGTATGGATTTGGCGCGGTGATCGCCGCGCTGCCGGGGTTCCTGGTGGTCGCCAATGCCTTGCAGGCGATCCCCAATCCGCTGGTCAACGAAGCCATCTCGGTCACGGCACTGGCCGGCATCACCGGTTCGGCGTCGGGCGGCATGAGTATCGCGTTGGCAGCGATGGCCGACAGTTTCATCGCCAACGCGCAGGCCACCGGCATCCCGATGGACGTGCTGCACCGGGTCGCCGCCATGGCCTCCGGCGGCATGGATACCCTGCCCCACAACGGCGCGGTCATTACCTTGCTGGCGGTGACCGGGCTGACCCACCGCCAGTCGTACAAGGACGTCTTCGCCATCACCCTGATCAAGACCGCGGCGGTGTTCGTGATCATCGGCGTGTTCTACGCCACCGGTTGGGTTTAAAGCGGACGAGCGACATACCCGCCAGACCTGACCCGACGAGCGGATGAAAACCTGCCACGGCTGTGCAGCCGGTCGCAGTCAGCGGCCGCGAAATGGCTAATACTCTGCCCTGATTGGGGAAAACCAGGAATTGCAGATGGCGCGACGCCTCGTCAGCTTGCGGCGGACCTTATTCCGCGGCCGATTCGATCGTTTCACCCGTAGGGACAGCCTGGCCGGACCGGCTACCCATCCGGCGCCGGCGACATCCGCCGCGGCTCAACCCAGCCTGCAACAGCAGGTCCGCCAGCGCCACCAGCGCTTGTACGGATTGAAGGGCGGCGAACGGGCCGCGCCGAAAATCACCGAGGCGGTAGCGGAAACCCAAGCCGCCAGCCCCGGCGGGAAAACCAGCGCGAACATGTCCCTGCCCCGCTTGGTCACCCTGCCACGGCCACCGTTCGCCGTGCAGGCGCTGAACCATCTGAGCTATGGCGCCACGCCGACGACCATTGCCGAATTCAACGCACTGGGCAGCACCGACCGCCAGCGACTCGCCAATTACGTGGACTGGCAGTTGGATTGGGACAACATCAGCGACGCGGCGGTGGAAAGCCGGCTGACGGCGGCAGGCTACACCACTCTGGGGAAGAGCCTGACCCAACTGTGGGCCGATCATGTGGTGGCCGATCCCGAGTACGCCATACGCGTTCGTCCGGCGACGGAAGTGCAGCGTGCGGCGTACGTCCGCGCGGTGTATTCGCGCCGCCAGTTGCGCGAAGTGCTGGTTAACTTCTGGCACGACCACTTCAATGTGCTGGCGAACGAATTCAATACCGGCCCGGTATACGCGCACTACAGCCGCGATGTGATCCGCGCGAATGCCAAGGGCAACTTCCGCACGATGCTGGAGGCCGTGGCCAAGAGCACCGCGATGCTCTACTACCTGGACAACATCAACAACTCCCGCTCCGGCCCCAACGAAAACTTCGCACGCGAATTGCTGGAACTGCACACTTTCGGCGCGGAAAACTATCTGGGCTTCACCGATCCGTTCCAGGTACCGCCTTGCCCGGAAGATCCCAACTATCCCATCGGCTACACCGACATCGATGTGTACGAGACATCGGCCGCTTTCACCGGCTGGTCGGCCAAGAACGGCCACTGGGAATTTCCCACCGAGAACGATGGCACTTTCGTGTATCGGCAGTCGTGGCACGATGCGGGCCCGAAGTTCCTGTTGGGCATGCTGATCTATCCCGAGCAGCCGGCGATGAAGGACGGCCGCGATGTGCTGGACCGATTGGCCAGCCATCCGCGCGTGGCCAAATTCATCTGCAAGAAGCTGATCCGCCGCTTCATCAACGACACGCCTTCGCAACCGCTGATCGATAGCGCCGCCGCGATCTTCCGCGCCAACTGGCAGCGCGCGGACCAGATAGAACTCACGCTGCGCCATATCCTCAACTCCGACGATTTCTTCTACAGCTGGGGCCGCAAGAAGCGACGCCCGTTCGAAGCCACTGTCGCGGCCATGCGCGTGCTAGGGCACGACTGGACGCCACGCCTGGACCACGGCAAAAGCGACGAGTTCATGTGGCGGGTCGGCTTCACCGGACACACGCCGTACAACTGGGCGGCGCCCAATGGTTATCCGGATACGGGTGTGGCGTGGTCGGGCTCCAATTCCTACGCGATGACCTGGAAGCTGCTGGGCTGGCTGACCGAAACCACCGAGACCGACGTGCCACTGAGTCCCATTCTGGCGACCAGCCGCAGCGGTGTGGCCTCGTGGACCGCCAACAATCTGGTGACCTTCTGGTGCCAACGCATCCTGGGCTATCAGCCCGAAGCCGCGCGGAAGCAGGTACTGGTCAACTTCATGGCACAGAACGGCGACCCCAACAGCTACGTCATCCTGGATAACGATGTCTGGCAACAAAGCGATTTGAAACGGCATTACAACCATCAACGACTGCGCAGCATGGTGTCGCTGATCCTGATGTCCCCCGAATTCCTGAGCCGCTAGGTTCCCGACATGACCGACTTCAAACTGACCCGCCGGGAATTCGTCAAAGGTTGCGGCAGCGCCGCAGTTCTCAGCGCTGCCGGCAGCAGCCTGATATTCGCCGATGGCGCTGCGGCTGCCGCCAACAGCTACGACACCGTGGTGCATTTGTTCCTGCGCGGCGGCATGGATGGATTGAACCTGGTGGTACCCATCAGCGGTGCCGACCGCACGTTCTACGAAGAGGCCCGGCCGGACCTTTCCATCGCGACCAGCGGCACTTACGGCGCACTGCCGCTAACGTTGAGTACCGGCGCGGCGACCGGTTTCGGCCTGCATCCTTCGGCGACGGGTCTGCGCGATTTATGGAACGACAGCAAGCTGGCCATCGTGCACGCCTGCGGCATGTCCACCGCCGTCACGCGTAGTCATTTCGACGCGCAGCTTTATATCGACCTAGGCACGCCGGGCAAGTTCGGTTCGGGCACCGGCTGGATGACGCGCGCTTGGCAAACCCGGGCGACCGGCACGCCTGCGGCCACATTGCCGGCCTTGGGCGTCAGCGGAACGCAACCGGCCGGCCTGATGGGCGCCACCGATGCGTTGACGATGAGCAGCCCTTCCGATTTCGGATTGAACTCGGGCGCTTACGCCTGGCAAAAATTCCGCGATGGTGCGCCGGCAGGCTTTCGCGGCGTCAACGAGACGTTGGCGGATCTGTGGACCGGTCAGAGCGGCGTGGAAATCGAAGGGCGGCGTGCAAACGCCGCGCTGAACATCATCGGGCAGCAGTCCTTCGCCAGCCTGCCCGCCGGATGGCCGACCGGCGGATTCGCGCAGCAGCTGTGGACCATCGCTCAATCGATCCGCTTCAACCTTGGGCTGCGCTACGCCACGCTGGACCTGGGCGGCTGGGACACGCACGAAGGCCAGGGCACCGCGGGCAGCGGCTATCACTACTACCAGAACAAAATCAACGAACTGTCCGCGGCACTGTACGCGTTCTTCAACGAGTTGAATGCCGGTGGGCAGATGTCGCGGGTGACGGTGATCGTGCAGTCGGAATTCGGCCGCCGCGTCCGCGCGAACGCCAATGGCGGCACTGATCACGGCTATGGCAACCCGCTTTTGGTACTGGGCGGACCGGTCAATGGCCGCCGTTTCTTCGGCACCTGGCCAGGACTGAACCCGGAAACGCTGTCACCAACCTTCGGCGACGTACCCGTTACCACCGACTACCGCCGCGTGTTCTCGGAAATCCTGATCCGCCGCATGGCCAATCCCAACCTCAGCCAAGTGTTCCCCGGCTATGCGGGTTACGCGCCGCTGGGCATCGTGCAAGGCACCGACATTGCCGTGCAGTCGCAGGCTGTCGCGGCTTCGATGCCGGCGCTGGGAACATCCTCGCCCAGCAACGCCGACGACAGTACAAGCGGCGAAACTTCCTCGTCTGAGCGTGAAGTGCCGGATTGGCAACGGCGCGGCAAGATCAATCGGATGCTCACGCGTCGCGAGCGGTAGGCGTCATGCCTAGCGGGTACGCCGATGAAAAGGCGACCGCTTCGGAATCGTTGTAGGAGCGACGTAAGTCGCGATGAAGCGTTACCAATAACGCTTCATCGCGACTGACGTCGCTCCTACACGTTTAGCCCGCATAGCCCGCGCTGCCCGCATCCGAGGCCTCTTATGACCAACCCGCCTATTTCCCTTGCCAAAGCTCAGGATGGGCGGCGACATAGGCGATGACGGTGTCCGCCAAGGCCGCATGATCCTTGAGCGATGGATGCCAGTGGCAAGCGGTGATTTCCACCTTGGGATAGGCGAGCAGGTGGATGCGCTTGTCGCCTGCCTCCTGCAGGGTTTTCACGGCCAGGTGATTGCCCGCGGCGTAATCGGCGTCGTAGCTTTCCAACACGAACAGAAGAATGAAGGCGTCGGGATTCTGCTTCCGCAGCTTGCGCAAGAATTCCGCGTAGGCCTTGTCGAAATCCTTGCGCAGCGCTTGCTGGTCCTTCCATCGGCCGCCTGCTTTGACCGGCGGCACGAAATCGTTTGCGCCCGATCCCACCACGACGATCTGCGGTTTCCACGCATCGTCGCGGTATACGGCCGGATCATCGAACAGCACCCGCGGATAAAGCATGGGCATGCTCATGTCCGGTTTGGTGCCGCCGTAATTGCGTACCACACCGATGCCGGAATACGCGTTGACCTGGTAGTCGGCATTGAAATGTTTCGCTACCCGCGGCCCATAGGCTTGCTGGCTGTCGGTCGAGAGGAATAGCTCCTCGTCCGTGCATTCGCGGGTGGTGGAAGTGTTGCCGTAACCGACCATATCCGAGTCGCCGACGAATTCGATCTGGCGCGCACGCGGCTCCACCGGCAGCGCCCTGCCCGAGGCGGGGATATAGAACCCTTCGAACGCGCCAGTGCCCTTCTGCGATTCGGTCAGTTTTTCCAGCCGTATCGTGTGGCGGCCTTCGGTCAGGTTGCCGATCTTGTGTTGGATGGTTCCCGGCCGATCCAGTACGGCGCTCGGCTGCCCATCGACAAGAATTCGCAAACGATTGGTGTCGTCGGCAACATGGACGGAAACCTCGGAGCCCTCGAATGTCGCTTCGAAATAGAGCGCCGGCCATTGGTAGCGATAGGAAGAGTGCTTGCCGTCGCTGCTCGTCGCAACTCGTCCACCGATATGCACAGGCAACGACGTTTGCGCAAAGGCGGGAATGGACGAAGCGAAGACGGTGGCCAGCAACAACGCTTTGAATGGCTTCATGAGATTCCCCTATGAGCGCCAAGCGTAGCGTAACTTTGACCGCCGCACCGCCAGCAAAGGGACATCTCGTCTTGTAGGAGCGATGTAAGTCGCGATGAAGCTTTGCCAGGAAAGCTCCATCGCGACCATCCGTGCCGGCATGCCGGCAGGACTCCTACATGTTCTTGCGACAAAGCGGGCAAAGAAAAAGCGGGCCGAAGCCCGCTTTTTTTTGAAGCTCGCGATGATCGCAGCGGCTTATTCGGCCGGGACGCCTTCGCCTTCTTCCACGGCCTTGATCGACAGGCGGATGCGGCCCTGCTTGTCGACTTCCAGCACCTTGACCTTCACCACGTCGCCTTCCTTCAGCTTGTCGCTGACCTTCTCCACGCGCTCGCTGGAAATCTGCGAAACGTGCACCAGGCCGTCCTTGCCAGGCAGGATGGTGACGAACGCACCGAAGTCCATGATCTTGGCGACCTTGCCTTCGTAGATGCGGCCCGGCTCGACGTCCGACACGATCTGGTCGATGCGCGCCTTGGCGGCCTGCGCGGCGGCGGCGTTGACCGAGGCGATGACGATGGTGCCGTCGTCCTGGATGTCGATCTGGGTGCCGGTTTCCTTGGTGATGCCCTGGATGGTGGCGCCGCCCTTGCCGATCACTTCGCGGATCTTGTCCGGATGGATCTTGATGGTCAGCAGACGCGGGGCGAACTCGCTCAGTTCCTGACGCGGCGTGGTCAGCGCATGGGCCATCTCGCCCAGGATGTGCAGACGACCGGCCTTGGCCTGGTCCAGCGCCTTCTTCATGATCTCTTCGGTGATGCCTTCGATCTTGATGTCCATCTGCAGCGCGGACACGCCGTTGGAAGTACCGGCCACCTTGAAGTCCATGTCGCCCAGATGATCTTCATCACCCAGGATGTCCGACAGTACGACGAAGTCGTTGCCTTCCTTCACCAGACCCATGGCGATACCGGCGACAGGCGCCTTGATCGGCACGCCGGCGTCCATCAGCGACAGCGAGCTGCCGCAGACCGATGCCATCGAGGAGGAACCGTTGGATTCGGTGATTTCCGAGACCACGCGGATGGTGTACGGGAATTCTTCCAGGGTCGGCATCACGGCGAGCACGCCGCGCTTGGCCAGGCGGCCGTGGCCGATTTCGCGGCGCTTCGGGCCCATCATGCGGCCGGCTTCACCCACCGAGTAAGGGGGGAAGTTGTAATGGAACAGGAAGTTGTCCTTGTACTCGCCCGACACGGCATCGATCACCTGACCGTCGCGTGCGGTGCCCAGCGTGGTGACCACGATGGCCTGGGTTTCGCCGCGGGTGAACAACGCCGAGCCATGGGTACGCGGCAGCACGCTGACCTTGGAGGTGATCGGGCGCACGGTGTCCAGTGCACGGCCGTCGATGCGGACCTTGGTGGTCAGCACCGAGCCGCGCATGGTCTGGTATTCCAACTCGCCGAATTCCTTGGACAGTTCAGCGGTGCTCCAGCCATCGGCTTCGGCGCGGCCGGCCAGCGACTGCAGCACGTCCTTCTTGATGGCGGCGATGGCGTCGCGACGCTGCAGCTTGTTGTGAATCTGGAAGGCTTGGGCCAACTGAGTACCCACCGCTTCCTTCAGCGCGGCGATCAGCGCTTCGTTCTTGGCCGGTGCGGCCCAATCCCACGACTTGGTGCCGGCTTCGACAGTCAGTTCGTTGATGATGTTGATGACCTTCTGCATTTCGCGGTGGCCAAACATCACTGCGCCCAGCATCACTTCTTCGGACAGCTGGTCGGCTTCGGATTCGACCATCAGCACGGCGTTGGAGGTACCGGCAACGACCAGCTCCAGCTTGGAATCCTTCAGCTCGCTGACGGTCGGGTTGAGCACGTACTCGCCATTGATGTAACCGACCTTGGCCGCGCCGATGGGGCCGTTGAACGGCGCGCCAGTCAGGGCGACGGCTGCCGAGGCGCCGATCAGGGCCGGGATATCGCCGTCGATTTCCGGATTCAGCGACATCACCGTGGCGATGACCTGCACTTCATTGCGGAACTCTTCCGGGAACAGCGGGCGCAGCGGACGATCGATCAGGCGCGAGATCAGCGTCTCTTTCTCGGTCGCGCGGCCTTCGCGCTTGAAGAAGCCACCGGGGATGCGGCCGCCGGCGTAGAACTTCTCCTGGTAGTCGACCGTCAGCGGAAAGAAGTCCTGCCCGTCGCGGGCCGACTTTGCCGCCACGGCGGTGACCAGCAGCACGGTGTCATCGAACTTGACGATGACCGCACCGCCGGCCTGGCGGGCGATTTCGCCGGTTTCCAAAGTGACTGTATGTTTGCCGTACTGGAAGGTCTTGGTAATTTTTGCCACGTTGATTCCTTAGGATATTGCTTTGACGATTGACCGTGCGCAGCCCTTGCCGCACGCGGGTGGCCGGATGCTCCGGCCGCTGGCTCTGCTGAAACGTTGTCTGCCTGGCTGGCGGATGAGGCGCATTCCATTCCCTGAAATGCAAACCGCGGCGCATTTCTGCGCCGCGGCGGGGTGTTGGGTTAGCGGCGCAGACCCAATTTTTCGATCAAGGTCTTGTAGCGCTCGTTGTCTTTCTTTTTGAGGTAGTCGAGCAGGCTGCGGCGGCGATTGACCAGCTGCAACAGACCGCGACGGCTATGGTGGTCTTTCTTGTGGGTCTTGAAGTGGCCGCTGAGCTGTTCGATGCGGGCGGTCAGCAGGGCGACCTGGACTTCCGGCGAACCGGTATCGCTGGCGCTGCGCTTGTTGTCTTCAATGACTTTCTGGGTATCTACGGACATAGTTTTTTCTCTGAGATGCGTGGCCTGCAGGAACGCCGGGAGATACCGAAGTAAACCGGAGCACCGCTGGGCTCGCCGTAAGCAAAAGGGAGTTGCCGCGGAAGTTACTGTGAAATACGGCCGCGAAATTGTAGCCGCGGATGCCTTGTGAAACAAGGTTTTATTACGACAAGGCCGGCTTTGGCGCGGTTTCGGGACAGGCCCAGGTGAACAATCGTTGCGGCGACAGCAGCCCTTCGGCGTCCGCCGTCGCCAATCCAAGTACGCGCCCATCGGGGCCGTAGACCGCCAGCCTGCCTGCTAATCCGGCATAGCCACGCAGGCGCTGCCCCCTGCCCAGCCGCTGGGCGGAATCGGCATCCAGGTCGAGGCGCGGAAAGCCGGTCAGTCCCGCCTCGATCGGCAGCAGGCAAGCTTCCAGGGCAGCTTCGCCTTCCCGTTCAGCCAATGCCTGGAGCGCCTCCAGCGTGAACATCCGTGGCTGCATGAACGGATCCACCCACAGGCGGCGCAGCTCGGCCACATGCGCACCACAGCCCAGCGTCTCGCCCAAGTCCCGCACCAGGCTGCGCACATAGGTGCCGGAGCCGCACTCCACGCGAAGTTTCAGGCGATCACCGGCATGCTCCAGCACCTGGATGGCATGGACCTCGACGTCGCGCTCCGGCGCCTCAATGGTTTCGCCCCGGCGTGCCTTGGCGTACAGCGGCTCCCCACCCTGCTTCAAGGCCGAGTAGATCGGCGCACGCTGACGGATAAGCCCGCGCAATGGTGCCAAGGCGGCCTCAAGCCGATCGGCATCGATCGACGGAACCGGACGTTGGCGCAGCACCGCGCCGTCGGCGTCGTCCGTATCGGTGGTGATGCCCAGCACGGCGGTGGTGTCGTAGGCCTTGCGCGAGCCGAGCAGCAACCCGGCGATCTTGGTGGCTTCACCGAAGCACAGCGGCAGCAAGCCGGTGGCCAAGGGATCCAGGCTGCCGGTATGGCCGCCCTTTTCCGCCCGAAACAAATGCCGCACGCGCTGCAGCGCCTGGTTGGAACTCAAGCCCGCGGGCTTGTCCAACAGCAGGATGCCGTCAAGGCGGCGGAATCGGACGCGTGCAGCCATGAATTCTCAGGGTGGTCGTGGGGCGCGTTGTGGAAGTGCGTGGCGGCAGGAGCAGCATTGCGGGAGCGGCACTGTGGGAGCGGCGTCCCGCCGCGAGCTCTCCGGCCGGATCGACATGAACCAAGCAAAGAACTCGCGGCGGGACGCCGCTCCCACAGTGCCGCTTCTACGATGCTGCTTCTACCAAAAACGATGGAAGAGCTTACTCGGACTCGGGTTCGCTGGCTGGCGGCAGATCGCGCAGCAGATTATCGATGCGCTCGCCGCGGTCCACCGAATCGTCGTAATGGAAGTGCAGCTCCGGCACGTGGCGCAGCTTCATGGCTTTGCCCAACTGGTAGCGGATCTGGGGCGACAGCTCTTTCAGGGCCTTGACCGCTTCGACCGAACGCTCCTGCATCAGCGCGGTGACAAACACCTTGGCGTGAGCCAGGTCGCGGGTGACCTCGACGTCCGAAACGCTGACCGAGGGCAACCCATGTTCGCGCACTGCTTCGTGCACCAGCGTGCCCAACTCGCGACGGAGCTGGGCAGAAACGCGATCGGAACGGTAGAAGGATTTGGTAGGCATGGTCGGTAAATAGTTAGCGTTGAGCGGGCGGTCTTTTTACCGCTGACCGCTCACTGCTTGGCCGCTCACAGGGTCCTTTGGACCTCGATACGCTCGAAGCACTCGATCTGGTCGCCCGGCTTGACGTCGTTGTAAGCCTTCACGCCGATACCGCATTCGGTGCCGTTGCGGACTTCGTCGACGTTCTCCTTGAAGCGGCGCAGCGATTCCAGTTCGCCTTCGAATACCACGGTGCTTTCGCGCAGTACGCGGATCGGCTTGTTCCGCTTGACCACGCCCTCGATAACCATACAGCCGGCCACCGCACCGAACTTGGAACTGCGGAACACATCGCGAACTTCGGCCACGCCGATGATCTCTTCGCGGATCTCCACGCCCAGCAAACCGGATGCCACCTGCTTCACCTGATCGATCACGTCATAGATGATCGAGAAGTAGCGCAGGTCCACGCCGTTGGTTTCGATGATGCGGCGTGCCGAAGCGTCGGCGCGAACATTGAAGCCAATGATGGTCGCCTTGGAAGTGACCGCCGAGTTGGCGTCGGATTCGGTGATGCCGCCCACGCCGGAGTGGATGATGTTGATGCGGATGGATTCGTTGGACAGCGCGGTCAACGAATGACGCAGCGCCTCCACCGAACCCTGCACGTCGGCCTTGACGATCAGGTTGAGGCTCAACTGGCCCTCGCCCTTGCCCAGCTGGGCCATGATGTCTTCCATGCGGCTGCCGGCGGACTGCACCAGACGCGATTCGCGGCGCTTGGCGTCGCGCTGTTGCGCGACGTCCTTGGCCAGGCGCTCGTCCTCGACCACCACAAAATCGTCGCCGGCTTCCGGCACGCCGGACAGACCCAATACCTGCACCGGGATCGACGGACCCGCTTCGGTCGGCTGACCGCCGGTTTCGTCGAACAGAGCGCGCACGCGGCCGTACTGAATACCGCAGACCAGATAGTCGCCCTTCTTCAACATGCCCTGCTGCACCAGCACCGTGGCGACCGGGCCGCGGCCCTTGTCCAGCGACGACTCGATGACGACGCCGGTGGCGCGGCCATCGCGCACGGCGCGCAGTTCCAGCACTTCGGCCTGCAGCGAAATCGCATCCAACAGGTCGTCGACGCCTTGACCGGTCTTGGCCGAGAGTTCCACGAACTGAGTGTCGCCGCCGAATTCTTCGGCCACCACTTCCTGCGCCAGCAATTCGTTCTTCACCCGCAGCGGGTCGGCATCGGCCTTGTCGATCTTGTTGACCGCCACGATCAGCGGAACGCCCGCCGCCTTGGCGTGCTTTACCGCTTCCACCGTCTGCGGCATCACGCCGTCGTCTGCCGCCACCACCAGCACCACGATGTCGGTGAGCTTGGCGCCGCGGGCACGCATCTGCGAGAACGCCGCGTGGCCGGGGGTGTCGAGGAAGCTGATCACGCCCTTCGCGGTTTCCACGTGATAGGCGCCGATGTGCTGGGTGATGCCGCCGGCTTCGCCACTGGCGATCTTGGTGCGGCGGATGTAGTCCAGCAGCGAGGTCTTGCCGTGATCGACGTGGCCCATGATGGTGACCACCGGCGGACGCGGCAACTTCTCGCCCTGCACTTCCTCGGCATGGGCCAGCAGTGCGTCTTCGGCGTCGCCACTGCTGGCGCGCACGGGCACGTGGCCAAGTTCTTCGGTAACCAGCGCCGCAGTGTCGTAGTCGATGGTCTGGGTGATGGTGGCCATGACGCCCATCTTGAACAGCGCCTTGACCACGTCACCGCCCTTCAGCGCCAGCTTCTGCGCCAGATCGGCAACGGTGATCGTTTCGCCGATCGCCACTTCACGTACCACCGGCGCGGTGGGACGCTCGAAACCGTGCTGTCCGGTACCGCCACGCGCCTGCTCGACCTGGCGGCGCGGCTTGGGCTTGCCGCGAGACGTCGTGCGGCGCGCGCGATCAGCGGCCGACAGGTGCAACTGGCCGGCGAAGCGCTGAGTGCTGTCGTCGTCCTCGACACCGGCGACCATGGCATGCGAACCACGCGTCTTGTGCTTGTGCGCGCCGACGGCGGCGCGGTCGTCCACGCGCGGCGGCTCCTTGCGGACCACGGGCTTGGGTACGTGATGCCCACCGGGCTTGGCGGGACGCGCGACGGCTTCGTCGTCATCGTTCGTCGCCACGCCAGCGGCGGCAGCGGCGGCCTCGGCTTCGGCCTGCAGGCGCGCGGCTTCGGCTTCGGCACGGACGGCTTCTTCTTCCTTGCGGCGGCGATCGAGTTCTTCGGCGCGGCGGCGATCTTCCTCGGCCAAGCGCTGCTGCTCTTCCAGGTTGCGCTGCTTGGATGCCTCCAGCTTGCGCAGGATCTCGGCGCGCTCGGGGTCCATCTCCAGCTGCGAAGCGGGGATTTCCGGCTCGGTCGGCTTGACGTAGGTACGCTTCTGCCGGACCTCCACGTTGACCGTGGTCTTGGTGCGACCGGCAGCCACCGTCACTTCCTGGACCTTGCGCCGGTTCAGGGTGATCTTCTTCGGCGCGACCGCGTCCTCGACGGGCTTTTCGGTCTTGCCGTGGGTACGGCGAAGGAAGCCGAGCAGCTTCATCTTCTCGGTGCTGGTCACGACCTGGTCGGGACCGCTGAACTTCATACCGGCCTCGGCCAGTTGCTCCAGCAGTTTTTCGACCGGGGTATTGACCAGCTCGGCCAGCTTGCGGATGGTGGTTTGCTGCGACATTCGGATCCTATGACCTTGTTTGCGCCCCCACGCCGGTAGCGGAGGGAACGCGGATTCTAAGCCCTGCGATTACCAGGGCGGCGTTCATCGACGGCTCATGCGCCGCGCTCCAGACGGGCCCCTGTGGCGCTCATGCGCCACGCTCCAAACGGGCAATCTCCTCGGCGCGAGCGGCCAGGATCAGCGCCGCGGCGCGTTCCTCGTCCATCCCCTCGATGCCGAATTCCACCACTTCGTCGGCGGCCAGATCGGACAGCTCCTCGCTGGTGCGGACACCGTGCGAGGCCAGCGCGTAGGCGGTTTCCTCGTCCATGCCTTCCAGCTCCAGCAGATCTTCGGCCGGCTGATGTTCTTCCAGGCCTTCTTCCTCGGCCAGGGCCTCGTTGAGCAGCGCGTCGCGGGCACGGGCACGCAGCTCTTCCACGATGTCTTCGTCGAAGCCTTCCACCGCCAGCAACTCGCCGACCGGCACGTAGGCGATTTCTTCCACCGTGTTGAAGCCTTCGCTGACCAGGATGGCGGCGATTTCCTCGTCCACTTCCAGTTTGTCCATGAACAGCTGGCGGGCGACGGCCTGTTCGGCCTCCGACTTGGCAGCCACCTGGTCCTGGGTCATCACGTTGAGCTGCCAGCCGGTCAGGCGGCTGGCCAGGCGCACGTTCTGGCCGCCCTTGCCGATGGCCTGGGCCAGACGATCTTCAGCCACGGCCAGGTCCATCGAATGCTTTTCTTCATCGACGATGATCGACTGCACTTCCGCCGGCGCCATCGCGTTGATGACGAAGGTGGCCGGATTCTCGTTCCACAGCACGATGTCGACGCGCTCGCCATTGAGTTCGTTCGAAACCGCCTGCACGCGCGAACCGCGCATGCCGATGCAGGCGCCGATGGGGTCGGTGCGGGTGTCGTGCGCCAGCACCGCGATCTTGGCGCGGTCGCCGGGATCGCGCGCGCAGGCTTTGATCTCGACCAGGCCCTGGCCCACTTCCGGCACTTCCAGCTTGAACAGCTCGATCATGAATTCCGGTGCGGCGCGGCTGATGAACAGCTGCGGGCCGCGCGGTTCGGAACGCACGTCGAACAGATAGCCGCGAACACGGTCGCCGGCGCGCAGCACGTCGCGCGGAATACCCTTGTCCTTGGGAATGAAGGCTTCGGCATTTCCGCCCAGGTCCACGTAGATGTTGCCGCGCTCGGCGCGCTTGACCACGCCGGTGACCAATTCACCCACGCGGTCCTTCCAGGCATCGACCACCTGGGCGCGCTCGGCTTCGCGCACGCGCTGCACGATCACCTGTTTGGCGGCTTGCGCGGAGATGCGCCCGAAGTCGGGGTTCTCGATCTGTTCTTCGATGTAGTCGCCGACCTCGACGCCTTCGGCTTCGTCGACCGCGTCCATCAGACGGATCTGGCGATCCGGCGATTCCATCACCACGTCGTCCGGCACCACTTCCCAACGGCGGAAAGTTTCGTAAGTGCCATCCTTGTGATCGATGGTGACGCGCACCTGCACGTCCTGGTCGGGATAACGCTTCTTGGCGGCGGACGCCAGCGCAGCTTCGATCGCGTCGAAGATCACTTCCCGCGGCACGCCTTTTTCATTGGCGACCGCATCCACCACCAGCAAAAGTTCCTTACTCATTTCTCACTCCGCTCGCGGCTTGGTAGCCGCCGGCTTGTTGGGTTGTTGCTTGCCTGTTTTTTTCGGGGCGGACTTGCGCTTCCCCGGCTTGTCCGGATCCGCCTTCTTGGCGCGGCTTCCGGTATTGCGGCTTCCAGTATTGGAGCCCGCGTTGGGCTTCTCGGGCGCAAAGCCCAGGGCCGCCCAATCGGGCACCAGGCGCGCCTTGTCGATATTATCGAATGCGACCGTCATCTCGGTGGCATCCAGCGAAAAAACCACGTTTTCGCCTTCAATCCGGGTAATGACGCCCTGCATGCGCCGGCGGCCTTCCTGCGGCAGTTTCAGCACGACCTTGGCCGATTCGCCTTGATGGCGGGCGAACTGGGCCAACGTGAACAGCGGGCGGTCGATGCCGGGCGAGGAAACCTCCAGCGTGTAGTTGCCGGAGATGGGATCTTCCACGTCCAGCTGAGCGGAGACTTCCCGGCTGACCGCTTCGCAGTCGTCGATACCGACCGATCGCGAAGCTTGTTCGGACTCGGGCACATCGATGTACAGGCGAAGCGTGGCACTGCCGGGGGCCGGCAGGTATTCGGCGCCCAGCAGTTCCAGCCCGAGGGCATGCACCGTTGGGGCCAGCAGGTTAGCGATTTGGGTAGCCTTGTCGCTCACGTGGTGACCTTTCAACAAATGTCTGGATTACGAAAACAACAAGGGGCCCGATGGGCCCCTTGTCCGATACGCTGGATTCCGGTGCGAAGATGGGAACATTCATCTTTCGCGTGCCCGAGCCTTTGACAGCGAGGAGCCTCAAAAAGAGGCTTTATCCTCACCGAAAAGCTTGGTAGCGGGGGCAGGATTTGAACCTGCGACCTTCGGGTTATGAGCCCGACGAGC
>CBFGZY010000009.1:0-89643 GCA_965653375.1 uncultured Pseudoxanthomonas sp.
CGCACACTGTCAAAGAGCTTCGAAATCGGCCTCAACGCCTCTTTCGGTTGCCTCGTCGTTTCCGTCGAGATGAGCCGCACATTATGTGGAGCTCTTGGTGCTTCGTCAAGACCCTTTTTCAAGAAATCTTGGCAATCCGTTTCGCTACCCAGGTTGCCCGTTGACCGGCGGCAACCCCCTTCGCGAAGGGGAGGAAAAGTATGACCGGTAATTTCGCTTTTGGGAAGAGTGGCCGCGCTATATTTTTCCTGGGCAGCGGTTCTTAGGCAAACACGACTCTCCGCCGTCGCAGCAGCTGAGGATGGTTTATTGCGCGGTCAATCTCACCCGCGCGAAGTTGCGCTTTCCGACCTGCAGGACGCCCTCGAATCCGGGGAAGAACGTTTGGTTGGGGTCCTCTACCACCGCGCCATCCACCCGCACCGCCCGCTCCTTCAGCTTCCGGCTGGCTTCGGAATTGCTGGGGGTGATGCCGGCGGCGGTCAGCAGGGCGCCTATACGCAGCCCTTCCGCTGGAATGGCTACATCCTGCAAGGGCAGCAGGGAGGTGTCGCCTTCGCCACGTACCACTGCGTGCCAGCCGGCGATGGCCTGTTCGGCTTCGGCCGAGCCTTGGAAACGCGCGGCCAGCTCACGGGCCAGGCGCAGCTTCACGTCGCGGGGATTTAGCTGCCCGGCCGTCACCTCGCGGCGCAATTCCGCCGCTTCGTTCGGGTCGATTTCGAAACTGAGCAGTTCGATCCACCGCCACATCAGCTCATCGCCGATCTTCAGGGTCTTGGTGACGATATCGATCGCCGGTTCGTTGATGCCGATGTAGTTGCCCAACGACTTGGACATCTTCTGTACGCCGTCCAAGCCCTCCAGCAGCGGCATGGTCAGCACGATCTGCGGTGGTTGGCCATAGTGTTCTTGCAGGCCGCGACCCATCAGCAGGTTGAACTTCTGGTCGGTGCCGCCCAGCTCCACGTCGGCTTTCAAGGCCACCGAATCGTAGCCCTGCACCAGCGGGTAGAGAAACTCATGAATGGCGATGGATTGCTGCGCTGCATATCGCTTGGCGAAGTCGTCGCGCTCCAGCATGCGGGCGACGGTGTGCTGCGCTGCCAGCTTGATCATGTCGGCGGCGGACATCTGGCCAAACCACTCGGAGTTGAAACGAACCTCCGTACGCGCCTGATCCAGCACCTTGAACACCTGATCGGCATAGGTCTGCGCATTGGCCAGCACGTCTTCGCGCGTCAGCGGCTTGCGGGTGACGTTCTTGCCGGTGGGATCGCCGATCATTCCGGTGAAGTCGCCGATCAGGAAAATGACCTGATGGCCCAAGTCCTGGAACTGGCGCATCTTGTTCAGCAACACGGTATGGCCGATGTGCAGATCCGGCGCCGTGGGATCGAACCCGGCCTTGATCCGCAACGGCCGGCCCAACTTCAGCCGGGCCTCCAGCTCTTCCTGCTTCAGAATTTCGTCGGCGCCGCGGCCGATCAATGCGAGTGCTTGTTCAGTGGACAAAACGTCGGTTCCGGTGGGTGTGGCGCCGTGAAGGGCTAGTTATGGAAGTGAAACAAAAGTTAAACCAAGGCGATCCGTGACGCCAGTCAAAAAGCCAATGAACTCAATGATTTGACGCGAACATTTCGTGTGTCTATGGTACGCCGATTGGGTCTCCTTCTTGGACCCGGGTTTAGACAATGCATTCTCACGGGGACGGCGACCGCCGTAAGCAACGTTTCCAGGAACGTCTGGAAGTTCTTCGCGATACAACACTGCATCAACGAGTGAAGCGGCATCTGCCGGCTGGCCGCTGGACGCGCCGCCATTGGATCCACGCCAGCCTGTTCACGACGATCGGCATCCTGGTGGCCACTATCGTGCCGGGTTTCTCCAATGCCATCCAGGCACCGGTGTCGGCACCCCGCTCCACGCTGGCGCTGCAGTTGCCCGAATTGCCGTCCGAGGAACTGGCCGGCACCCAAGGCGACAGTTGGCAGATGGTGAAGGTCAAGCCGGGCCAGACCTTGGGCGCGATTTTCGACGAGCTCGGTATTCCTGCCGCCACGATGCACCTGATCTTGAAGAACGCGGACGCCAAGGCCGCGTTGACCCGGCTCAAGCCAGGCACCGAGATCGCTTTCGATCTACCCGTTACCGGCACGCTTCGGACACTGCGCTACGACCGCGGCCCCGCGCACCGGGTGGAACTCTCGCTGGTGGGCGACACCGTCAAGGAAAAAGTGATCGCTCGTGAGACCGCCACGCGCACGGTGGTCCTCAGCGGCAAAGTCGGCAGGTCGTTGAACCGTTCGGCGCGCAATGCCGGACTCACCGCGGCCAACGTGCGCTCGCTGACCGATGACATCTTCAAGTACGACATCGACTTCAACTCCGACCTGAGCGCCGACGACCGCTTCAGCGTGGTGGTGGAGCAAACCTGGCGCGAAGGCGAACTGGTGGAAACCAGTCCGGTGCTGGCCGCCACGTTCACGGTCAAAGGCAAGCTGCATTCCGGTTTCCGCTATACCCGCACCGGAGGCAAGCCGGAGTACTTCACCGCCGAAGGCCGGCCCTTGAAGAAGAACTTCATCCGCATGCCGATTCAGTACGCGCGACTGAGCTCCAAGTTCGGCGCGCGCCGCCATCCTGTGCTGGGCACGATGCGCATGCACAAAGGCGTGGACTATGCGGCGGCGACAGGCACGCCGATCATGGCGGCCGGCGACGCGCGCGTGCAGTTTGCAGGTTGGCAGGGCGGCTACGGCCGCACGGTGATCCTGGACCACGGCCGCGGCCACACCACGCTGTACGGCCACATGTCCCGGCTGGGCAACATCAAGCAGGGTCAGCGCGTAGCTCAGGGCACCGTCATCGGCTACGTCGGTACCACTGGCCTGTCCACCGGCCCGCACTTGCACTACGAATTCCGGGTCAACGGCGTGCACCGCAACCCACTGTCGGTCACCATGCCGCCGCCGGAGCCCCTGTCCGGTGCGCAGTTGGCCTCGTTCCGCACTCAGACGGCGAATGCGCTGGCGCGTATCCGCACCGTCGAAAACATCATCTACGCCGATGTCGACGCCGCTCCTTCGCCGAAGGTAGAAGCATCCAAGGCCACGGCCGCGGTCAGCACAAAGAAGAAGAAAGGCTGATTGCCGCTGCGAATCGGATAGCGATGCGGCCGAATAGCTGCAAACGGACATTAGGTGGTTGAATAGGCGGGCTTCAAAGCCCGCCTTTTCTATTTTCGGAATCTCGCTCATCCATGCACGATTCTTTGCCTGCAGCCTCCACCCTGTACCTGGGCCTGATGTCGGGAACCAGCGCCGACGGCATCGATGCCGCCTTGGTCCGCTTCTCCGAAACATCATCGCCGCTGCGTTGCGAACTGGTCATGGGCCGCACGTTCTCCTGGGATGTCGCGCTGCGTGAGGAGCTGATCGCGCTGGGACAAGGTGCCGATGCGGCATCGCTTGATGCGTTGGGCTCGTTGGATGCGCAAATTGCCCTGGCCTTTGCCGATGCCGCCTTGAGTCTGATCGCCGCGGCGGACTTGTCGCGCAGCAGCGTGGCCGCCATCGGTTCGCACGGGCAAACCATTCGCCATCGCCCACACGCCACTCCACCGTTCACTTGGCAAATCGGCGATGGCAATCTCATCGCCGAACGCACCGGCATCCCTACTGTTGCCGACTTTCGCCGCCGCGATGTGGCTGCCGGCGGACAGGGTGCGCCGTTGATGCCCGCCTTCCATGCCGCGTTGCTGCGCACACCCGATGAAAATCGCGCCGTTTTGAACCTGGGCGGCATAGGCAACTTCACGCTGCTTCCGAAGCAGGGAGATGTTCGCGGATTCGATACCGGCCCGGCCAACGCGTTGATGGATGCGTGGTGCGAACGCCACACCGGCAAGCCGTTCGATGCGGCGGGGGCGTTTGCGGCCAGCGGTACGGTGGACGATGGACTGCTGTCGCGCTTGCTCGCCGATCCCTGGTTTTCGCTGCCGCCGCCCAAGAGCACCGGACGCGAACAGTTCCATCTGCGTTGGCTGGAAGCGCAGCTCGATGGTCACGACCAGGCGCCCGCCGACGTGCAAGCCACGTTGCTGGAGCTTACCGCCGTCACCGTGGCCGACGCGTTGCGCGCGACCCAACCCGACACCCAACGTGTGCTGATCTGCGGCGGCGGCGTGCACAACCGGTTACTGACGGCGCGAATCGCCGCGCATCTGCCGCGGATACAGGTCGAATCTACCGCCGCGCACGGGCTGGACCCTGATTACGTGGAAGCCATGGGCTTCGCTTGGCTGGCTCGAGAAACCTTGGCGGGACGACCGGGCAATCTGCCGTCCGTGACCGGGGCGAAGGGCCCGCGGGTGCTGGGGGCGGTCTATCCGGCTTGACCTACCTGCTAGAAGCCTTTGCCGGCCGGCACTTCTTTCAAAGCGTTGATGGCGGCCGACAGGACATCGACCTCGTTGTTGTCGAAACCGCCGCGCACTTCAGCCTCGCAGGCGAACAAGCCCTGTTCCAGCAGGTTGAAGATGGTTTCGTGGATGTTCCAACCACGGGCTGCGGCGACACGGCGAATGCGGTCGGCCAGCACCGGGTCGATGTCTTTCAGCACGATGTCGGTCACGTTGTCCTCTTGGATTCGCAACACAGCCGCGGTGGCGTACTCAAGCCGATTCGCCGCTCACCACCGGATCCTTGATACGCCTCCACAGCCAGGCAAGCAATACCAGCGTGGGCACCACCGTCAGCGCGCTCAGCAGGAAGAAGAAGCTGTAGGACGAGGCTTCCACGATATAGCCGGAAACTCCCCCAACGAACTTGCCCGGCAGGTTCGCCAGCGATACCAGCAGGGCGTATTGGGTGGCGGTGAAATTTCGGTTGGTGAGCGAGGACATGAACGCGACCAACACCGTCCCGGCAAAACCCTGCGACAGATTGTCGGCGGTGATGGCGGCGTAGAACGCCCAGATCTGCGACGGGTTTTCGGCCATCAGCAGGAAGGCGATATTGGATAGCGCCACCGCGACGGCGGCGACTGCCAGCATGCGGCGGAAACCGAAAGCGGCCACGCAGAACCCGCCCAGGAACGCTCCGGCGATGCCGGTCCACACACCATACAGCTTGGACACGGTGGCGATGTCGGCCTTGGTATAGCCCGAATCCAGATAAAAGGGGCCGGCCATGACGCCGATGACCTGATCCGGAAATTTGAACAATCCGACAAACAACAGCAGCGACAGCCCGAGCAGCAAGCCATTGGTGGAAAAAAAGCTGGAAAACGGCTGCCAGAACGCACCCATGAAATCTATCTTGCGTATCACCGTCGTTTCGGGGGCAACCGGCTCCCGGCTCAGCAAGGTGGCGGCCAGGGGCAACGCCATCAACGCCGCCATCCACAGATACGCCGACGTCCATCCGCTGAACTCGGCGATATACAGCGCGCCCGCACCGGCCAGGATCAGTCCGATGCGGTAACCGAGCGTATAAGTCGCCGCGAGCGCCGCCTGCGCGGCCACGGGTGCGATCTCGATGCGATACGCATCCACGGCCGAGTCCTGGGTGGCACCGGCGAAGGATGCAAACAAGACCCAGGCCACCAACGGCGTGACGCCCAGTTCCGGCCGGGTAAACGCCAGCGCCACCAAGCCGATCGTCACGCCCAATTGCGCCGCGAACAGCCACGAGCGCCGACGCCCCAGGAATGCAGTCAACGGAAACACGTAGCGATCGATCAACGGCGCCCACAGGAACTTCAACAGGTAGAAGAAGCTCGCCAAGCTGATCAGCCCGATACTGCCCAGATCCAGCCCAACATCGCGCAGGCGGGTGGATAGCGTCATCGACGCGATCAGCAGGAACGGCAAACCGCTGCCGAAGCCCAGGAACAACATAGTCAGCGCCGACGGTGTCGCGAAGGCACGCTTGATACCCGCCCACCCTTTATATGAGGTCGGCGCAGAGCCGGCGCTGGCTTGGTTCATTCCGCGTAATCCACTACGAATGGCGCGTGGTCCGAGAACCGTTCGCCGGTATAGATCGAACAGGCCTTGAGCTTGTTGCGAAGGGACGGCGTGACGATCTGATAGTCGATGCGCCAACCGACGTTGTTGGCGCGGGCCGCGCCGCGGTTGCTCCACCAGGTGTAATCCTGGCCTTCCGGGTTAAGCGCGCGGTACGCGTCCACCCAGCCGCTGTCCTCGACGCACAGGCCATTGAGCCAATCGCGTTCGGCCGGGAGGCAGCCGGAGTTTTTCTGGTTGGAGGTCCAGTTCTTGATGTCCATGCGCGAACGCACGATGTTCCAGTCGCCGCACAGCACGTAGTCGCGGCCGCTCTCCAACCACTCCTGGAAGATCGGCGCCAGCCAGTCCATCACCTTGAACTTGAAGTCCTGGCGCAGTTCGCCGGACGAACCGGACGGAATGTAGAACGACACCACGCTGAGGTTGCCGAAGCGCGCTTCCAGGTAGCGGCCTTCTTCGTCGAATGCCTCCCAACCCAGCGCCGTCCGCACCTCGTCGGGTTCCCGTCGGCTGTAGATCGCCACCCCGCTGTAGCCCTTCTTCGTGGTGGCATCGCGGAACCAGGCTTTGTAGCCGTCCGGCAGGAATGTCGGCCCGGCCAACTGATGCTCCTGCGCTTTGGTTTCCTGCACGCACAGGACATCGGCCTGCTGCTGCGCGAACCATTCGAAGAATCCTTTGTTGGCCGCCGAACGCAGGCCGTTGGCATTGAAACTGACGACTCTCATGATGCGAAGTGGTGGTCTGGCGAGAAAGCGCAAGCATAACCTGCCGCCTTGGATCGCTACGCTTCCCGGGGCGTGCTCGGACGGCTGCCATAAGAGTATTTCGTGGCTTGGGGGCGAGATGTGGTGCCTGCCGCGGCGAGCAGCGGCAACGGTGCTGGCGGACAACTCGAAGCGAAGTTCACTCCGCACTCATTTCGAACACGCCATAACACGCTCCAGTGGGATTCAGTTACGCTTCCTGCACCCCCTCTCATCGGTGACGACCGTGCAAGATCATCGTTCCCGCTTTCTGCAATTGGCACTGCGCGCGCAGGCGCTGCGGTTTGGCGAATTCACTCTGAAATCCGGGCGGCTCAGTCCATATTTCTTCAACGCCGGCCGTTTCGACAGCGGCGCCAAGCTGGATGAACTAGCCGCCTGCTATGCCGACGCGGTAGAGGCCTCGGGGGTCGAGTTCGACCTGCTGTTCGGCCCGGCCTACAAAGGAATCCCGCTGGCAACCGCGTTGGCGTGCGAATTCGCCCGCCGCGGCCGCGATCTTCCGGTGGCGTTCAATCGCAAGGAGATCAAGGACCATGGCGAAGGCGGGTTGTTGATAGGCGCCCCACTGGCCGACCGCCGGGTGTTGATCGTCGATGACGTGATCACCGCCGGCACCGCCATCCGCGAAGCGCTGAGCCTGATCCGCGCCGGCGGCGGCGCACCGGCCGGCATCGTGGTGGCGCTGGACCGGGAGGAAGTGATGGGCGACCCGCTGGCCGGCGAGTCCGGATCCCGGCGTTCCGCCGCGCAGAACGTGGCCGAGGAAACCGGGGTGCAGGTGATCGCGGTGGCCAGCCTGCACGACCTGCTTGCTTTTGCCGGCGAAAGCGCCGAACTTGTGCACCATCGTGACCGTCTACTCGCCTATCGGGCCAGCTACGGCAGTGCACATTCGGATTGATTGCAGCAGGGGGCTGCGATGATGCGGAATACACCACTATGCCTGGCAGCGACGCTGCTGGCGCTGACGTCATCTGCCGCAACCGCGCAAAGCGGCGGTAAAGCCGAGGCCGCCAAGAAGCTTTATTGCTGGAACCAGAACGGCCAGCGCATTTGCAGCGATGCCCTACCCGCCGAAGCGGTGAACGCCGCGCGCGAGGAAATCAGCGTCCAGAGCGGCCTGAAGGTCGGCGAAGTGCAGCGGGCGCTGACCGAAGAAGAGCGCGCCCAGGCGGCCGTGGAGGCCGCCCAGCGACAGCTGGACCTGGCTGCGGAGGAAACCCGCCGCCGCACCGATGAGGCCATGCTGCTCTCCTACCGCACCGAGGACGAGCTGCTGCGCGTATTCGGCGAACGCACCGCCATTGTCGACAACAACATCCGTACAGCGCGTTTCAATGTGGCCAGCCTGCGAGACGGCTTGGTCACATTGCTGCAAACCGCTGGCGACCGGGAACTGGCCGGCAAGCCTGTCACGGCGGAAATGACCAGCAACATCCGCCAACGCCACGCCGGGCTGTTGCATCAGCACCGCCTGCAACAGAATTTCGAAAGGCAGCGTGTCGAACTGGACACGGAGATCGCCGAGATCCTGCAACGCTATCGCGTCAAGAAAGGCCTTTCGCCGGCTGCTCCGGCTGCGAGTTCGGCTGAGGGCTCGGCGGCGGCCAGCTCCTCGCCTCCGGCCAAGCCCACATCCACGCAGTAGCGGGTGGATGGAGCGTAACGGCGGATACCACTGCTGGTGTCTCCGTCGGCCATAAAGTCCTCGCCGTTTTAAGCCACGACAGACTCGTCATCCCGGCGCAGGCTTAGATGACGGATGTGTTGTCGAGTGTGTGAAGCCCCTGAGTACGAAAGCGCGCTAGAAGGTCGGCTTCAGTTCCGGTGCGACCGTCAGCAGATGTGCACGGAATGCATCCTTGATCCGCGCCAGCGCTTCCTGATTGTCCGCCTCGAAGCGCAGCACCAGGATGGGCGTGGTGTTGGAGGCGCGCAGCAGTCCCCAGCCATCGTCCCAGTCGGCGCGCAGGCCGTCGGTCGTGGAGATGCGGGCGCCCTCGAAGTTGGCGGTATCGACGAAGCGTTGCACCACCTCGTGCGGCGTGCCCGTATCCACCGGCACCTTCAACTCGGGGGTGGAAATACCGTCAGGCAGCGTTGCGAGTACTTCTGAAGGGGTTTCCGGGCGACCGGCCAATATCTCCAGCAGGCGCGCGGCCGAATACAGGCCGTCGTCGAAGCCGTACCAACGCTCCTGGAAGAAGAAATGGCCGCTCATTTCGCCGGCCAGCTCGGCGCCGGTTTCGCGCATCTTGGCTTTGATCAGCGAGTGCCCGGTCTTCCACATCATCGGAGTACCGCCGTAGCGCAGCACCCAGGCTTGCAGCTTGCCGGTGCATTTGACGTCGTAGATGATCAGGGCGCCGGGGTTGCGTTCCAGCACATCGGCGGCGAACAGCATCAGCAACCGATCCGGGAATACGACTTCGCCTTCCTTGGTCACCACGCCAAGACGGTCGCCGTCGCCGTCGAAGGCCACGCCGATATCGGCGTCGAAACGCTTCACCGTCTGGATCAGATCTTCCAGGTTGTGGGGCTCGCTGGGGTCGGGATGGTGATTGGGGAAGGTTCCGTCCACATCGCAGTACAGCGGAATGACCTCGGCGCCGATCGCCTCCAGCAATTGCGGCGCGATGTCACCCGCCACGCCGTTGCCGGCATCGACCACCACCTTGAGCGGACGGTCCAGTTGCACGTCGTCGGCGATGCGCCGGATGTACTCGGCGGCGACGTCGCGATGCTGCAGATCGCCATGGGTCTTGCCGGTGTACAGGCGGTTTTCGTTGATACGGTTGTACAGATCGGTGATGGCGTCGCCGGACAGGGTTTGCCCGCCCACCACGATCTTGAAGCCGTTGTAGTCCGGCGGGTTGTGGCTGCCGGTAACGGCCACGCAACTGCCGGTCCGCAGGTGATAGGCGGCAAAGTAAGCCACCGGCGTGGGCGCCAGGCCGATGTCCACGACATTGCGCCCGGCCCGGCGCAAGCCGGCGATCAGTCCATCGATCAGCTCCGGGCCGGAAAGCCGCCCGTCGCGTCCGACCACGATGTCGGTGAGGTCCTCTTCCTGCATCACGGTGCCGATGGCCTGGCCGATCAGTTCCGCCACTTCGACATTCAAGGTCTGGCCGACGATGCCACGGATGTCATAGGCCCGGAAAATTCCGGGATCGACTGCGATCTGTCTCATGTACTCGTCCTTCGGGGGGGGAGACGTGGTACGGGCAGGCGTCGGCAGCGGCTCGCGCTGCAACGCCTGTCCCAACGTGGGTTCATCGCCTTCTTCCTCCCCTTCTTTGCGGGATTTGAGGCGGGGCAGACGGATACCGCCGCGCGCCACCAGCAGCACCGCCACGGCCAGCGCGGCAAGCAACGCCGCCAGGACAAGATGGGGCACCGCGCCCAAACCGAACACGCCACCCTCGCTGTCGGGCACAGCGGCCGCTACCCGCAACCCCGTCTTGCCGACGGTATGCGCCAGCACCTCGGCGCCTTCGCTGAGCGCCGCGTTGCCTTTCTCGCGAACGTTGTAGCTGCCCTGACGCAAGGCCAGGTATGCCTCGTCGGCCACCGTCACCGCATCGAAACCATCGGTCAGCTGACCCAACGGCAATCGCACGTACGCCACGCCTTGCGGAACGGCGGCCGCCAGGCCGAACTTGGGCTGCTTGCCATCGAGTACCACTCGGGCCGCCACTTGATCGGTGCGCATGCCGTCTTCCAGCAGCGCCAGTTTGCTGAAGCCGAACTTCTCCGGTTCGGCATAGCCGGCATCCAGACTGGCGGGCAGTATTTCCACCTGCTCGGCTTGCGGCCAATCTTTTTTGATCGCGGCGATGGCGGCGGCCGTATCGTTCGCCGCCAGGGCCTGCTTGACTGGCGGCGAAGCCAAGCGCTCGGCCAGCTTGCGGACTTGTGCGGCGTGCGCGGATGTCAGCGAGGCCACCGCGTTGTCGCGGGCCTGCTGCAGCCCGTCCGCCAACTGCGCATCGCGCCACTGGCGTACGCCCAGCCATCCCAGCCACGCCGCCAGCAATACCAGCAGTATGGCCAGCAACGGCAACATTCGCCCAAGCTGCGATGTCCGCAGCGGCGATTGGCTCTCGCTGGTCTTGGTCATCTCGTTTTCCCCTGTCAGCGGACGCCGGTGTGGCCAAAGCCACCCGCACCACGCGCGCTGTCGGCAAAAGTATCCACCACCTGCAGGCTCACGCGCACCACCGGCAAGACCACCAGCTGGGCAATGCGATCACCCGGCTCGATGGTGAAGGCCGCGTGGCCCCGATTCCAGACGCTGATCAAAAGCGGCCCTTGGTAGTCGGCATCGATCAGGCCCGTACCGTTCCCCAAGACGATGCCATGGCGGTGACCCAGACCGGAACGCGGCAGCACCACCGCGCATAGCTGCGGATCGCCCAGGTGCAGGGAGATGCCGCTGGGCACCAATGCGGTGTCGCCGGGCTCAAGCACCAGCGGCGATTCGATCGCGGCGCGCAGGTCCAGTCCCGCACTGGCGTCCGTGGCGTAGGCAGGCAGTGGCCAGGTATCTCCAAAACGCGGATCCAGCAACTTCACTTCCACGGCGCGTGGTGCGGTTAGCAAGGTCATGCGTTCAAGCGCTCCACGATCAGGTCCATGAGTTCATCGGCCAGTTGTGTCTTGGGTGCGGACGCGAAGGCCCGCTCCCCGTCTTTCCAGAATGCCGTCATGGCATTGCTGTCGCTTTCGAATCCGCCATCGGCGATCCCGACACGATTGGCGACGATCATGTCCAGGCGCTTGGCAACCAGTTTCTTGCGGGCATATTCGGCGACTTTTTCGGTTTCAGCTGCAAAGCCGACCACCAGCTTCAAGCCCTGGGTCTGCGACGCGACTTCCGACAAGATGTCCGGTGTGCGCACCAGATCCAGAGCCAGCGACTCGCTGGATTTCTTGATTTTGTTGGCCGCCGGTAGCCGCGGCGTGTAGTCGGCGACCGCTGCCGCTCCAATATAGATGTCGGCAGGAAACGCGGCGAACACTGCTTCGCGCATTTGAGCGGCCGATCGCACATTCATGCGAGTAACACCCGGCGGCGTGGGCAGATTCACCGGACCTGCCACCAACACGACTTCGGCGCCGCGCCGCGCCGCACTGGCCGCCACCGCGAAACCCATCTTGCCGCTGCTGCGATTGCCCAGATACCGGACCGGGTCCAGGTCCTCATAGGTGGGGCCGGCGCTCACCACCAGCTTGATGCCGGCCAACGTGGCCTCGCCCGCTTCGGCTGAATTGGCAACCTGTCCCGCCGCCAACGCCTTCACGATCGCTTCCGGCTCGCTGAGCCGGCCAGGCCCGGACTCGCCTTCGGCCAAGGAACCGTCTTCCGGGCCGATTACCTGCACGCCACGCTCGCGCAACGTGGCGATGTTGTGCTGGGTGGCCGGATGCAGCCACATCCGATGATTCATGGCCGGCGCCACCGTCATCGGAGCCGTCGTCGCCAGGCTGAGGGTGGTCACCAGGTCATCGGCGAAGCCGTGCGCCAGCTTGGCCAGCAGATCGGCGGTGGCAGGTGCGATCAGGATACGGCTGGCCCAGCGGGCCAGTTCGATATGGCCCATTGCCGCTTCGGCGGCGCTATCCCACAAGGTGGTGCGAGTAGGCTGTCCCGACAGCGCCTGGAAGCTCAATGGGGTGACGAATTGCTGCGCGCCGGCGGTCATGGCGACCTGCACTTGGGCGCCGGCCTCTTTCAAACGCCGCACCAGCTCCAGCGATTTGTAGGCGGCGATTCCACCGCCCACACATAGCAAAATGCGCTGATTCTCCAGCGAGGGCGGTTGGGTCGATCCTGTCACGTCAGCGAGTTCCTACCTCCAAACGAGCGGTTAGCTTACCCGATGCGCCTGGAAAGCCCGACGGCGCCTGCGCAGATCGAAATGCATTCTGGTTCTATGCATATCCGCGATTGGCCTGCCGAAGAACGCCCCCGGGAAAAGCTGCTCAGCCGCGGTGCCGCGGCTTTGAGCGACGCCGAACTACTGGCGATATTCCTGGGCTCCGGCTTGCGCGGCAGCGATGCCGTGACCACGGCGCGCGATCTGCTGGTTCGCCACGGCCCCCTTCGCAAGCTGCTGGAGCGGTCACCTGCGGAGATGTCCAAGCTGCCGGCGCTGGGGCCCGCGCGTACTTGCCAGTTGGCGGCGGCGCTTGAGCTGGGCCATCGCTATCTGGCGGCCTCGCTGGAACGCGGCTCGGCGCTCACCGATCCATCCACCGCGGGACGGTACTTCGCGCAACGGCTGAAAGGGCGGCCACATGAAGTCTTCGCCGCCTTGTTCATGGATACCCGGCATCGCGCGGTGGCCTTCGAAGAGCTGTTCCAAGGCTCTATCGATGGCGCGGAAATCCATCCGCGCGAGGTGGTACGCCGGGCAATGGCCCACAATGCGGCGGCGGTGATCGTGGGGCATAACCACCCTTCTGGCTGTTCCGAACCGTCCGCCTCCGACCGCGGCGTCACCCAGAAGCTGAAGCAGGCCCTGGCCTTGGTGGATGTCCGCCTACTGGATCATTTTGTGATTGGCGATGGCCCACCACTGTCGATGGCGGCGAGGGGTTTGGTTTGAGGTCTGCTGGCGACCGCAAATTTCCAAGCAAAGCAAAAGCAAACCCTCTTCAAATGCTTTTCAATCGCGGAATGGCGGTTCATCCCCTTGATCAATCATTCGGCTGTTGAGAAGCGATTTGATCAGGGGAAGCAAAGCAGAGTCCTTGTCGTTCTCTTCACCATTCAGCATTCGCCGTTCGCCACTTCCAACTTCCCGCCTCTCGCCTCTCGTTTCCCGGCTTCCGGCTTCCGGCTTCCGGCTTCCGGCCCTCCGTGTCCCACCTCCCGGCTCCCGCCCCCTCCCTGCCCGCACTCGGCTAAAATCGCGGTTTCCGCGTTCCAGTAGAACCCCTGTGAAGCCCTTACTCCGCGCCCTGATCACCCAGGGCATCGATGCCCTGCGCAATGCCGGCACTCTTCCGGCCGATACGCCCACACCGGATTTCGTGGTCGAACGCCCCAAGACCCGCGAACACGGTGATTTCGCCACCAATGCCGCCATGCTTCTGGCAAAAGCGGCGCGCAGCAATCCGCGCGCGATCGCTACCGCGCTGGTCGCGGCGTTGCCCGCCAGCGACGACGTAACCCGGGTTGAGATCGCCGGCCCCGGGTTCATCAATTTCCATCTTTCTCCTGGCGCTTACCAGCGCGAGGTCGCCACCGCGTTGAAGCAAGGCGCCGAGTACGGCCGCAATACTTCGGGCGCCGGCAGGACGGTTGGCGTGGAATACGTCTCGGCCAATCCCACCGGTCCGTTGCACGTGGGCCATGGCCGCGCCGGCGCCATCGGCGACTGCATTGCGCGAGTATTGGCCGCCAACGGCTGGAACACCAAGCGCGAGTTCTACTACAACGACGCCGGCGTGCAGATCGACAACCTGGCCAAATCGGTGCAGGCGCGCGCGCTGGGCAAGACGCCCGACAGCGCCGACTGGCCGGAAGACGGTTACCGCGGCGACTACATCGCCGATGTGGCGCAGAGCTATCTGAACGGCGATACGGTGGAGTTCGAAGACCATTCCGTCGCCGGTGAAAAAGATCCCGCCAATCTCGACGCGATCCGTCGTTTTGCCGTGGCTTATCTGCGCCGGGAGCAGAATCTGGACCTGGCCGCATTCGGCGTGTCGTTCGACACCTACTTTCTGGAAAGCTCGCTGTACGCCGACGACAAGGTCGAAGAGACCGTGCGCAAGCTGGTGGCTTCCGGCCATACCTACGAGGAAGGCGGCGCGCTATGGCTGCGCAGCACCGATTTCGGCGATGACAAAGACCGTGTCATGCGCAAGTCGGACGGCACGTATACCTACTTCGTGCCCGACGTCGCCTACCACTTGTCCAAGTGGCAGCGTGGCTACCAGCGCGCCATTACCGAATTGGGCGCCGACCATCATGGCTCGCTGGCCCGCGTGAAGGCCGGTTTGCAGGCGCTGAACGAAGGCATCCCCGCGGGTTATCCGGAGTACGTGCTGCACCAGATGGTGACGGTGATGCGCGGCGGCGAGGAAGTGAAACTGTCCAAGCGGGCGGGCAGCTACTTCACGCTGCGCGACTTGGTCGAGGAAGCCGGCTGCGATGCGACGCGCTGGTTCTTGATCGCGCGCAAGCCGGATTCGCAGCTCACCTTCGATATCGATCTTGCGCGCGAACAGAGCAAGGACAACCCGGTTTACTACGTGCAGTACGCGCATGCGCGGATCTGCAGCCTGATGCGCAAGGCCGCCGAAAAGGGTTACGTCTACGAACAGGCACAGGGCGTCGCGTGCCTGGACCAGTTGGACGATCAGCCTTCGCTGTTGCTGATGGTGGAGCTGTCGCGCTATCCCGAAACGGTCGAGGGCGCAGGCCAGGCGCTGGAGCCCCATCTGATCGCGCAATACCTGCGCGAGTTGGCCTATGCTTTCCAGACTTGGTACGACGGCGCGCCGATCCTGATCGACGAAGCAGCCGTGCGCAATGCGCGCCTGACACTGGCCCTGGCGGTCCGGCAGGCATTGGCCAATGGACTTGAATTGTTGGGCGTAAGCGCCCCGGAACGCATGTAAGTGGAGAGCAAGTAATGGCTGCAAGACGCGGCAAAAGTCAGGCGACGCGCCACTCCAACCAAGCCACCCCGGCGTGGGTGTGGCTGCTGCTTGGGCTGCTGGTCGGAGCCGCTGTCTTTTTCATCGCCCCAGGGCTTTTGAAGAAGGATGGCGACGGATTCTTCCGTCCGCAGCCCAATCCGGATGCGCAGCCGGCACCGACGGACGTGACCACCGTGGAAGAGGTTGCGCCGGAATCATCCACCTCCTCGCCGCAGCCGGCCGCGCCGAACGAAACGCCGAAGGAAACCCAGTACGATTTCTACACCTTGCTGCCTGGCAAGGAAGTGCAGATGTCCGACGCGGAACTCGCCGCCAGCGCGCGCGAGGAAGAAGCACGCCGGGCGCGCGCGTTGCTGACGGCCGGTAACGACACGCCGGTTGCACCACCGGCAACGACAACGCCTGCGCGCAACCCCGCGCCTGTGACGGAAACGCCGGTCAACACGCCGGCGCCTGCCGCTACGCCGACAGGAACGACCGCTGCCACCACGCCGACCAACAAACCGGTCAGCGAGGCAAGCGCAAGCACTACCGTTGCCAGCGCCAACACCGGCGCTCGTTACATCTTGCAGGCAGGCGCGTTTGGCGCTTCCGGCGATGCGGAAGCGGCGAAAGCCAAGATCGCTTTGCTGGGTTTGGGTGCGCGCGTGGAATCGGCGCAGATCAACGGCAAAACGGTATATCGGGTGCGCATGGGACCGTACGGCACCGCCAGCGAACTGGCCGATGCCAAGCAGAAACTCGCCAACGGCGGCTTGCCGGCAATGGCGATCAAGGCGCAATAAGGCCGGGAACGGGCAATTGGGATTCGGGAATGGATGGGAAGCAAAAAACCCCTGATCTCACCGCCTTGAGTTCGCTGCTGCGCTCCAACAACTTCCGATTCTTTACTCCCAATCCCCTTCTCCCAACTCCATGACCAAGACCGTCCTCATCACTGGCGCTACTTCGGGTTTCGGCGCTGCGGCCGCCCGGCGCTTTGTTGACGCGGGTTGGCGCGTGATCGCGACCGGTCGCCGCGCCGATCGCCTACGGACGCTGGTCGACGAACTGGGGGCCGGCAATGTCCATGCGGCTCATTTCGATATCCGCGACGAAGCCGCCATGGACGCCGCACTTGCGGCGTTGCCCGAAGATTTTCGCGATATCGACTTGCTGATCAACAACGCCGGGCTGGCGCTGGGTACCGCGCCGGCACAAAACGCCAGCCTGGACGATTGGCGCACGATGATCGACACCAATATCACCAGCCTGGTGACACTGACGCATCGATTGCTGCCTGCGCTGATCGCGCGCAAGGGCGCCGTCATCAACATCAGCTCCATCGCCGGCAGCTATCCCTACCCCGGCGGCAATACCTACGGCGGCACCAAGGCCTTCGTTACTCAGTTCTCGCTGGGCTTGCGCTCCGATCTGCACGGCACCGGCGTGCGCGTGACTTCCATCGAGCCAGGCATGGCCGAAACCGAATTCACCCTGGTACGCACGCACGGCGACCAGCAGGCCTCGGAAAAGCTCTACAACGGCGCTCAGCCGATGACCGCCGAAGATATCGCCCAGACGCTGTACTGGGTCGCGACGCTGCCGCCGCATCTCAATATCAACCGGCTGGAGTTGATGCCGGTGACGCAGTCGTTCGCCGGATTCCAGGTCGCGCGGCAGTAATCGAACTCAGCCGATGGCTGAGATTCGACGTTGACCGAATTGCGGACGAAGAAAAGACCTCACGCCAGCGGCTCGTCCGACAGGTAGGTGTAGCCGGTCAGGCCGGCTTCCAGCGCTTGCGATAGCATTTGCGACTCGTCGGCAGGCAGCTGCGCGGCGGCCACGCGTTTTGCATACACCGCGCGTAGATCGTCCAGCCGGTAGCCCACGTAGTCCAGCATCACGTCGGTGGTATCGCCGCGCCGCTGCTGGGTGAGGATATAGCCGCTGCCGGCATCGGCACTGACTTCCACTGCATCGGTATCGCCGAACAGGTTGTGGATGTCGCCGAGGATTTCCTGATAGGCGCCGACCAGGAAAATGCCCAGTCGATAACTCTCGCCGGACTTCAGGCTGTGCAGCGGCATCGAGGAATCCAACCCCTCGTTTTCCACGTAGGTCTCCACCATGCCGTCCGAATCGCAGGTCATGTCGGCGATGACACCGCGGCGATCCGGCACCTCGTCCAGCCTTTCGATCGGCACGATGGGGAACACCTGATCGATGGCCCACACGTCGGGAATGGATTCGAACACGCTGAAGTTGACGAAGTACTTGTCCACCAGGCGCTCGTTCAACTCGTCCAGTAGATCGCGATGGCTGCGCTCGTCGCTGCTCAGGCGGCCGCGCACAGCATGGGCGATGGCGTAGAAAAGATCGTCGATGCGCGCGCGATGCGTCAGGTCGATCTGCCCCAGCGCGTACAGCGACAAACCTTCGCTGTGGTGATGCTGGGCTTCGTGGAACAACTCCACCGCCGGACGCGCATCCAGTTCGTCGTGAATTTCGCGCAGGTGACGGATCACCGCGGGCTCGTCGTCATGTGCAGGAGGCACGCGGCCTTCCGGCGCGCGCTCCACTTCCGAAACGTTGGCGACCAACACGGCATGGTGCGCGGTCATGGCGCGGCCGCATTCGGTGACGATGCGCGGCGGCGCCAGTCCATGCTGCTCGCAGGCCTCGGCCAGCGGCTGCACGATATTCGAAGCGTATTGATTCAGGCCGTAGTTGATCGAGCAATAGCTGCGCGAACGGGTGCCTTCATAGTCGATGCCCAGGCCACCGCCGACGTCGACATGGCTGATGGTCGCGCCCAACTTGGAAAGTTCGATGAAATAGCGGGTCGCTTCGCGCATGCCGTTGGCGATGTCGCGCACGTTGGATATCTGCGAGCCCATATGGAAATGCAGCAGGCCCAGCGTGTCTTCCATGCCGGAGTCGCGCAGGTACTTCCACAGATCCAGCACTTGGCGCGGGCTAAGGCCGAACTTGGCCTTGTCGCCGCCGCTGTTCTGCCATTTGCCGGCTCCCAACGAGGCCAGCCGCATGCGCACGCCAAGCCCGGGGCGTACGCCTAGTGCGCGGGCTTCCTCCATCACCAGCGGCAGCTCGGAAGGCTTCTCCACCACGATGAAAGTCTGCAGCCCCAGCTTGCGGCCGATCAATGCCAGGCGGATGTACTCGCGATCCTTGTAGCCGTTGCAGACAATCAGCCCGCCCGGACGCGACAACGCCAACACCGCCATCAGCTCGGGCTTGCTGCCGGCTTCCAGGCCGAAGCCTTCGCCGCTATGCGACGCCAGCGTCCCAGCTACGCCGCGATGCTGGTTGACCTTGATGGGATAGACGGCGGTGTAGCCACCGGCGTACTCCCAATCGCTTTGCGCCTGCGCGAATGCCGCCTGCAGCTTGCCAAGGCGGTCGCCCAGGATGTCGGGGAAACGCACCAGCAGCGGCAGCTTGGCGCCATTGGCGCGGGCGGCATCCACCACCTCGGGCAGCGGAATCCGAGGCCCCTGCCCGCCTTGCGGCGACACCACGATGCGGCCGGCGCTGTCCACGTCGAAATACCCTTCCGCCCAATGTGGGATGGAATAGGTCTTGCGGGCTTGGTCGAGGGACCACTGGATCATCGCGGCAGCTCAGATAGAACAAGAGGGCGTGCATTCTACCGCCAGCGATGTCGCACTCCGGTTACCGCCGTCGCGGAGAGAGCCGACAGCACTGGCGTTTCGACCCATCCAATGAATGTCACAGGCCGCCGGATGCCGCTTTCCCGCGTCGGAAGCACGCGCGGCGTCGCTTGTGCCTCCGCCAGTCTGTAACACCGGTTCCGGTACAATCGGCGCCCCTTTGAACCGCGAATCCCGGCGATGACGAACGAAGACAACTGGTATATCGAGCACTTTCAACCCACCGGCTCGGCCATCGGTTACCGCGTCACCGGCAAGCTGGATGAGGTGCAGTCGCCGTTCCAGAAGATCGAGATCTACAACACCACCGACTGGGGCAAGTTGATGATCATCGACGGCGCGGTGATGCTGACCACGCGCGACAACTTTTTCTATCACGAGATGATTTCGCATCCGGCGCTGTTCACCCACGCCGATCCCAAGCGCGTGGTGATCATCGGTGGCGGCGATTGCGGCACGTTGCGCGAGGTGTTGAAGCATCCGGGCGTACAAAGCGCCACGCAATGCGACATCGACGAGCAAGTGACGCGGATGTCGGAAAAGTACTTCCCGGAGCTGTGCGAATCCAACGGCGACCCGCGCGCCGAACTGTTGTTCGACGACGGCGTGGCCTACATGGCCAACTGTCCGGCCGGCAGCGTGGACGTGGTGATCGTGGATTCCACCGATCCGGTCGGCCCGGCGGAAGGCTTGTTCAACAAGGCCTTCTACGAGTCATGCTTCCGCGCGCTGAAGGACGACGGCATTCTGGTGCAGCAATCCGAGTCGCCGCTGGCGCTGCTGGATCTGATCAAGGAAATGCGCGCCGAAATGGGCAAGGCCGGCTTCACCAGCTTCAAGACGCTGCCGTTCCCGCAACCTTGCTATCCCACCGGCTGGTGGAGCGTGACCATGGCGCGCAAACATGCCGACGGAAAAAAGGAAGGCTTCGATTTCCGCCAGCAGGATTCGGCTAACAAGTCGTTCGACACGCTGTATTACAGCGCGCACCTGCACACCGGGGTGATGGTGGCACCGCCCTTCGTGGCGAAGGCGCTGGGCGAGTAACGTAGGGCGGGTCTTGACCCGCCATCGCCATCTTGATGGTTGCCAGGACAACCATCGAAAAGTTACGCGCGGATGTTTCAGGCCGACTCCGCCGGTCGTCGTCGTGAGTTCGGGGATGGCAATGGCGGGTCAAGACCCGCCCTACAACGCATCCGCATCCAGCTCGCCGGTCCGGATACGGACCACTTTTTCCAATTCGTAGACGAAGACCTTGCCATCACCGATCTTGCCGGTGCCGGCGGCCTTGACGATGGCTTCCACCACTTGTTCCACCTGCTCGTCGGTGACGGCCACTTCCACTTTCACCTTGGGCAGGAAGTCGACGACGTATTCGGCGCCGCGGTAAAGCTCGGTATGTCCCTTTTGGCGGCCAAAGCCTTTCACTTCGGTGACGGTGATGCCGGCAATGCCGGATTCGGCCAGCGCTTCTCGCACATCGTCCAGCTTGAACGGCTTGATGATGGCCATGATCATCTTCATGCAGGGCTCTCCAATTTTCGCTGCCGCAGGATAACCCGATTGGCGCCGTACGATATAAAGGCGGCGCGACCGAGCGGTCTCTCCGCTCATCGTTGGTGGCGGTCGGCTATCGGCTCGGTTGCGGCCGGCGCGGGGGTGAGGTTCAATGATCGCTCGGAATACATCGGAGTTTTCCGACAGCGCGACACTATGAACGCTGATGGCACCGCTCTGGCGGTATGGACAAGCTGGCCGCCCTGCCGGAGAAATTCATGATCGACCTGAATCACATCGACGATCTCGCTCGCCGCCTCAGCAACCTGGTGCCGCCGGGTTTGCGCGGCCAATCCAACGAGTCGCTGCAGGAAGAGCTGCAGCAGACGTTCAAGGGCGCGCTCCAGGCCGGTCTGTCGAAGCTGGACCTGGTCACTCGCGAAGAGTTCGACGTCCAGCGCGCGGTGCTGCTGCGCACGCGCGAAAAGCTGGAAGCGCTGGAACGCACGGTGCAGGCGCTGGAAGCGCAGGCTGCCGCCGCCAAACCCGACCCGAACTGAGCCGCCCGCATGAGTCTGGCGCTGGTGCACAGTCGTGCACGGGCGGGTGTGCGCGCACCTCCGGTTCGGGTCGAAGTGCATCTGTCCGGGGGTTTGCCGCTGACGCACATCGTCGGCCTGCCGGAAGCCGCCGTGCGCGAGTCGCGCGATCGAGTGCGCGCCGCCATCCTGTGCTCGCAATTCGAATTCCCCGCCCGACGCATCACCGTCAACCTGGCGCCTGCCGACTTACCTAAGGACGGCGGCCGCTTCGATCTGCCCATCGCGCTGGGAATTCTGGCGGCCAGCGGACAGATTCCACGCGAAGCCTTGGACGAGTACGAGTTCCTGGGCGAATTGGGTTTGACGGGAGAGTTGCGCGCCGTGGATGGCGTGCTGCCGGCGGCACTGGCGGCTGCCCACGCCGGACGCAAATTGATCGTGCCGCCAGGCAGCGGTGCCGAGGCAGCACTGGCGCGCGATGTGGAGGCGTACACCGCACGCACGTTGCTGGAAGTCTGTGCCGCCCTCAGCGGCAGCAAGGCGCTGCCCGCGGCGGAAGCACCGCCGCCACAACTCACGCCAGCTCCCGACATGGCCGACGTGCGCGGCCAAATGCACGCACGGCGCGCGCTGGAAGTGGCGGCGGCGGGCAATCACCATCTATTGCTTATCGGCCCACCCGGTTGCGGCAAGACGCTGCTCGCATCGCGGCTTACCGGATTGTTGCCGGAAGCCAGCGAGGCCGAGGCACTCGAAAGCGCCGCGATCGCATCTGTCAGCGGACGCGGGCTGGACCCGGCGCGTTGGCGGCAGCGCCCTTATCGAGCTCCGCACCATACCGCCAGCGCGGTGGCGTTGGTCGGCGGCGGTGCGGAGCCGCGGCCTGGCGAAATTTCATTGGCCCACCATGGCGTCCTTTTTCTGGACGAATTGCCCGAGTGGGATCGGCGCGCGCTGGAGGTTTTGCGTGAACCGCTGGAATCCGGCACCGTCACCGTATCGCGGGCGGCGCGCAGTTCGGAATTTCCCGCTCGGTTCCAACTGGTCTCTTTACGGGTTACCTACAGCCATGGACAACAGCTAAGATGCTAAAAAATAAGAACTTACTGCCTGAACGATGGCCAGACCATGGACATGCGAACGGCAGAAGATGCTGTGTCGGACCCTCACACTGTAGAAGCCCTGAAAACTCCAGGTTCAACCCGTTTTACCACAAAGGGAATAGCAGCGTCCTGCATACCGACAAGCGCTAGGTAGTGCTATCGGCGGCTCTTCTTGGCGTCTATCTGATCAAGTAGCTGGCTCACTGAGAGCCCGAGCGCTGACGAGATCCTGACGATTGTCGAAAGACGGCAATCTTTGAGCCCTTGCTCGATGTGCCCTAGCTGGGTCCGGTGCATCCCCAGCTCGGCGGCAAACGCCTCTTGGGAATAGCCCAAGCGCCTCCTGGCCAGTTGTACGGCCTTCCCGAATCGAAGCTGGACGGTGGCGCCTTCCATGATGGAGAGCGTCAATCCCGTAGCATTTTCGGTCTACAGTATTTACGGTAGCATTCGCCAGTTCAGATTGCCGCCACTACTAACGAGGTCTCCATGAGCCTGTTCCTTGTAGCACCCGACTTGGATCTGACGCTTGAGGTGCCCCTCGCACCTGACGCCATGGCGTTGATCACCAGATACTTGGCAGCGATCAAGGACGGTTGGGAGCACGAGAACTTTTGTAAGCGACTCGCCGAAGAAGTGGGCCGAGTGCTACCGGAGGTAATCGACTGGAAGCTCAAGCCGCCATCCAAAGCCCAGCTGGCGTTCGCACGCTCCTTATGCCGCCAGTTGGGCATCCCTCTGCCTACCGACGCCGCCACGATGCGCGGCGAGATGTGCAAGTTCCTAGAGCTAAACTCTTCGCGGCTGCGCAGCTGAAACTAGCCGTAGCGGTCAAAGCAGTCCTGACTTCACCAACATCGATGAGCCTTCGACTTTCGGTCAATCAGAAGAAGCCTGGGCAGATTTCCAGTGCCTTACTTCTTCCGAGCTCGTTTGATCTTCGCCCTAGCTAGACCGCTGATGGCATCTTGCCCGCCAACCGCGACGTTTCCCGCAGCAATTCGTTTGGCGTTAGCGGTGTCTTCTAGTGCGTCCTTCATCTGATTCAACTCCGAAACTAACATCTCTATCGTCTTGCATAGCATTCGTTGAACAGAACTCGCAGAGTCCGGATCCGAAATTTCCTCAGCAACAGCTATCTCCGGCTCCATAGCACCCGCGTGAGCGCCATCACTTTCGACCCCTATTATGTTGACCCTGAGTGGCTCATGCTGGCGGGACCTCTCAGCTATGTACTCACACCATTTCATCACAGTGTCAACGATCATCGCCTCATCGGAATCTAAACTCGCGATAAGTTCCGGCCTGACGCGATACTGAAGTAGTTCGCTGTCCGAAAGCAAAAGAGAACCGACCATGACTCGCACAAAGCCGTCATGAATCATCTCGAGCCGAGCGCTCGCGGGATCATGCGCCCGTCCCCATGGGCTCGAATCGGGACGAAGGCAGCCCATGACTTCCAACAGAGGTGCAAGTTCGGCTATTGGCCAGGTTCTTCCCGGCAGTGCGCGTCTATGCTCCCACAATCTTAGTATCAGACTGATAACCTCGTTAGACAGCGGGACATCATCTTCCTCTCTCTCCTTAAGGAGAGAAGCAATGTGGTGGGAGAGCCAACGCGAGAGAGTGTCTCTCTGACCCGCCACACCAAGCTCACGAACTATGTGCTCTCCAAGCTCCAAGATATCCGTCTGCGGTATGGATACTTCCGTCCCTCCTAAAGACGAAGAGGCGGTCGAATGTGGCTTCCTTCTTCCTGTCTTCTTCTTCGTTATACGTTCGTTTGGACCGTTCATCTCGCCTCTCAACTCTCACGCCCACGATTAGATCCATTTCTTGTTCAGCAAGGAAATCGGTCAGGCCGTCAAGAGAGATCTTCAAGTAATGTCCAGAAGAGACCACGGTAGACCCTAAGTATTCCTCCCTGCCACCCTTGCTTGAATACCTACCCCAAGGCTCATAGCGAACCGTGATTCGGCCATCTGACTTTCTAAGCCAGACGATCGGCGCCTCCTTGTGTTTGACTATATCTAGAGCCTCAATTACCGCCAGCCCTGGTTCAAGGGAAATCGAGCCTACTCCAAGGTTGAACTCATCCGTGTCATCGGCTCTTCCATCTGTGTTCCGATGGCGCAACCACCCTCTAAGTTGGAATTCGCCCTCGAATATTTCTTCCTCATGTCCTTCAGTCGGCAGGTAGTAGTCCCAAGAATCCTCTACGGACTGAAGAGCCCGCAAGAGAGAGGTGCCAGTGCGAGGAGAGACGATTGAGGATGAAACATAAACAGATTCGGAGAATTTGCTCGAGTGCGTATCGGATGAGCCACCCACAACTAGCGAATCATCTTCTCCAAGAACAAATGAAAGGAAATCAACGCCAGTTACATCTCGCAACCAAGTCTCATCGGGCTGGTTTGGGCCACTCCAGAATTGCGGACTTAACGGCCGCGGGGTAACGAGATCTGCCAGCCAGAATGGCGCCTCCGTTAGCTGGTCCCTGCGTATCCGCTCGGCTAAATAAGAATAGTCATCATCAGGTGATCGTAGAAGTGGCTGCTCAGCCAATAGCGCCCCTAAAGCGCACCACATTCCATGCCACTCAAGATGGGTGTGATAAGGCTCGATCACAGGAATAGATCCGTGGCTGTTGCTGTGCAGTGACCAGCTTGAGGATTCAAACCTGGCTTTCCTAGCGCGCTCATCCCAACGGCGAGAACTTCGCGCGCACCATTTATCAATTACAAACCCTTCGACCTTGTCAAGGAAATCGGTCATTGTTAGCTCGTCGAACATATCCACGACCGACTCGTACCAGTATCGAGTGGTGTCCATGGTGTCGAAATCAAATCGTTCTCTCGTAGACTTGCTTGGTCCATGACCTCTATATCGATTACCTTCAACCGGTACTAAAGGGCTTCTGTTGACGCTATTGAGAGAATCTATCGTATCGCTGCTTGGCGACCACAAACCACGATCCAAAAGTTTCATGCAGGCATCCTTCGCGAATCCCCGGATCAGCACGTGCGGCAACTCAGGATCAGTCGCAACCAAGAGTAAGCCATCTGCGTACTTCGCGATCAAGCTTGGTGACTCAGCCGCCATTCGATCTAAGGCAATCATCAGCCACAACCTCGCGGCTAGCCAGTAGAACGGAGCCCCGACTGAAGTATAGAATGGGATGCTGCGCGCTGTAGCTAGATCAAAGAGTGCGTCGAGTGTACTGGCTTCAGCGAATCGTCCCAAACGACGGACCGCATGCGCAGCCTTCCAGCGATATCGATGATCAACGTCTCCCATGAGCCTGTAGAGGACGCTCGCCACACCGGTAATTGGTGCTGCGTCCTGCTCAGTAGGTTCGATGGACTCTCGCTCGCTGGCATCTATTCGGTTCGCCAGCCTTGATAGATGCCACTCCATAATGGTGGAGGCGTCCGAAGGTCTACTTAGGTCGACGATCCAGCCCGCCACCCGCAGCAGGCCGGAGGCACTCAGTTGCGCCGCGTTGTTCTCGACCCCTTGTAGGATGCATTCAGAAGTTTCTAAGTCTGTGAGACCGCCCGCTTGGCGGAGCTGGCTCAGTGTTTCTGGGAAAGCCCACCGCCCGTACGAGAAGAAGCCGATAAACCGTCTGGAAATTATCTCGGGGATGCGCAGTCTGCACCATTGTTCGACCGCAGGAGAAAGCACCAACCATTCTTGAAGCGCTGCGCTGATCCCCGCAACTACGTCGTCGTCTTGGAATCGCTCATCGAGCCCTTCGAGTGCATCTAGATGGGCTTCCCTCTGGCTTGGAAGCACTTGGGATCTGACTGAACTCAGGATGTCTTCGAGCGACACCCATTCTTTGTTGGCTCTGCGAAGAGCCAACTCACCCGCTAAAGCACTGCTTAGCTCCGGCGCCGACGTAAGTTCTTTAGAACTGAAGGTTCTGCAGCCGGAAACTTTTTCACGACTGGAGGTGTCCTTATCCTCGCTGTCACCAGCTGATGCGAAAATCTGCATCTGGCGCAGTCTTACCAATCTATCAGCCCATGATCCTTGTGCCGGTTCACCGCACTGTAGTGCCGAGGAATCCTCCATTCTGTCCAGGCAGACGTCTCTCGCAAGTTCTTCAGTCACCAGCCCAAGCACACCAGGTCCTCCCTCAGACGCTAGGCACATTAGCGCTTTCACTAAACTGGGCTCCGGGCGACGTAATAAGCCCATTAGCGCAAACGCGCATCCGATGCTCAGGCGTCGGTTCGACAATGCAACGCCGATAACAGGCGATATCATCGCCTCAAAGTTCTCGATACCCTCGTCATGCCATCTTGACGCAGCGGCCACTGCATGCTGGAAGCTCAGCTTTGCCAGCGCGGTCATTGTGTGTGCGAGCGGAACAGCTTCCGAATCATGTCGAAAGCGAATCAGCGCATCTCGGACAACCTCTGCCAGATTCGAAGCGACTCGTCCATCGGCGGCACTGGGGGCAGCGTGCTTGACCATTCCCGCCGCCAGCATCAGAAGGTCATGAATCTCGACGTCGAGCTCTTCGGAAATGTCGATAGAGCGGAAGAACACAGCCTTCGCATCTGCCGGACTGATGCAGATCAACAGTCGAGCGAGATGCGCCAGATTCGATGCCTTCTCTTTAGATCCAATCCGCTCGTCTTCACAGTCCCTCTTGGCGACGATGAGTTCGTTGATGAGCTGGTATTGCGCCTCATGAAAATGAGATATCCTTGAATACGCTAGTAGCGATTCCTCTGATTTGTCCAACAGCCAATGCGGATTAACCGTGGTTATCAACCAGAGCAGCACGTCCGGAGATGCGCGAACCGCTAGGAGAACCGTAAGGCTGCAAACCAACCTTCGGCGCAACAACGTCAGTTCATAGTCGCTCTTCAACCTCCAAGCCTCAGCGGCCAGTCGTTGCGCAGCCGCCGCCAACGCCTGCCAATTCTCCTCCGTCGGCTCCACTAGGTATTTGGCCCTGCACGCATACATGCCTTCATGGATTCTATGCGACGCGTCGATTCGTTCACTCGGACTGCGGTGCTGGCTCTCTTCCTCTTCTGGCGAAAGTACGAGAAGCGCTCCTTGCGGAAATTGCTTCGGATCCACAGCTGAGCAGATAGAATAGGCACGAAACAAGACGTCAATGGTTGCCGCATCGTAGGCGGAAAATTTCTTGGCGCGTCGCAACTCTATGTCTAAGAATGGAGCAAGGAGCGACCTCAGATCACTTCGTCCTGCGGCAGTCGATGCAAGAACCTCACAGCCAGAGACAAAGATCTCTCGAAGCCGGCCGGTTAGATCTTCGCGCTGATAGTGCCCAACACTTTTCTCGAACTCAAGTGATGCGAAGTGCCTCAATGATGGCAGCAGTGACTTGACATCGACCTCTACGCCGGCGATTGCAAGAGGTACCAAGGTGATCGCGCGCCACCGCGAGGGCAGAACCCCAGCTAAGTCTTTAAGCTTTTCGATGTGACCAAATTCTATTAGGCGCGAAACGGCGCTCAGGGCTACCTTAAGCCGGAATTGGCCTGGGCGGATTCGCTTCAGCAACAGGTATCCGGCTTCTGCACCCTTCTCAATCACTTTCGCACTGACTATTGGCGCTAGGTCTTCGGGCGTGACATCCCACTCATGGTGTGCGTAATCATCACCTTCGCTCAATGCTTGCTCACGATTCCTAAACCACGCGCTCAGACGGCGCTCTGCGTCGCGCGCTGATATAAAATCCCCTTCTTGCGCATACGCTTCGGCGGCGTGGGCCAGTAGTGCGCCGTGTTTTGGCACTTGAGTTCCGTCCATGAGCACAAGGCGACTAACTGTAGGACTGGCAAAGCGCACACTTAGGTCGGGATGCTCCACAATAAGCTGCCGAATTGCGGCTTCAGTTCGTACCCCTTCAGATCCCAGCACGATGTAGCGAACCGCGTCCAATGGCTGGTCGGCCTCCCGGCACACCCTTATCGCGAGTTGAAGTCTGTGGGTCTCCACCTCATGACGCCGAACCGGGTCAAGCCGCTTCAATGCTTCAGAGTTTGGCGGCGAAAGTACAAACTTAAGCAGTTCCTGGCGACGGTTTGCTGTATACAGAGCGCTGGCGAGGTTCTCCACTGCATAACCTGACGTCTCATAGGTTGAAAGCAGAAAGTCGGCTACTTTTGGTGTTACCTCCGCCAGTCGCACCGAAGCTTTATTACGTACGAAATGCTCGAAGTCTTCATCCGCGAAACCAACTTGATCATCGCTGACGCGAAGGCCAGATGTCAGCGCCAAGTCCATGCAGATCTCCAGAACTTGATCCTGACTCAGATCAAGTGCTTGAGAGAGTGCTTGCAATGGAATAGGGCGTGGCAATGCAATCAAGCCGGCGCACACGAGTTCGATATCGGCCTTGATGCCGGTCTTCTTTATCGCTTCCTCAAACTGCTCGCTAAAAAGGTCATCAAGACCCCGACCGCCAGGCCGCAGCGCGACAAGAGCATCCCGCAAGTCGCTTCCAGGGGGGATTCCGGCCAGTACGTAGCTCTGAAACCTTGGATTCCCGGCCGTGAGCCTATGAAAGTCTTCGATCCAGTCGTCGGCCACATTGAAGCGCCGGGTGACGAACGCGGCGGTTTCAGCGAATGTGAAACCATCGATCGTTGCGGCAGCAAACCAAGACGGCAGGGCTAGGTCGCGGACTCGGCCCGGACGGGCAGTAATGATTATCCGTACATTCTGAGGGAGTTGTTCGAACTTCACCAAGTCTTCAACGAAGCTTCGCTCCGGAGGAGCGTGAGCATGCGCAGCGGTAACGGAATTGTCCGCCGCGTCAATGGCCAGCACTAGTAGTGCCTCTGCATTGATTGCAGATACCCCCTCAGCTGTTGCCTCAATCCTGGCTCTGAAGCGCGCAGCATGATCTCGGCCGCTAGTCGAGGCCAGAATCAGCGGGAGCCTGAGTGCTGCCGCCATCTCATTTGCAATTTGCCTATATGCATCCTCTTCCCGATGGCGATAAGAACTCGGGTCTAGGTAGGATCCGCCCCCATAGCAGTCGAATGTGACCATCACCGATCCGGGTGGGAGATCGCTCCTAATCTGCTGAAGCACCGTCGTTTTGCCAGTTCCGGCGCCACCTAATAGACATAGGTATTGCGACAACCGCAGTCGCGCGGCAACGTCTTTAGCGACGGCGCGAGGCACCGGGTTGAGAACCTCCACCGCCTTTGACTCACAGGGATATAAGCCTTTGGGATCAGAGGTTCCGAACTGAAGCAGGACGAGCTCACGGGTAATGGGCGTCCGTATGCCCTCTGGAAGCATGCAGAAGCGGGCGAATCTCTTGAGCTTGTTGGCTGTCTCAAGGCTCTCTGCATCGGTCCAGCTTCTTACTGTTCTGATAATCTCAGAGTCAACTGATAGACGGGAATGCTTACCGCAGTCAAAAGCGAGCAGCGCTAAGAACTCTTTGAACGCGTCTTGTGCGAGCCCACTTGCCCAGAAGAGCCGTTGTGCATCACACGAATCCGTCGATGGCTTTCTGGTCGACCAACCTTTCGGCAGTTCTGTTCTTAGCGCATCAGCGATAGCGGCAAGCAACTTTGGCGCGGCGGGCTGATTGCTAACCAATGCGATGCGGGTGACGCGTGGTCCCTCCTTGTTTCGAAGATTGACGTATGCACGCGCAAGTTTGTTGAGCACTGTCTTTGAGCGATCCCCCCCGCGGCCGGATGTTAGCCTCGCGGCAGTCCAAGGCTTTTTCGGCGCTGACGGCGAGTACTTCAGCTGCTGGATTTCCACGGTCTCGACACCGTCATCACTGCGCCGGTATATAGAGCAGTCAACCCCAGCCCACACAGCCCCTGATGAACCGGCGGATTCGCTCGCTCTAACTCCCTCGACCTGTATGGTCGTGATGGGGCTATCCCCACTCAGCAGTTCAAGCGCCAGCCGGACGACCCATAGCTCATGAAAATCGTCTCCGGCACCAGACGCGAGTGCTCCAAGGAATTCTCCCCCCATAATCTTCCCCAGCTTTCCACTTTGGTGGCAGCCCACCACCCAGGCTTGATAGTACCGCCAACTCCAACCATCAATGGCGCCGGTGTTGGCTGCGATCTAGCCTACCGGACTAGGGTTCAAGCCACGCCGATATGGCCGGTCGCCCAGCGCTCTGCCGACCCTCACGATCTAGCGGCGCCGGCCCCAGGCTCGCAGAAACCATGAACGATGACCGGCCTTCTAGCGCCTTTCGGCAGAGGCAAATTCAGGCAGTAGTTATGTCCGGCTCCCTCGTCATGCGCCTTACGGTGCGCGCCGAGCCTGTGCAAATCAGGATCGGCGTGATGCTGTCCTGCACAGCCCAACAGCCTCTATTGGGGCACTACTAGCGCCTCGACGCTAGCCTCGCCAAACAGCTTCTTCGCCCCATTCAATGCCGTGACGGACAAAGTTTGCGTTGCCAACACCGCGAGCCTCTTCATGGGCCTGGATATCGACACGTAGAAGAGATTTCGTGCGCGGTAGAATCCTTTAGCGTTCGCTGGGGAAAGAGTCTTGGTTTCAATTAGTTCCAGCAGCAGGGGCCAGTTGTAGTGATTCCACCCGCCGCCGAGCACGACTAGCACGTTCTCGAATTCAGCCCCCTTTGTGCTGTGCTGGGTAGCAAATGGCGTCTGCCTCTCAACGAACCTAACCAAAGCCACCATTTCGGAATAGGCGACATCACGCAGCGCCTGATGGCGCTGTAGGCTGGTCGCTTCTGCGGGTACTGCCCCCCCGTTCAACTGCCTGAGTTCCTCCTCGCGGCGAAGCACCCGATCAGGAAGCATGGGCCGCTTCGTCATCTGTAGGTGATCGAGGACTCCGCCTATGGTGCCCTCGCTCCTTAGCGCCATTAATGCGTCCATGTCGCTACGCCAGGACTGCTTGTCTGCCTGCGTTTTGATAGCGGGACGCGCACCGTATAGATGGAAGAGTTCGCCATAATTGGACGCCTGATAGGCCTCCGCCATCGGCTCAAGGGTCTCAGCAAAGAACTTGATCGCTGGATCTTCTTTGCGTGCGAACGCTTCGTTGCGCCCGGCGAACACCTTTGCGATAGAAGGATAGCCCTGTTCTGTGGCTAACACGTTGTGGGTCAACATGAGGACCTTTGTCTTGCCGAAATCCCATCCTTCACCTTGCAGGCGCTGCATGAGCGAGTCTCGCACCGCGCGGGCGAGCTCGGGAAAGAGATCGGCCTTCGAATGCGGCGTATTCGTTCTCGCACCAGTGAACAGATTGGTGTGGAAGAGCCTAGCCTCACCCGCTGCATCCGCGTCGGCCACCGCCTGCGTCAGTTCCGGCCGGAGGCGGTTGAGCACGTCGACGATAGCGGGCACCGATCGGAAGTTTGATCCCTTTTCGATCGCTTCGACCGGGTAGGAGGCGAGCTCATACTCGCTGTTGTATATCGTCTGCCAATGATCCCCGAACAGCCCGATGAGCGGCCCCTTCTTGGGTGTGAGACAGTGATCGGTGATCGCCGTCATAAACTGGCGGTCAGTGTCCTGGTATTCGTCGATGAAGACGATGGGAAACTGCTGCTGGAACAGGACCTGAAATTTTGGATTTGCGAGAAGCTGCGACATGTACAGTGGGATGTCGTCATGGGCGAGCGTGATGCGCTCGTCATCCACGCCGAAGAAGCCGAGCTCATACTCCACCAGCTTCGATCCGACGCCGCCCGCCTCCTCTAGCTTGTCCTTTCGGTTCTCCGACGCTGCGACGAGTTCGCGAAGAGGTTTCTGGTACTGGCGCAGAAACGCCCATGAGAATGCATGTATGGTCTCGACCAGGATCGCGGGATGGCGTTCGACCTCACGCGCGATCTCGTCGCGCGCAACCTCTGTATAAGTAATACACGCGATCTTGCGTCCGCTTTGCATCAGTTCAGTGCCTCGCTCGGCGACCATTCGCTTCAAGGCGGCTACGAGCGAATAGGTCTTGCCGGCCCCCGCACCTGCTTCCAGCCGGAAGCTGCGTCCTTCATCCAGACATACGTCAATCTTCGCCTGTGCCTGTTTGGCAGCGGCAAGAGCTGGGTTATCCGAGAGGTCGTTCATGCTACATCCTTCCCGGCAGTGGCTTGCACGGGCGCCACAACCGGCGGAGTTTCCATGGGAGACGGAGGTGGTTCGGAGAGCCATTTCAGGCCATCACTGATATAGCGTGGAACCTTCCAATTTGTTTCGCCAGTCGCAAAGCGCAGCGCCGTCTCTGTTTTGTGCAGCTCCTGGGCGATCTCCCAGGCGTCCGCTGCAAGATCATCGCCGTCAGCGAGCAAGAACTCGTCGGGATTCGCGAGCACCATCGCGTCCTCGTAGCTGCGCGCACAGACGTTCGATCCCGTCGTTTCCGGCACCTGATAGGTGATGCGACAGTAGCCAGACAACTTCTCGGCGTCGGTCTTGGAGAGGAGTGTTTTTACATCGATGGGAGCGGCAGGCTTCGCCTCGGCCTCGCCCTTCTCGACTGCTGGCCTGAACCACTCACGGATGGCTGCGTTCGATGTCCTTTCGCCGACCGCGGCCGGACATTTCTCCCAGACGTTTCGGTCGTTCCCCTTCTTGTCCTTCTTGGTAACCAACCGCACGGAATCGAGGTCTGTGATGACTAGCGCCTTCAGCTCGAGGAAATTCAGCAGCGGATAGAAAACATGGGCATACGCACCGCCCACCTCGACCGTAGTGATGTATTGTCTGGCGAGCTTATGATCCTCGTCTAGATCGCGATCGACGATCTCGCAGAACTTCGGCATCAGCATCCGCTCGGTCGTGCCCTCTATGAGAATCGCCTTGTCCGCGAAGTAGAGGTCGCATTTGGTGAGGGTCATATACTGGTGCAGGAATTCCTGGTCAGACTTCCTGATCGCCGCCATTCCCTTCTTGAAGTCTTTAACCTTCGTCCGGCGCCCTGCCGGCAGTACAGGTTGCTGGTTTAGGAAATAGCGTATAGCTTCGAAAGGCGCGGCATTCGCCACATGTGAGGAATGCGTTGTGATCACAAACTGCACCTGCCATACCGGTTCGTCCGGGTACTTCGCCGACAGCTTTCCCACTGCGGCATTTAGCTGCTGGATAAATACCTCCTGCATCTGGGGATGCAGATGCGCTTCCGGCTCCTCTATGAAGATTAGATGTATTGCCGGGCGAGTCTGTCTCGCGCGATAGAGCTTATGGAAACTCTCCAGCTGAAGGAGCATGTAGATTAGATTGCGCGTGCCAAGCCCATTGTATCCTTCTGGCAGATGTACGCCGTCAGCGCCGGCGTAGACAACGGTCGTGTGGTCCGACAGTAGCGCATCCACATTGAGGGACGTCTCAGGCTGCAACTCGGTGTCGTTCATGCTCGGAAAACCCAGCACATTCATTGCCGGCAGCAGTGCTTTCAGCATCGTATCGAACTCGGATTGCATCTTACGTTCGATGACCTCGACGGAGGATTTCAGCTGGGCGGCAAGCTGCTGGTCCGCTGCGGCCGCGGTCGGCGTGGAAGCCGTTTTGAACAACGTGCTCAGCAGCTTGCTAATGACATCGCTCTCGCCATGCTTGGCGTGATCAAGCGTGCGCTGAGCGCGCACCAGGTTGCATTGGAGCAATGCCGCCAGGTGTGTCGCCCCTTCAAACCGCCGCACGTTCGCGGGGTCCGTTGGATCGATTGCACTGACCTGAACACTATAGGTCTTCGGTATCGCCTCCTTCAGATGCCCTATGAAATGGACCTTCGCGTCCACACCGTCAGGAGTCTCTGCAACGCCAAGCAGCTGCTCCAGCGAAGGGAGGGTCGGCGCATACTCCAACGTCGCGATGGCTGTCGTCGAGTTGATATCGAGGTCGATGATGAATGCGGATAGCGGCCCCAACGAGGGGGCGGCACCGTCATAGGCGAAGGTCAGAGTTACCTTGATCCTCGGAAGGACGGAGAGGACCTCTCCAGCGTCCTTTCCTTTGTCTCTGAGCTCCTTCGCTTTGAAGAATTTGCCACGAGTGCCTGCGGAAAAATCCTCGAGCCTGAACCTCACGCCGCTGTCGCCAGCGAAACGTTCAAACACGTCCGTGAGGGACGTTTTGCCGCTGTTGTTGCGGCCCACGATAACGGTCGATCCCGGCTCCAGCATGATCTCGACGTCCTGGAGCAGCCGGAAGCCCTCTATCCTTACCTTCTGTATGCGCATGTCCTTCCCCCAGACGCTGAGGAGAGCCTAACGCCTTTTCGTGCGCCGGGCACCTAACATGCGGTCGGCCGCCCTGGGTCAGGACTCAGATATTGCCGGCAGGGCGCCATCCAGGCGTACGCGGTCATACGCGATTGGTGTATTGCAGCAAGGGGACTCTAGGCTGGTCACGTACACTATAAAAAAAGGGGAAATGCCAAATCCGGCTCGCAACCCTCCGGCGAAGCTCTAAGCCCGTCCGCGTGTAGCCTCGTCACAGTAAGGCCGCGATGGTCAATTTCGGTATTCAAGAAGTCACTATTGAGCAGGAGGCGTCGATGAAGTTGCAGCAAGGGGATCAACCGGCGTGGAAGCAGTTCGAAAATGTAGTAGTGAGAATCTTCGCGCGAAGTAGGTTCACTATTGAAGCGCACTACCCACAAGGCGACGCTGGCTACGACTTTGATGCAGAGCTGGGCAATCTCAAGTGGGTGATAGAGGTCAAGTACTATCGAAGCGCACGTGCGCAGATTGGTTTGATCGAGGCTGCAGCGGTGCGGGTAATGAACAACGGATTGGCAGTCCAAGCCGATCGTGCTGCGCTGGTCGTTTCCTCCTTCATATCGCCAGAGCAACGGGTGGCGCTTGAGAAGAAGTATTCAGTTACTTTCGTTGATCGGGCCGACTTGGCGATCATGGCCTCTGAGTGGCCAGAGTTGGCTGATGAGCTAAACGCCATACTGGAAGCCCGCTCTGATCTTTCTGACCAGACAAGGACATACACCGGCTTGGCAGATAGGTTCAGTATCGCCAAAGACAAGCCGCGGCGCATGCCTGCCAGCAATGTGGGAAAGGATCTGGCAGAGCGCCTTCAGCGTCTCACTGCAGGAAGATCTGAAGCGACGCAATATGAGGAGCTTTCCATAGAAATCCTCAAGTTTCTATTCGGAAGCGATTTGGTGGGGTGGAACGCTCAGAATGATACGGATGATGGCCTAAACCGATTAGATTGCATATGCCGTGTCAAGCCGACGCATGAGTTCTGGCGATTCATCATCGAAGATCTCGGAAGTCGGTATGTCGTGTTCGAGTTTAAGAACTACCAGAATCCGATCAGTCAAGGCCAAGTATTGACAACAGAGAAGTATCTGCTCGCTCCCGCGCTGCGAAAGGTGGCCTTCATTCTGACGCGTAACGGAGCTGACAAGGGAGCGAGGAAGATGGCGAAAGGTGCCATGAGAGAGCACGGGAAACTCATGCTCATTCTCGATGACCTGTACGTTATAGACATGCTGGAAAAGCGGGATAGTGGCATCGATCCAACTGACATCATGTTCGACATGGCTGACGAGTTCATGCTTACCCTATCGCGATAGTTTCCTAGCGCGCTCGGAAACTTTCTGCACCGTGCGGGCCATTGTGTGCTAGGCCTATGGTGAGATAGTTCTGGAGACAGATGAACCTGATGATCAAGGACACAGCGGGCCGCTAATCTGCACCTTGATCCTTCAATCCGTGATCTGGGGATTTTAGCTAGGGCTCCCCTGCTCAGTTGTCGCAGATGGCCGTTTCCGGCCTATTCTGTTGAAAAACTCTCCTGCGACGCTAGCAAGGTCGAAAACAGCGTTTTCCGCGCCGTTTGAAGCTCAAAACCTATGGATATCGCGCACTCGTGGCTTGTCGCCCGGTCAGAAGTTCGGGCAGCCGAGTTTTTCAACAGAATCGGCTGAGAGCGGACGTGCATCCTGTGGCAATTAGGGATGGTTATCGAGGGTAGGGAAAGGGCAGCTTCCGTCCCATCTAGAACCTTCCTGCTGAAGTGATAGTGTTACTGAGGTGGCTGTTTATCCATCTTGACAATGGCAGCGCTGCCCACAGTGATGCTCTTCAGTTCGGTCGTCTCTCCCGTACGAACGTCGACCTCACTGAAACTGACAGTAATCTTAGATGAGTCGGTTATTGGAAGCGAGGACAGGTCTACTAGAGATACTGGCTCATGACCAGAGTGCCCCGCCCAGACCTCGGCAAGATTAAAGACCTTCGGGGCGGACGGGCCCTCAACTATCCGCACCTGGAGCTTTAACCCCCTACTCTCAGATCGAAACGTCACGTCCTCGAGTTTGAGCGCATAGCTACAGCTATCACCGCTCTTGCAGCCACTCACGTCCAAAGTGACCTGACTGTTAGTAGGCGGCTGCGGTTCTTGCAAGTCAGTTCCACTCGCTCGCGCACCCGGTTGTGCGGTGGCACAGCCCAAAAAAAGCCAAGCTACCGCAACCGAAAAAAAGAACGTGCGGCGAAGGTGACTGTTCAATTGATAACCTTTATCTCCACCGTTTCTGGTTTCACGACCGCCGAAGCGTCCCTCCGTTCGGGGTTTCTCAGATCCACCGCCACAAGTGAAACGTCCAGATTCTGACCCTGAACATACGTTCCCGCAGCTGCCAGATTGATCAGCGTCTCCGTGACATCAATCAGAATATTGATGCCGCCGCCGTGGCCCGCGTGCTCATCTCCGAAGAAGGAGACCGTCCCAGCATAGGTTGGATCGTCCGTCGGCGTTATAACACTGGGATTGGGGCAATTAATGAACACGCGCATGCTGACAGAGCCGACGCGCTCGACTCCCCCTAGTACGAGAAGAACCACTCCCGGCACGTCACCTTGCGCAGACGCTTGTATGAGCGCCTCTGTCTCACTGGAGAATGCCTGCGTAGTGCGGAGACTAATACTTGCTGACGTTGCTTGAGATATTTTCCTATCAATCCGTCCCGTCAGCGTCGGCCCCGTGTTCAGGCTGAACAGCTGCATTTTGCTCAGCCGTTGTTGTACTGCCGCAGCCACCGTCGGAACGCCGGTCACTTCTTCATATCGATCGTAAAGGGCGTTGAAGCGATCCACATCGTTTGTGGTCGACGTTACAGGGGATACGCTCGAATTGCTCTCCGGATCATGGAAAGTTGTTAGCTTGTGGTCGGCCCAACGCTTCTCCGACGGCGCGCGGTTGTTGTGGATTCTGGACCAACTCGCCCAGAGCCTGTCGACATTCGCATGATGCAGCCAGAATATTGGATCCAGAGGTGACATGAAGCCCCCCATGTCACCACCAATGAAGTTGTGGACGCTGTTGTGGGGGGTGGCTTCCAGGGTTCCTGATGCGGCGAATGCACGCTGGTCGTCCGACTGGGTTGCACCACTGAAGACGAACACATCAACGTTGGATCTTATGATCCTGTCTACAATGGCCGAGCCGACCACCTCTGCTCTCATCTCATCGTTTGGACCTGCCGTTCTGGATGGATGATATAGAGAGCTCTCAAGCTTCCAGAATGCACCTGGCACTTGTCGGTTCCGAGACCAATCCCAATAGGGCAAGCGAAACGTGGGATCGGAGAGAACGCTTTGACAGCACTTCTCGAAGTAATACAAGTAAGCCCTGTGCCACGGCAAGAACCACCAGTTTCCATGGGGGCAATGGTCCTGATGCTGCCGCGCCAAGGCGGCCCAGGAACGAGGATCCTGCGCCGGCAGCCTCTTGAGGAGGCCGACGGCGCGCTCGTACGCCACAAGCTCTTCAGCGTTCACTGGCAACGACGATACATCCCTTCGTGCGGAGCCACCCAAGCCAGCCGCGGCCTGAAAGCCGGTGCTTTTGGCAAGTATGGGCAGTGAGAGCGTTGGAAGCATCGCCGTGGTACAGAGGAATTTCCTTCTTGAAACACTCATGCTCGCTCCTTTGCAGCAGTCTTTGGGCCTTCTATTCGTCGCGCCCGTATGTGATGGTCAGCGTATTGACGTGATCGCGCGATGCGCTGGATCCAAGCTCTACGCCCGCGGGCACCGACAACCATTCCTTCTTTAGGCCAATCTCCTTACTTGAGTTTGCCGCGAGCGAAAACGTGATTGATATGTCCGAGCCTGCGAGGGGCGGTCGATTTTCGCAAGCGGTAGCATCGGCTTTGGCGTCCGGACACAGCATGGATGCCTTGAATGCGCTTGTTATTAGTGCCGCCAGTTCATGCCCACGTTCTTTGGCGGCCTCCGAAGGCACCCTAACGTCAACGGCTCGAACTTCTACGCCAGCTACTTTGTATGGGTTCGCCGGCCTAGGTTTCAACTTCAGAGCCACGACGTTGCTGGCGTGTATAGACTTCCCACCGCCAATCGTAAATAGAACAACGCTCAGCTTTCCATTTTTGGCTGCTTTGTCATCGACCGCTACGCGCAGTTCCGCCATCTTTAGCGTTGGCGCACTCAATGCTTTGGCGTCTGAGCAAGCAGATTCACTCACTTCCTTGCTGGTGTTGCACTTGTTTGCGGCGAGGCACCAATTGGCCAGCAGAGAGTCTCCCCCAAGATCGCCGCAATTCTTCGGTGCGCCCTTTCCAGAGAGATAGTTTCCACACACCTCCTGATGTGCCGGCGCGCTTGGTGTCTTGGCGGCGCGCGAGTTGCAGAGGAGAACGGCTGTCCCTGTCATCTTTGAGCAGTCGCTGGCGGTATTACTCGAAAGGACGTCGCAGGTTCCCTTCATATGCTTAAGGTCATTCTTCGCCCACTCGGGCGTGTTCTCCGCTTTTGCGGCCTCGTCGATGGCGTAGTGGATCGCCTCCACGAATTCTTCCAGCGAAATTCGTATGACATCGACCGGCGGTGGATCTTTCCTCTTGAACCAAGCACACCCTGAAAGCATGAATGCAACGAGAAGCATCAGCGCGACAGTTCTCCTACCTTTCATCACCATGATCGATCCCTCGCTAGGACAACATTAGTGGCTTTGCTCTTCAGGCCGAGACTCATCCGCGTCCTTCCATCGAAGAACGCTTTGGCGTCTAGTGACCCAAAGTGGTTTGAAGTTCGGAAGCTGAGCAGACCTCGCCCGGGCACTCACAATGAGATCGTCGGTGTCCCCCAACTATTTTGACGATCATCAATATAAAAATATGATGCTGGTCGCATTTCTACACCGTTTCGCCCGAGTTTTGAACGGGCAAGCGTGCCGTTCGTCGGATACTGAAACGTAAATGCATTTACTAGATACTGGGCGGCGAAGTGCACTGGCGCCGATGCGCTGGCAGCCGGGTCTGCCTCTGCCGGAGCGAGTATCGAGAGCCAGGGCGCCTTCTGCGAGGTCGACGTCCATTTGACATCGACAGTGACCGGCGGGTCAACGCCGTACAGAGGGCGAAGGATGCCTACTCCTTCTTCAGTTGAGGCGTCGGCGAATGTCCGGTTCTGGCCTATTCCGCTAAAAACTCTTCGCCGCTATAGGCAACGTCGAAAACAGCTATTTGCGCGACCGCTATCCCCCTCTACTTCAGTCACGGGTGCAGATGCACTACGCTAAGGCCAAATTCGCGTGGAATATCTCGCAATGCTCATCCGTATGAGCCGCTCAGAGGCCTTGGCGCAGGCTATTGAGTTTGACCTCGCTCATTACCATCGCCATCGAATGGCACTTCGCAACGGGCGGCTGATGTCACTGTTGCGTCAGGAGCAGGCTGCGCCCCAACCAAGCCCCGACCGAATTAATCAACTCCGTCAGGCGATGGTGCGTAATCAAGCGCTCAAATCAAAGCCTGAAGAATCACAGCTTGAAGTGGTAACTCCGCTGCGACTAGGCGTTAGCCGGGAAAGCATCGAGATAGCGGAGGACTTTATGGCTGATCCAGCCAACTGGCGGTAGCATCGTCCTTAGTCAAAGCTAGGCGCGTATCGATCGATGTATCTGAACCGACAATTAGGCTTGCGGCGCGTAATTACTACCGTAGGTACGCGAAGGAGACACTGGATTTTCGATGTTCAGGTCAGGGCATCGACGTCTTCCACAGAAAGTCGCGGCATCCGCCGAGATCGTATCTAGCTCGATCTGCGTAGTTTGGCCGCATCCCGGCAGCACGCCCGCGCACCGACAATGCCGCTCTCAAAGGAAAAACGGGCGCCGTCTTGAGCAAACGGCTCAGCTGATCTAGGGGACTTATCTCGAAAGGACGTCATCGCGGCCGATCGCGGGCCGCCTGGCCGCAAGCTCAGTATCAAATCCCCACTACCCTCAGTCTTTAGCTGCAGCTTTGATCTTGGCAAGCTCGTTGGCAAGTTCGAGTATCTTTGCGTCAGCCTCTACAAGAAGAGACAGCGCCATATCGCGTTCCTCCTCCACGTCTCGTAGGCGCCTCCTAAGCTCTCTCCTTGCGCCGGCTTCAGCCGCAAGCCCCGCCAAAAGCGGCTTGGCTTTTCTTGTGGCGCGTATATGTCGCTGGATCTCATCTATCAGCTCTGGGTACCGGCGCTTGCGTAAGGCCGAAGGCTCTTTACCTGCTTCTTTGGCAATATTGTTCTGGCTAATTGGCGAACCCAACGGAAGGCGCTCTGGTCTGTTTTCTTTTAGGCGCTGGAACGCCTTCCTGTACTCAAATTCTGCGCTAGGCATTGAAACGGTCCTTCTTTGGCCACGTGATATCTATCGCATTCTCCACGCTGAGAAGCTGCATCTTGAGCGAGTCGGCGTATGGTGATCCAGAGGAAGCGGCAGCGAGGGACTCCTGTATCACCCGTTTTAGCTCCAGAATGGCACCAATCTTCTTCCTATCGAACAGCGCTTGTGAGCAGGGCGCCTTCCCGTCTCCACCACCACATCGAACAATGTTATCGACGCCTCCATACTCGCACGGCTGCGGATTCGTACAACCACCCAGCAAAGTCTCACGCCACGCTATTCGGCCGGCTTTTGCCTCCTCTCTTAACTGCGACGTGCTCAACGGCGAGATGGCCTTTAGGATGTTTCGCTTATGCTCCGAACCAAGCGGGCTAACGAAGCGCTCTGACAGCATCGCATTCGCCTGGGCCCCTAAACCTTCGTATGCCGCCCTTATGCATTCAGCGCGCAGCGATCTATCAAGGAGCCTCTCTGAGTACCCCCGGCCATAGTAGTAAGTCATCGCTGGCCGAGAGTGCTTGAGTTGAAACTGAACAGAACTATCACTCACGAGACCGGACGCGAACATGTTCACTGCACCGGTTCGCCGTAGTTGATGCCATGATAACGGCCACGGTTTCCCAACCTTGTACTTCTCACTGTCTAGATCTGTGCTCACAAGACGCGCCATGGATAGATCGTCCTCGGTAATCATGAGCTCAGAATCCGAAAATAGCTTCGGAGCATGGTATCTCCAGCTATCGTAGGTCCTAGTACTCATCGCCACACGTGATTCGGCATGTGCGGCGTTGGACCATGGCTCACAGCTGCGCTGGAGCAACCTCGGGCTCTCTGCGTCGGACTGCGTCAAACGAATGTCTGACCGCATCTTCGCGATACCTATACGGTATCTGGCTACGATCGCCATTGACTCAACCACTTCTTGGACCGCCGGCGAAACGACCCACAGCGCACGATCATCTTTTATGGTTTTTGATGTTTCTCCTCGGACAAGGTAAACCTTCCCGAAGTTGCGGTCGCTCTCGATGACCGAGCAGTTGACGCGCAGTCCCTGCGCCTCCGCGATCCTCATAAGCCCAAAGTTTATTATGTACGCCACCCCAACGTATCCAACCTGCGTGAAGTACTTTGCCAGCGCCGAAACGTTCAGCTTTTTATCAGGCCGCTCAATGTCTCCACACCAACGTCGCAGCAGCTTATCGACCCCAAACGATGCAGCTACATCCTCGAATCGTCCCAAGTACTTCATCTCCGGCACTTCCAACGCTGACTTCGAGAACGGACCAACATAGGTATTGCGGTAACGGACGCAAGCGTTAGCTACCGAACCGTAGTTCGCGACATAGGCGTCCGTACAAGCGTCGAAAAGCCGCCCAATCCCTTCTTGATGTGTGCGAAAGTCGTCAAAGAAAGCCTGGATTCTGGCTAACTGATAGCTCCATATACGCGGAGGGATGTAAGCTGTTTGCTTCTTTGCATGCTTTGGCACAATCGCGGCGAGGCGACGCAGCTGAACTGGATCTAGAATCTCGAATCCTAGCTCGTCACGGTCGAGGTAGAGATCGTGAAGCATCGCAACCAGCTCCCGTGAAATTGCCGGGCCGGCATAGCCAGGAAGGTCACCTATAACAATCGGATACTTAGCCAGATCCGTGGCCAAGAAGCCATGCTTCGAGCATAGAGCGAAGACCTTCCGCAAAGTATCGAACAGCTTTCTTAGGGAGTTTGGTGCTCGCCTGCTTCCACTCTTAATCCAGATAGCATGTGCTATCGACAGACGAAGAAGTCGAGCATTCTCTGGGTCGATTCTCGTCGCCTTATTCCGCGATACTTCTCCATCCCCGAAGTTTAGACGTGTTGGTCGTCCCGCCCATATGGAGATATCCCAGGCGGTATCACCGAATCTGCTGATTGTGTTGCCGTCATCATCCACGACGATCGGCGTGTCGTCGCTAGGCGGCCACCTCCCGCCTGAGATGTCACCAACGAGGACTACGTTGTTCACGTAATGATCTCGGCCAAGACGATGAACCCCTTCCAGTAAGGGTGGTAGTCACCTTCAGCTACTTTTGCTACGGACTCGTCCACCCATTGCTGTCCACCCTCCAATCTGGCCATCGACTCTAGTTTTTCATCTAGACGGCGAATTGCATGCACTGGTGGTGCTTGGGCTGCTGTTTCCAAATTCGAGTAGCTTAAGCTTTCAAGTAGCTTAAGGCGCTTGAACGAAGCAAGTGACCACGCATGATCCTCCGATGCTATATCCCGATGATGGATGCAGAAAAGACAACCCGCAGCTGTCACGCAGTCCGGCCTCGCTGCACCCGGAGGAATAATGCTAAGGGCACTAGGCTGTCGGTCCTCACAGCGGCCGGGCCCTACTGCCGCTTGCCCAAAGCTCGAATGCTCATACATTCGGCTGATCTCTGCGATCGCAATCTGCGGGCTTGGACGCGCGTACGCCGCCAGTAGCGTCTCCGCGGAATGCTGCGCCATTTCGGCCGTTTGAGCTACGTCAGCAGCGCTTCGCAGGAACCAATTTACCTTTACAAGGCGGAGTTTCTGCGGACCATAGAAGCTTACACCAACATCTTTGCATATCTTACGCACCGCATTGAAGCCTTGCTCCTGAGCTTTCATAGCGCCTGAAACTGGCCCTTCAAACGCCATCCTGGGAAACAGGTCAGTCCCAGTTCCGAAACAGCTTGCCAACCACGCGATGTATCTCTCAAACACTGTTCGGTAGGCGGAATTGATCTCGAACACGACTTCTCCGCCGCGTCTTGCTTTGTACCTCCTGACCACTTTGCACTTATCGCCAGAACGATCAAATGAGAAGTGCTCTAGCCTAATCCCAGATGCTTGGGAAAGGTTCATCCCCGTCTGCGATATGAATATCAGAAGCTCTACTTGAATACGCAGATTGATAAGCGGGCGTCGCCGCCTGTCAGTGATGTCAGTCCGGGCTTCCAATCTTCGGAGGCAGTTGTATTTTTTCTCGCTAGGCGGAGCTCCGCCCCACCGGCAGCGCTTTTCGGAAAGCATTCCCTGAATGGAAACGCTACAACCGGAGCGCGTCTGAAATTTGATGGGCAGTGGTTCGCTACCTCTGGTCTCCAGCACATCGGACAGGTCCATTAGTAGCCAACCGAACGATGAAGCTCTCTCCAAGCTTATCTTGTCACCCTCCCGGTATCCCCTACTCGGCTTCCTTACGTGCTGAACTCTCGCCAGCCTGAACACCTCTTTCAAGGGGATCTCAAGCGCCTCCGACGCTTGATAACAAACGGAGCGAATACATAGGTAGCGGCTATGCTCGGTGGCATCACGTGCGACTCGATGCTTGTTCGCCCATTCTCGAAGAATCGATATGAAATTGTGCTCAGTCGGGTCTTGCCCTATGGAATCCGCGTATCGATAGATTGCAGTTAACGCCTGCACCTTGCAGGAGACAGTGTGCTTAGAGTATCCGGCAGTTATCGCGGCTTGTAGAATCCCATGAAACCTTAGGAGAAGCTGTTGGCGGCTATATGCTGGAAAGCCAACCTCGTTATGTGCCAACGATACGCTGAAGCGCTTTCTACTAATGCTGGCACCTCCTCGATATAGAAGGCCGCCGAGGCTTAGTCGAGTTGCGAACCCGCGGCCTTCAACTCCGGTGAGAGACAGATCGATGGGCACTTTCATATTGTCTTCGGTAGTCCGCCGTTCAAGATGCCAAGAAAGGTGCCGGCAAACGCGTTCTCTGCGGCAATCTTGGCTGGCGTTCTCTCTACGAATCGAATGTATCGCAGAGAAGTAGCCTCATGTGCGTGCAGTAGAAGATGCTTGACTAGTGATAGTGCAGTCCGTGCGTCACCATTCGTTAGCGCTATGCGGGCGATCTCCGTCGCGAAGGTGGCTCTACTCTGGTGGAACTTGAACCCGTCGAACGAGAGGCCTTCCGTTTTGGCGTTTCTTCTAAGCCGGTGCATCTCGACGTTGATCGCCTTGCTTCTATCACCATTCTCGACGTAGCTGCGACCCGCCTTGGTGAGAAACAATAGATCTTTCCTGCTTACGTCTGCCTTCTTGACTCGTGACATCCGACGAGATGAGTACGCATATTCAAGCAAGGATTTTAGGACGGCGTCGATCAGCCACACTTGCCCTGTGATGCCAAACTTTGTCGCCACAGCCGGGGTTGCGCCTGGCCCCACTCCTATGCGATGGGCGTTGGGAGTAGTTGGATCTCGTATCGCACGTAGCAGAGTGTTCACTTTCAGATCGCAAATCGATCCGATTCGCATGCCGGTGAAGAAGCCCAGGCACAACATCAGGTGCAGTTCGGTCGATCCCCTTCTCTTTATGAATGAGAGGAGGCTGTCCCGATCCTCAGAGGCTATCGGCAACAGATTTCCTTCTAGCGACTCCCCTATACGTGTTCTGTTCGGAATCGCAAGGTCAGTGCTTTGAACCAATATCGTTCTTGAGAATCCGGAGGCGTCTGGCCGGTAGACTCGTACTGTTCGCTCTTGCGGAGTAAGCATTTCAGACGTGAGGATTGTTGTCCCCTCCAACCAGCGATAGAACCTCACCACTGCACGCATCCTCTGGCTAGTGGTCGACGGCGCCAGTCGTCCATCGTCTCGTGCCCGTATCAGGTGCCCTCGGTATCTAACGATGCATCTATCTGCTTTTCGTGCTGGGAATTCCCTCCAGTCTGTAGTCGACTCCTCTAACCACTGTGCGTATGCCTGCAGCGCTGAGGCGAGACTAAGGACCGTTTTGCCGGAGACCTCGAATGCCCTTTCGTACAGCCAGCTATTCACCGCTCTCCATGGGCTTCCTGCCTTCCATATGATCGTCGGCAGCTTTGTGAACCCACACTCTGCCAGCGGAGTTCGATGAACCTCGGAGTCACTGACTTGCACTCGATGCGGATAAAACTTGATCTCGCGCAAGGTCGCCAAAGCCGCTCTCCTATCGTTTGTCCATGTATTACGATGTAATCTCTTTCATGTCCATAGGGATATGTAATCCGTATGGCGGCCATGAATCCTTGCCCATGCGGCTGGGCAGGCGATCCCAGCGGCCGTTGCCGATGCAGCCAGGACAATATCCGCCGCTATCGCGGGAGGATTTCCGGCCCCTTGATGGACCGTATCGATCTGCACGTGGAAGTACCGAGATTGCCACCGGAAGAACTTCGGCCGGATGCAGCCGATGGCGAGTCCACGGCCAGTGTGCGCGAACGCGTGGTACGCGCGCGTGCCTTGCAAAATGCGCGCGGCGGCAAGGCCAACGCCCAGCTCAGCCAATCGGACACCATGTTGCATTGCCGTCTGGAACCACGGGACCAAGCGCTGCTGGAACATGCGATAGAACGCCTGCAGCTATCCGCCCGCACCATGCATCGCATTCTGCGCGTGTCGCGGACCATCGCCGATCTGGCCGACTCCGCGCAGATCCAAACGCCTCACCTGACCGAGGCTTTGGGTTATCGGCGAATAGATCGAGGCGTGGCGGCGGGTGCTACGTAAGTATCCTCTCCACGACGTTGGCGCGGATCGAGCTTCGTCGGTCGATAGCCGCGAAAATTCCCCGTATCACTCCGAACACAGCGAAGGATCCGCTATTGCTTCGGAGCAAAAGCGGATCCTCGCCAATCTCGAGATGATCGTGATTTGATCGGTACGAGCAACTGAATGCTCCAGTCGCGCACGCCGCTCACCGCTTGCGGTGTATGCCTAGATGCAATTACCGTTCGCGTCCTTGAGGCACGCCTGGTTGCGGGTGCTCAGGTCTTTTTCCGCGGCCTCACGCTGCGCGCGCCGTTCGGCAACGGTCATGCAGACCGTCTTGGGACGATTGCTGCCGACGGGCTTGGTACGTTGGCAGACCATCCGGTCATCTTCGGCTTGATTGAGAATCCCTTCGATGGCTTCCAGCTCGTTGAACACCACGATCTGGTCTTGTTCGGACAGCTCGGTAGTCGCCTTCTTACCTGTCAATAGGGATGCCACTTTTCCCTGCCTGGTAAACAACTCTTCGCGCTTCTTGGCATCCATGTCCTTGAAGCGGCCATCGCGCTTTTCCACGTCGGCGCGAATCTGTTGCTGTTGAGCGAGGATCGCCTGTGCGTCGAGATTCTTGTGGATGTCGTTCGCGAAAGCGCCGCTCGCGACCATCGCCAATCCCAGCAGAACCGCAAAAACCAACCGTTTGTGCATCGTCAGCTCCCCAGCTGTAGTCTCCGTTACGGCACAGTACTGACTCTCGGCGACGCCGTCCAGCGCCGCCCGTCTGAAGGTCTCGACTCTTCGGAAAAGAGCCGGGGGGCTCGCTCGGACAGGCTTTTGCATCTGCACCACGACTCTTTGTTGGAGCCCAAGCAAGTCCGGCTTGCGCCTGGTACGACGGCGTCCTGCCATGCCGTGGTTTCGTGGCCACATCCTGAAATTCGGGGCGAGCTATTGCCGGAAGCATCTCGGCTAGCAAGCTGAAGATGCGAGTCGTTGCTTGTTCGACCGATTTCGCCGGGCAAGCAAGAGCATCGCTAGCTCCCGAGCCGCAGTCTCAGTTGCGGCACGGTAGCGACGGCTGGTGGCGGCGTCTAGCACCGCCAAACTGAAGGTTCTCCGTCCTATGGCGACCGGCTGAAGGGGCCCGCTAGATCAGGCGGCCTTTTCGCCGTGGAATTGCTCTTCTTCGGTCGAGCCTTTCAGTGCCGTGGTCGATGACTGGCCTTGCTGGATGGCCTGGGTTACCGCATCGAAGTAACCGGTGCCGACTTCGCGCTGGTGTTTGACCGCGGTGAAGCCGCGATCCGCGGCGGCGAATTCGGCTTCCTGCAGTTCGACGAAGGCGCTCATCTGCCGGCGCGCATAGCCGTGGGCCAGGTTGAACATCGAATAGTTCAATGCGTGGAAGCCGGCCAGGGTGATGAATTGGAACTTGTAGCCGTAGCTGGCGATTTCCTTCTGGAACTTGGCGATGGTGGCGTCGTCTAGGTTCTTCTTCCAGTTGAAACTGGGCGAGCAGTTGTAGGCCAGCAACTTGCCGGGGAATTTGGCGTGGATGGCTTCGGCGAACTTGCGCGCGAATTCCAGGTCGGGCTTGCCGGTCTCGCACCACACCAGATCGGCGTAGGGCGCATAGGCCAGACCGCGGCTGATCGCCTGGTCCAAACCGTTACGGGTCTTGTAGAAACCTTCGACCGTGCGCTCGCCGACGATGAAGGGCGTGTCGTTGGCGTCGATGTCGCTGGTCAGCAGGTCGGCCGCTTCGGCATCGGTACGCGCCACCAGCAAGGTGGGCACGCCACAGACGTCGGCCGCCAAGCGCGCGGCGTTCAACTTCTCCACGGCCTCGCGCGTCGGCACCAGCACCTTGCCGCCCATGTGGCCGCATTTCTTCACGCTTGCCAGTTGGTCCTCGAAGTGCACGCCCGCGGCGCCGGCTTCGATCATCGCCTTCATCAGCTCGAAGGCGTTCAGCACGCCACCGAAACCGGCTTCGGCATCGGCCACGATCGGCTGCAGGAAATCGATGCTGTCGCCGCGGTCATCTCCGTTTTTTTCTGCGTGCTGCAATTGGTCCGCGCGTAGCAACGTGTTGTTGATGCGCTTGACCACCGCCGGCACCGAATCAGCCGGATACAGCGACTGGTCCGGATACATCTGTCCGGCCAGATTGGCATCCGCCGCCACCTGCCAGCCGGACAAGTAGATAGCCTTGAGGCCTGCCTTGACCTGTTGCATCGCCTGATTGCCGGTCAATGCGCCCAGTGCGTTGACGAAATCTTCGGTCTGCAGATATTTCCACAACTTTTCCGCACCCAGTTTGGCGATGGAGTGCTCGACGGGCACCGTGCCGCGCAAGCGCACCACGTCTGCCGCGGTGTAGTTGCGGGTGATGCCTTTCCAGCGCGGATTGGTGTCCCAGTCTTTCTGGATTTGCTGGGCGGTCGGTAGTTGAGTCATGGTGGTGATTCCTTGCTGTGGAGCGAAGAAGAAGGAGGTAGGAGCGGCGTCCCGCCGCGAGCCCTTTCTGGCAGGTCGCTGGGTAATCGAAGAGCTCGCGGCGGGACGCCGCTCCCACAGGATCGAAATCAGTCGATGCGTTCGTACGCAGGCAGGGTCAGGAATTCGGCCAGGTCATCGCGGCGTGTGAGTTCATCCAGCAGCGCGATGGCTTCGCCGATCCGGCGGCCGCCTGGCATTACGCTGACGTCGCCAAGCTTGGCGGGCAGATTGGCCAGCGTGCGCTCGAGCAACGCGAAGTCGATCAGCGTGCCGTCGGCCAAGTGCAGCCCGTCGTTGTGCAGCCATTGCCACAACTGGGTACGCGAGATTTCCGCGGTGGCGGCGTCCTCCATCAGCCAATGGATCGGCACGCAGCCATTGCCGTCCAACCATGCCGCCAGGTAGCGGACGCAGACTTCCACATTGCCCTCGAAACCGGCGCGCGTGATGGTGCCAGTGGACGGCGTGATCAGATCCTCGCGCGTGACCAGCACGTCTTCCCGCAGCACTTGCTGCTGATGCGGACCGGGCATGCGCTCATCGAAGATGGTGCGGGCGATGGGAATCAACGCCGGATGCGCCACCCAGGTGCCGTCGTGACCGGCGGTGACTTCACGCGTTTTGTCGGCACGCACGCGCGCCATCGCCTGCTCGTTGGCGGCCTCGTCGTTGCTGATCGGAATCTGCGCCGCCATACCACCCATCGCGTGCGCGCCCCGCTGATGGCAGGTCTGGATCAGCAGCTCCGAGTAAGCCTTCAGGAACGGCTGCGTCATCGTCACCTGGCCGCGCTCCGGCAGCACTTTGTCCGGATGCCGGCGGAAGGTCTTCAGATAGGAAAAAATGTAGTCCCAGCGCCCGCAGTTCAGACCGGCGATGCGGTCGCGCAGCGCGTACAGGATCTCGTGCATTTCGAACACGGCGGGCAGCGTTTCGATCAGCACCGTGACTTTCATCTGGCCTTGCGGCAAACCCAGCGAGGCTTCGATGTGCGACAGCGCGGTTTCCCACAGCGCCGCCTCTTCCATGCTTTGCAGCTTGGGCAGATAGAAGTACGGACCACGGTCCTTCGCGGCCAGCGTCTTGGCGTTGTGGAAGGCGAACACCGCCAGGTCGAACAAACCACCGGCGATGGGCGCGCCATCGATCAGCACATGCTTCTCGTCCAGGTGCCAACCGCGCGGACGCACCAGCAGCACCGCCTGTTCTTCGAACGGCTTCAGTGCGTACTGTTTGCCGCTTGCGCCGCCGGATGCCGGGGCGGAAAAAGTCAGGTCGCCGGCAACCGCACCGATCAGCGCGCGCTGGCCGACCAGCAGGTTGTTCCAGGTCGGCGAAGTGGAATCCTCGAAATCCGCCATGAACACCTTCGCCCCGGAGTTCAGGGCGTTAATGACCATCTTGGGATCGACCGGCCCGGTGATTTCCACCCGCCGGTCGCGCAGCGCGGCCGGCAGCGGTGCCACCTTCCAATTGCCCTCGCGAATGCTGCGGGTGTCTTCGCGGAAGTCCGGCAGACCGCCGGCATCGAAGTACGCCTGCCGCTCGCGGCGCTTCGCCAGCCGGACCTGCCGCTCCGGCTCGATTGCACGGTGCAACGAGACCAGGAGCGCCAACGCCGCAGGGGGGAGCAAGCTGTCCTGGCCGGCCACATTGGCGGTCAGGGTGATGCCCGGTGTGGGTCGACCGGGACCGGTGGCCTGGGCGGTACCCCGAATGGAGCCCTTGGCAGGGGTGTCTTGGGAAGAGCGGGCAAAAGCGGGGGCGGACATGAGCAGATCTCCTAGCGTGTTGCTGGGTTGTAAGCTGCTCCTCGCCTCATATATTTGACAACACAGTTTTATCAATGCATTAAATAAGCTCAGCTTATATTGGCGACCCGGATATCGACAAAGCCCCGCCACCGTTGCGTTTTCCTTACAAGTCCGACCGGCTGAAACCACTGCGGGCGTTCTGCCAGACGGTACGCCTGGGGTCAGTTTCGCGGGCAGCGGAGGCGCTTTTCGTCAGTCAGCCGGCCATCACCCTGCAGTTGCAGGCGCTGGAGCGCGAATTGGGGGTGAAGCTGTTCGAACGCAGTGGCCGCCGGCTGGCGCCCAGCCGGGAGGGCCAGGTGCTGTTCGAACTGGCGCAGCCGTTGGTCGAAGGCATCGATGGGCTGGAGACCGTCTTCCACGACAAGGTCAGCGGGCTGGACGCCGGCGAGCTGAACATCGCCGCCAACAGCTCCACCATCCTGTATCTGTTGCCCAAGATCGTGGAGAACTTCCGCCGGGAACATCCGGATGTCCGGCTGACCCTGCATAACGCCATCACCGCCGATGGCACCGACCTGTTGCGCTCGGATGCGGTGGACCTGGCGATCGGTTCGGTGCTGGATGTGCCGGCCGACCTGAACTACGCGCCGGTGTACCGTTTCGAGCCGCTACTGATCACGCCACTGGATCATCCGCTGACGAAGAAATCCAAGCTCAAGCTGGAAGATCTCTCGCCCTACGGCCTGATCCTGCCGCCCAAACGCCAGATCACCTACCGGCTGGTCGATCTGGTGTTCCAGCAGAACCGCGTGCCCTACACGGTGGCTCTGGAGGTTGGCGGTTGGGAAGTGATCAAGCAGTACGTCGCGATGGGTATGGGCATCTCGATCGTCACTTCGATCTGCCTGACCGAAGCCGACCGCAGCCGGCTGACCGCCCGCTCGCTCAGCGATTACTTTCCTTCGCGCAGCTATGGCGTGGTGGTGCGCAAGGGCAAATACCTGTCGCCACAGGCGCGCGCCTTCATCGAACTGATCCAGCCCGATTTGTTTACCCGCCGCAGCTACGACGACAGCGGGCATTCCGAACGCTGAGCGCGGCGCTATTTTTTTGCGCCGGTCTCGTCGCCGGCCAGCGTCTCGTCCGCGTAGATCGCCACGTGCGGCACGCCATCGGCGCCGATCCAGCCGCGATACATGCCCTCGGTGTTGAACGGCAGGGCAAAACTGCCGTCGGCGGCCAGCGCGATGGCGCCGCCGTCACCGCCGGCCTTGGGAATGTCCTGATTGATAACGCCGGCGGCAGCGCGCGCGATGCTTTGCCCGGACAAGCGCACGCGCGCGCATATTTCATGTGCGGCGGCGGAGCGAATGTAGTATTCGCCCCAGCCGGTGCCGGATACCGCGCAACGATCATCCGCCCAGTTGCCGGCACCGATGATGGGCGAATCGCCGATACGGCCGTAGCGCTTGTTGGTCATGCCGCCGGTGGAAGTGCCTGCGGCCAGGCGGCCCTGCGTGTCCAGCGCCAACGCGCCGACAGTGCCGAAATAATCCAGCGCACGCTCGGTCGCGGCTTGCTTGCTCGCCTCTTCCTTCAGCGCTTTCTGCAACTGCTGCCAGCGCTTCTCGGTGCGGAAGTAGGAAGGATCGACGAGTTCGATGTCCTGCTCTTTCGCGAACGCCTCCGCGCCTACGCCCACCATCATCACGTGGCGCGATTTCTCCATCACCGCGCGTGCCAGCAGAATGGGATTCTTCACCCGGTGCACGCCGGCGACTGCGCCGGCTTTGCCGGTGGTGCCGTCCATCAGCGATGCGTCCAGTTCGTTCTTGCCATCGTGGGTGAACACGGCGCCGCGTGCGGCATTGAACTGGGGCGCGTCTTCCAAAACGGTGATGGCGGCGGTGACTGCGTCCAGCGCTGGCTTGCCCGCCTGCAGCTGCGCGTATCCGGCTCGCAATGCGGCTTCCAGGGCTTTGCGTGCTGCTTCTTCATCGGCGGGCGTCATGCCGGCGCGCTCGACGCCGGCACCGCCGTGAATCACCAGCCGCGGCGCGTCCAGCGCGATCAGCACGCCATCGCGCACGGCGTAATGGCCCTCGGCGATCGGCCGCTCGACGCGTCCGCTGGGCAGGTGCAGGACCGAGTCCGCACCGGCGACGACGGTATCCACGCGCGAAAGATTCATCGGCGCGTCTTCGCTCTGTTTTTCGGCGAAGCCACCCTTCACTACCGTCGCGCCGGCATTCGCCGCAGTCGCATATACGCGCGCGCTGCCATCGCCCTCCACTGCGACTGCGGCGTCTTCGTCCACGCCCAGACCGATCAACGGACGCCCGGCGATCGACTCCGCCTTGGCGACGAACGCGATCAGCCGCCCCAAACGGTTCCGCTCGCTGAAATGAGTGTCAGTCACCACGCCTTTCAGCAGCGCGATATTGAGAAAATCGCGTTCGATCGTGTTCTCCGCTCCCAACGGATCGGCCAGCGCGCGCGGGCTGATCTGGCTGCCGCCATCCATTGCGCCGTATAGATATTCGCCCAGCATGGCCAAGCCGGCGCTGGTGCCTCCCAATGGCTTGCCGGCGCGCACGTGCGCGTCCAGTGCCTGCGCGATGGGCGTGCCGCGCCAATAACGTACGTAGCGAGACTGATCGCCTCCGGCCAGGAAGATGCCGTCGGCGCGCTTGAGACTCCGCAACACCGCAGGATCGTTGGCAGCCTCACGATCCTGGAACACGAAAGTCTCCACGGAGGCGATGCCGCCGACTTCATTGAAGAACTCTTCGCCCACCTCTCCCGCCTGCGAGGCGCGCAACACCACGATGTGGCCGTTGCCCGCCTTACGCATGAACCAGCGCAGGGCGTCGAAGTTGCGATCGCCGCCGCCCATCAGCAACAAACCCGGCTGCACGCGGCCCGGCGTCTTCGCGGTGGCATCGCCCAGTTGGTAGCGAGCGGGACTGGCGGCATGCGCAGGCAGTACCAGCGTCCCCACCAATGCCAGGACACACGCCGCGCGCCGCAACGCGCCGAATACAGACACCATGCCGCCACTCCCAGGAGTAAAAGGTCGCGGCAGGATGCCACGTACCGGTGCCATGTCTAGACGAACGGGCTGGCGCGTTCCCCCATTGCATGGCGCGAAGGATGGCTAGCACTTCTATTTCAGTAGTGGAAATTCGTCCCGGCGTAAGCCGGAGGCGCTTTGACCGGCTGCGCCGTTGAAAAGCGCTTCAACAGCCGAATGGGCTAGTTATTCAGCGCCTATCGTCTAGATCGCGAGAAGTCGCTGGATCCCGGCCTTCGCCGGGACGACGGTGACCAGTGTTCCGGGTAACCGTCGCGAGCGCTCAAGCCTCTCGCCTCTCGCCTCCCACCTTCCCGCTCCCCGCTCCCCGCTCCCCGTTTCCCGTTTCCCGTTTCCCGTTTCCCGTTAAAGTGAGACATGCCCACCGATTTCGACGCCTGGTTCGTCCGCGAGATACTCGTCCACGAACGGGCATTGGTGCTGTTTCTGCAAAGCCGGTGGTCGCATCGCGACGAGCTGCATGATCTGCGGCAGGAGGTCTACGCCCGCGTCTACGAATCGGCCATGCGCACTCGGCCGCAGCAACCCAAGGCGTTTCTGTTCACCACTGCCCGCCACTTGATGATCGACCGCCTGCGCCGCAGCCGGGTGGTGTCGATCGAGCCGATGGGTGATTTCGAGTCCTCGAACGTCTACCTGATCGACGAGGTGTCGCCGGAACGTTGGGCGGGCACGCGGCAGGCGCTGAAACGGATGATGGAAGCGCTGGACCACCTGCCCGACCGCTGCCGCGAGGTGGTCTGGCTGCGCCGCGTCGACGAGCTGTCGCAGAAAGAGGTCGCCCAACGCCTGGGGATCAGCGAGAAGACCGTGGAAAAGCACTTGGCCAAAGGGATGCGCATGATCGCCGACTACTTGTACGGCAGCGAACCCGCGCCCCGTGGCCGCATAGGGATGGAGCCGCACATGGAAGAGGACGAAAGCGATGGCCGACAGCAGGCAGATTGAACAGGCGGCAGCCGAATGGCTGGCGCGCCGCGATGCCGATGCGTGGACCGCGCACGACCAGCAGGCGTTGGATGCTTGGTTGGCTGAGCGGACCGAGCACCGTGTTGCGTTTCTGCGGCTGGAATCGGCCTGGAGCGAGGCCGGCCGTCTGCGGGCGCTCGCCGCGGGACTGCCCGCGGGCGTGGTGCCTGCGCGAGCGCAGCCCGCTTCGACAGCGGCAGGCGGGAACACATCGGCCGGCCCGCACGATCTGCGCGAAGTTAGGTTCGCACCACGCCAGGTTGCGAGCTCCGGTCGTTGGCGCCGTGGCGTGGCGGCGGTGCTGGCGTTTGCCGTGGTCGGCTCGATGGCGTGGGGCGGCTGGCAACTCAGCGGCCGTGAACAGGCCAGCTATGCCAGTGGCGTGGGCCAACTACAGACAGTGACCTTGGCTGACGGTTCCACCGCCACCTTGAGCAGCGATAGTCGGCTGGAGGTGCGCATGAGCCGCGGCGAACGTCATGTGGCGCTCACGCAGGGCGAAGCTTTCTTCGATGTCGCGCGCGACGCGCGGCGCCCGTTCGTAGTGGAAGCGCAGGGCCGCCGCGTCGCCGCGGTGGGCACGCGCTTCTCGGTGCGCAACGACCCGGAAGCGCTGCGCGTGGTGGTCACCGAGGGCAAGGTACGGTTGCACAGCATGGCCGGCACCGATGGCCGGGCCCAACCCGAAGCGCTGCTGCCGGCGGGCAGCGTGGCTACTGCCGGCCGCAACGGCGTGCTGGTGCGCTCGCTGCCGCTGGCCGACGCTGAGCGGTATCTGGAGTGGCGCAGCGGCTATCTGAGCTTCGACGACACTTCGCTGGCGGCGGCGGTCGCGGAGTTCAATCGCTTCAACAAACACAAGCTGGAACTGGGCGACGCGGCCGTGGCGGAATTGCGCGTGGGAGGCAATTTCCGCTGGTCCAACACCGAAGGTTTCGTGCGCCTGCTGGAGCAGGGATTCCCGGTACGCGCCGAGCGGAAAGCCGACCGTATCGTGCTGCATTCGCTTTAAGGCCGGGAGGGGGGAGAGGGGAGGCGGGAGGTGGTGAGTCCGACTCCTGTCTCCCGCCTCCCGGCTCCCAGCGGGGGATTTGCCCGGCTCGCTCGTCCTGATAGCAAGAAGGTGCCATCCCGAGCACCGTGGGGAGAATCGTCGATGCGGTATCCAATGCGCGTCCTGCTGTTGAGCATGGCCTGTAGTGCGGCGTTGGCCGCGCAGGCGCAAGCGGCTCCCGGACGAATCGATCTGCCGGCCGGCGAACTGACGGCGGCGCTCAACACGCTGGCGAAGCAGTCAGGCACACAACTGGTCTACCGTGCCGATCAGTTGAAGGGACAGCGCACGGCCGGCGTGCAGGGTGCCGCGTCGCCCGACCAGGCGCTGGAGCGACTGCTGCGCGGCAGCGGTTTCGAGGCCAAGCGCGACGCCTCCGGAGCGGTGCTGATCGTGCGCGCCGACGCGACTCCCAAGCGCGCACCGGCCCCGCGACCCGCTCCCCAGGAGGCGCCTCCCGGAGGCGGCTCCACCCAGGCCGAAGAACCCGTGACCCAACTGGAAACGCTGCAGGTCACCGGCTCGCGCATCCCGCGCGCGCAGATCGAAGGTCCCGCACCGATCACCGTGGTGACCGCCGAACAGATCCAGGCCGCCGGTCTCACCTCGGTTCCGGATGTGCTGCGTTCCCTCAGCCAGAACAGCGGCAGCGTCCAGGGCCAGCAGAACACGACCAGCGCCCAGTCCACTCCCGGCGCGCAGGCGGTGGATCTGCGTGGACTGGGGCCCAACCACACCCTGGTACTGATCAATGGAAGGCGCATCGCCGACTTTCCGCTGCCACTCAATGGCCGCAGCAATTTCACCGACGTCGGCAACATCCCGCTGGGGATGATCGACCGCATCGAAGTACTGACCGGCAGCGCCTCGGCCGTCTACGGTTCGGACGCCATGGCGGGCGTTATCAATTTCATCCTCAAGAAGTCGACCGACGGCACCATCGTCGACTATCGATATGGCGACACCAGCCGTGGCGGCGGCGAATCGCACAAGCTGACGTTGACCACCGGCTTCGAACAGGGCGATTTCAGCGGCATCGTCGGTGTGGAGTTGCTCGACAAGCGCCCGCTGTGGGGCTTCGACCGTCGCAACCAGGATTCCACGCTCGACGCACCGACCTCGCGCCGTCGCCTGCCTCGCCTCACCGCCCAGCTGTACGACTGGGACGACGACGTCAACATCGCGCCCGCCGACGATTGCGCGGCAATGGCGGGCTTGAACGAGGGCACCACGGTGCTCGCGGAGGACCGATTCGGCCAGCCTTATTGCGGCAGCGAGCGCGCCATCGCGTATCGCACGATCCAGAACGAGCGCAAGGGCGCTACTGCCTACGGTTCGTTCGAGTATCGCTTTTCCGACCATCTTTCCTGGTTTGCCGACGTCCAACTAGGGCACCAGACGGTCAAGTTGCTGACCGGCACCAACGGCAACGACGTGGTCAGCGACATCATGGGCTGGGAGTTCCACGATCCGGTCTCGACCGACAACAACGACAAGGTGTTCTACAACGCGGTCACCGGCCACTACGAAACCTGGTCGCGACAATTCACGCCCGAGGAAATCGGCGGTCTGCGCAACCGCATGAACACCACCACCCAAAAGACGCTGGCGGTGACGACCGGCCTCAAGGGCATGTTTGCCGATCACTGGAATTGGGAAGCGGCCTACAATCATTCCCAGTACAAGGCCGAGGTGGACATGCCGCGCATCCACGCCGATGCCGCCAATCGTCTGTTCCTGGGCGAACGGCAAGGCTACGACGCCGACGGCTATGCGATCTACAGTCCGGATCCGGCGCGCCTGTTCACGCCGCTGACGCAGGCCGAGTTCGCCTCGATCGCGGCGATGTCCACCTTCCGCCCCAAGGCCGACAACGACAACCTCAGTTTCACCATCGATACGCCGGCCCTGTTCTCGATGCCGGCCGGCGATGTCGGCTTTGCCGGTGCAGTCGAATTCGGCACTCAATCCTACGAGATCAACCCCGACCCGCTCGCACTCACCGCCGATGCGTACTTCGGCCCGCGCTATGGCGACGGCCACGGCGATCGCGATCACTGGAGCGTAGCCGGCGAACTTCGCCTGCCATTGGCATCCACGCTGGAAGCCAGCCTCGCCGGTCGCTACGACCGCTACAGTTATGGCAACAAGAACCCGGGCAAGTTCACCTACAGCATGGGCCTGGAATGGCGGCCGCTCGACACGCTGTTGGTGCGCGGCTCCTACGGCACCGGCTTCCGCGCGCCCGACATGCATTACCTGTTCGCCGGCGACGACTACTACCGCACCGTGTCGACGGACTACTACCAATGCCGCACCGCCGAACCTGACGCCACCGACGGCTATTGCTACGACGACGGCAGCTACGACATCAACACGTTCGACGTCTATGCCGGCAACATGGATCTGGACGTGGAAACCAGCAAGTCGTTCTCAGTGGGCCTGGTCTGGTCGCCATTCGCCAATTTCGATCTGGCCGTGGATTACTACAAGATCCGCGTATCCAACCAGGTGCAGAGCCAGAGCCGGGAGCAGTTGCGCATCGATGAAGCCAACTGCCGGATCGGCACCACCGATTCCGGCGCGTCGGTGGACATCAATTCGCCGACCTGCCTCGACGCCATCGCCCGCGTCATCCGCAACGAGGATGGCGACATCACCAGCGTGCACTTCAGCCCGATCAACATCGCCAACGAAGAAACCTCGGGCATCGACCTGACCGCGAACTATCGCCTGCAGACCGCCAACGCGGGCGACTTCCGCTTCGGCGGCAGCTACACCTGGACCGACCAGCACACCCGCCAGCAATATCCCGGCGACCCTGAAGAGGACATGCTGGACGTCAGCTTCAGCGCCACCACATTGCCGCGCACCAAGGGCAACCTGAGCGCCAGTTGGGACCGGGGTGCATGGGGCGCCAGCGTCTTCGGCAACTACCTGGGCCGCGTCGCCAACTACGACAACGATGCGTGGACGGGCTCGACTTGGCGCTTCAACGCCGGCGCGCGCTACGACATCAACGATCACCTGCGCGTGTCGCTGACCGTCAACAACCTGCTCGACAAGATGCCGCCGAAGGACGCGACCTGGGCGAACTATCCGTACTACGACACGTCCTGGTTCGATTCCGCCGGCCGCAGCTATTTCGTGCAGGTCACGTGGAAGCTGGGCGGTGAGGCGCTGTAGGCCGGCAGGCGTCGGGCTGGAAATCGAAAAACCCGCCTTAGGCGGGTTTTTCTTTGCCTGACTCTGGTCGGTTCACACCGTGCCGCGGTTCTTGCCCTGCCATGGCTGGTACCACTCGCGGATCTTCGCCATGTCGGCTTCGGCATCGCCGGTGGGATAGAAGACATCGCCGATACCGACGATCTTCTCGGGATAGTGGAAGTACGCCATCAGGATCGGCACGTCGGCTCGCCGGGCGATCTTCAAGAAGCCGCTTTTCCACTTCTGCACTTTCTTGCGCGTGCCTTCCGGGGTCAGGGTGAACCACATGCGGTCCGAGCGCTTGATCAGCGCGATGGCCTGCTCCACCGTGCCTTGCGGCGAACTGCGGTCGATCGGCAACACGCCCAGCCTGGTCAGCAGCGGTCCCAGCGGCCACCAGAACAACTGCGCCTTGCCCAGCACGCGCACCTCGAGTCCCATCGCGATCTTGGCCGCCATGCCCCACAGTCCATCCCAGTTGGACGAATGCGGCGCCACGATCATCACCAGCTTGGGGATGTCCGGTAGCGTGCCCACGATGCGCCAGCCGAACAGGCGCAGGAAATTGCGCCCCAGCCAACGGGTGAACCGGTTGGCCGGTACCTGCGGCATGTTGGGCGGAATGGCGGGGATGATGTCGCGCGCGTCGCTCAATCGATTTACTCCCATTGGTTCTTTTGCGAGCGGCCGCGCTTGATCTGGCTGCGTTCGCGTTTTTCGTCCAACCGGCGCGCCTTGGCGGCGCGGGAAGGCTTGGTGGCCACGCGTTTTTTTGGCGCGGTCAGTCCTGTGGCGATAAAAGCCGCCAAGCGTTCGCGCGCATCCTGCCGATTGCGTTCTTGGGTACGGAAACGCTGCGCATCGATGATCAGCACGCCTTCATCGGTGATGCGCCGGTCGCGCTTGGCCAGCAGCCGCTCGCGCACGGGTTCCGGCAGCGACGGCGAGTGCGCAAGATCGAAGCGCAGTTCCACCGCCGTGGACACCTTGTTGACGTTCTGGCCACCCGCGCCGCTCGCGCGCACGAAACGCTCGACCAATTCGTCGTCCGGTATCGCCAGCGTGGGCGTGATGTCGAGTGAGGCGTTCCCCATGCGGGAATTGTAGTCAGGAAGGAAGACGGAACGTAGCGCGGCGCCCGCGGCTTAACGTCACATTTACTTGGTCGGCGGCAACATTCATGGCCTTTCGCCCAGGACCTGCCGAAACCGCATGAAGATCGCATCCTTGCCTGCTCGCATGCTGTTGACGCTGCTCCTGGCGGTACCGCTCGCCAGCGCCTACGCCGCCGAGCCTTCCGATGCCGACATCGACCGCCTGCTGCAGGCCTCGCGCGCGCAAAGCCTGCTCAATGGTGTGATCCCGCAACTGGAAGCCATGCAGCAGCAGGAATTCAACGAGCACTTCGCCGGCAAGGAGCTCAACGCAGAACAGAAGGCGGAGGTGGCGCGCATCCAGGCCAAGACGCAGGAGATCGCGCGCAAGGCATTGTCCTGGGAGGAAATGCGGCCCTTGTACGTCGATGTCTACAAGAAAACCTACACACGCGAGGAAGTACGCGCGATCACCAAGTTCTACGAAAGCGCCGCCGGCAAGAGCCTGCTGGACAAGAACCCGCTGCTGATGCAGAACCTGATGGCCGCGATTCAGCAAAAGATGGTGCCGATGCTGGAAGAACTGCAGACGGAGATCAAAAGCATTCCGGTGGCACCGACCCCGGCACCCGAGGTTTCGCCGCCGAAGAAACGCCGGAAGACTCGGTAGCGGGGAGCGGGGAGCGGGGAGCGGGAAAAGCTCTTGCCTTACCCCATTTCCAAGCAAGGGTTTTGCAAGGCTTTGTAGGAGCGACGTGAGTCGCGATGAGGCTTTACCGGTAAAGCCTCATCGCGACTCACGTCGCTCCTACAAGGCATTAACCCTGAGACATGCCCAGCGTCAATTGGCTACGGGGCGGAAGACGCCAATCCACCGGCGTCTGTCCACGTTGGGCCAGGTATTGGTTGGTCGCCGAAAAATGTCCGCAGCCAAGAAAGCCGCGATGCGCCGACAGCGGCGAGGGATGCGGCGCGCGCAGTACGCGGTGGCGGCGGCTGTCGATGACCTTTCCCTTGGCCTGGGCGTAGCTGCCCCACAACAGGAAGACCAGTCCTTCGCGCTCGTTCGCCAGCGTCTGGATGACGTGATCGGTGAAGCCTTCCCAGCCTTTTCCTTGATGAGCGCCGGCGCGGCCTTCCTCGACCGTCAGCACCGCGTTGAGCAGCAGTACGCCCTGTTGGGCCCAAGGCAATAGACAGCCGTGATCCGGAGGCGCAATGCCCAGGTCGCTGTTGATCTCCTTGAAGATGTTCTGCAACGAAGGCGGTACCGGCACGTCGGGCAACACGGAGAAACACAGGCCATGCGCCTGGCCCGGCCCGTGATAGGGGTCCTGGCCCAGGATGACCACCTTCACCTGATCGAATGGCGTGGCTTCGAACGCGCCGAAGATCCGCGGCCCGGGCGGATAGATGCGCGCACCGGCCGCCTTGCGCTGACGCAGGAACGCGGAAAGCTCGCGCATTTCCGGGCGCAGCAGCCAATCGCCGACACGCGCCTTCCATGACGCTTCCAGGCGTATACGCTCGTCTTCCACACTCATACCAGGCTGCGGGCGTCGTCCATGCGGGCCAGCCGCAGTTGGAACAGCACCTTGGTCACCAGCAGGCGCTCTTCGATCGGCTTCAGCACCAGGTCGTTGGCGCCGGCCTGCAACAGTTCGGATTGGTTGTCGCGATTGCCGTCGCCGGTCATCACCAGGATCGGCAACCGGCGCTTGCCGTAGGCGAAATCCACGCGGACGCGCTGCACCACGTCGCGACCGCTCAGCTCGCCTTTCAGCGTCACGTCGGTCAACACCAAGTCGAAACGATGGGTCGACAAGCCCAACGATTCGGCGGTGAGCAGGGCGAAGGCATCTTCGGCCTTCAGCACGTGCACGACTTTCAGCGACTGCCGTTCCAGCATCCGCTTGGTGGTTTCTGCCACCACGCGGCTGTCTTCCACATACAGGATGGTGGCGCCGACGATGGGCTCGGGCTGCACGTAGCCGCGAATGAAGGTGGCCAGGGCCTCGTGACCGAGCGACTTGTCGAAGTAGTCGGTCACGAACTCGGTGAAGCGGCGTTCTTCCAGATGCTGCTGGGCGTCGCCGGACACCACGATCACCGGCACATACGCTTGGCCTGCCGATTCGCGCACGCTGCGCGCGATCTCCAATCCGTCGCCGTCGGGCAACGCCAGCGCGGTGGTGACCAGATGCATCTCGCCGCCGGCCAATGCTTTGCGCGCTTCGGCGATGCTGGAGCAGCCGATCACTTCCACGCCGGGCAATTCGCGCCGCAATACATCGGCGATCATCTTGCGCACCAACTTGGAGCCGTCCACCACCATCACCCGAGGGGCGTCGCTGATCAGATGGCGGAGCTCTTGGGCCATGAAAGGAGGGCTCAGGTTTCGGTCGGGCGAGTCTGACGTAAGAAGTGTCCGGTCACCAGCCATGCGCCCAGCCAGCCGATCACCGCAGCCGCCAGCAGCACCGCACCGGCCAATGCCGGCTCCAGCCCGGTCAATGCGAATCCGCTGCCATAGCTCTTGGCCAGGGCGGCCAGCGGCGCGCGCAACGCGGCGGCGGCCAATGTCAGCAATCCCAGCGCCAGCCCGCCCGCAGCCAGGCCGTACCAAGCGCCCAGATAGATGAAAGGACGCCGGATGAAGCCATCGGTGGCGCCGAGCAACTGCAGCACGCCGATCTCCTCGCGCCGGGACTGGATATCCAGTCGGACGGTATTGCCCACCACCAGCAGCGCTCCCAAACCGAACAAAGCAGCCAACACCCCGCTCAAGCGCTCACCGAAGTTCAGCCAGCCTTGCAGCCGCTCACGCCAGGCAGCGTCATGCTGCAGAAGATCGGTCTCAGGCAGGGCCTGCAATGCGGCGACCAATTGGGCGTCCTCGCCACGCGGGGTAATGATCAGCAGGCTGGGCAGCGGATTGCTGTCCAATGCTTCCAGCGCGGCGCCCAATCCGCTGCGCTCGCGGAATTCCGCGAGGCCCTGCTCCGGCGTGCGCAACTCGATTGCCGCCACATCGGCACGGCCGCGCAATTCATCCGCCAGGGCGCCGGCGCGGGCAACGTCGATTTCGGGCTTGAGGAACAGATCGATCTCGCGCGATTGCTGCACGCTGCCGGCGAAGTGTTCCACGTTCGATAGCGCCAACCACAAACCCAGCGGCAGCGCGAAAGCCACCGCCATCACGCCAATGGTCAGCAACGTGGCCCAGGGCTTGCGTACCACCCGCCCAAGGCTGGAGACGAAACTGTAGAGGTGCTGGTCCAGCCAGATGCCGAAGCGCGAGCGTGGGCGCGTGAGCGTGTTGCCGTTGTCGTTCATTCCGCGAGCGCTCATTCCGCAAGGTCTGCCGGCGAGATGTCGTCGACCAACTTGCCGTGGTCCAGGATCAACACGCGCTTCTTCATGCGCTTGAGCAGCTGCAGGTCGTGGCTGACCACCAGCACGCTGGTGCCGCGCTCGGGCATCGAAGCGAACAGCGACATGATTTCCGCCGACAGCGTGGGGTCCAGATTGCCGGTGGGCTCATCGGCCACCAGCAGTTTGGGTTCGGCGACTATCGCGCGCGCAATGCCGACCCGTTGCTGTTCGCCAGCGGAAAGCTGCGTGGGCAACGCGCGCTCGCGATGGCCCAGTCCCAACCGCGCCAACACTTCGCGCACTCGCGAACTCATGCCATGGCGGCGATCGCCGCGCAGGATCAGCGGCAGCGAAACGTTTTCCATTACCGTGCGGTCGGTCAGCAGCCGATGATCCTGATAGACCGCGCCCACATGCCGGCGATGCAGCGGAATGCGGCCGCCGCGCACTTTCAGCAGATTCCTGCCATCGAACACCACGGCGCCGCGGCTGGGGCGTTCGCTCAGATGGATCAGCTTGAGCAGCGTGCTTTTGCCCGCGCCGGAGTGACCGGTGACGAACAACATCTCGCCCTCGGCCACTTCGAAACTGATATCGGTCAAAGCCTCATGGCCGCCGGGATATTGCTTGCTGACGTTTTCGAATCGCAGGACGCTCATGGGCCAGGATTATGCCGTGTTTCCTTCACGCTACGGGGACAGGCGCGCCTGTCGTGCAGCGCAAGGTGCGTCTTGGAGCCTGTACACGATCTCGCTCCGCTACCGGCCACCCCGAGTACGGGGTGGCTCTGCCGCCGCTCGCGGCGGATAGCGATCAGGTTCTCAGCCGCCCGAAACCAGCGACTTCAACTTGCGGCCCAGACGGGTAAGGAAAGACGAACTTTCCTTGGCGGGCTGTGCCGCTTTAGCTGCTGGCTTGGCGTGCGTCGATGCCTTCTGCTCGCTCGTCGCCGCCTCGGCACCTTCCAACGGACGCCCATGACGGCGGCGGCGACGCTTGCGTGGCGCGCGCTCGCCTTCCGGTTGTCCGGCGTCGGGCACGCCTGCCGGCTTGGCGGCGCGAACCGGTGCCGGCGCAGCAGCGGGCTGGCCTGCTGCCGGCGTGCTTTCCCGGCGCGGACCGCGTGGCGAACGCGGCTTGCCATCACGCGAACGCGAGCCTTCGCCGCGACCACCGCCGCCCGGCCCGCTCTTGCGCGGACCGCCGCGGCGCTGCTCGTCGGCAGCCTTTTGCTCACGTGCTTCGCGGAAGATCTCGCCGATGCTCTCGTCGTCGCCTTCTTCGCTGCCTTCGGCGGCCGGCGCGCGTTCGGGACGCGGCAACGGGATCAGTATTTCGGCCGTGACCGGTTCGACCGGAATCTTCTGTTCGATATAGGCTTCGATATCGGGCAGGCTTTGCGCATAGATTTCGCAAGCGAAGCTGATCGCATCGCCTTCGGCGCCCAACCGCGCAGTACGGCCGATGCGGTGCACATAGTCCTCTGCGTCGAACGGCAGGTCGAAGTTGTAGACGTGCGATACGCCGTCGATGTGCAGACCGCGCGCGGCAACGTCGGTGGCTACCAGCAATTCCAACTGGCCTTTCTGGAAACGGTTGAGCAAGGTTTCGCGTTTCTTCTGCGGCACATCGCCGGAGAGGACGCCGACGCGGTAGCCGCCCTTTTCCAGCGCGCGCGCCACGCGCTCCACCCACGCCTTGGTGTTGACGAAGACCATCGTGCGCGCACCTTCGCTGCGCGACAGCAAACCCAGCAGCAATGGAATCTTTTCCTCGTTGGCCGGCAGGTACACCTTCTGCCGCACTTTGGCCGCGGTGATGAATTCGGTTTCCACGACGAGCTTCTCCGGCTCGTTCATGTGCTCGTACGCCAACTCCAGCACACGATGGCTCAAGGTCGCGGAGAACAGCAACGTCTGCCGGGTGGTGCGTTCCGGCATGCGGCGCAGCAGGAAGCGGATGTCCTTGATGAAGCCCAGGTCGAACATGCGATCGGCTTCGTCCAGCACGCAGACTTCGCACGCGTGCAGCGACACCACCTTGTGCTGCTTCACGTAGTCGATCAACCGGCCCGGCGTGGCGATGATGACGTCGACGCCCTGCTGCAGGATTTCACGCTGTTTGTCGTAGTCCACACCACCGTAGATCAGGGCGAAGCGCAGCCCGAGGTCGGAACCGAACTTCACCGCATCCTTGTGGATCTGAATGGCCAGTTCGCGGGTGGGCGCCAGGATCAGCGCGCGCGGATCTTCCGGCTTGCGGTCGGCCAGCGCCGGACGCGTCAGTAACCGATTGATCACCGCTACCAGGAAAGCCAGCGTTTTGCCGGTGCCGGTCTGCGCCTGTCCGGCGACATCGCCACCGGGCAGCGCCACCGGCAGCGTCAGCGCCTGGATGGGCGTGCAGCGCGAGAATCCCGCGGATTCCAAGCCGGCCAATAACGCGGGGTGGAGGTCGAATGAAGAGAAAGTTACGTCGGTTAAAGGTTTGTCGCTCATGCCTTCTTCTTTGTGCCGCTGTGTTCTATACGCGGGCTGATAGTTGGGGAATCGTGGCTTGCATCGCCGTCGGCGGCGTCGCACACTGCGCCCCTTATGCTGGGTTGCGCGACCGCCTGGGAACACTCTTGAATCAGGCCGCGGAACGCCCCAGTTTACCGCAATAGAGGTGGCCGCCCCGGCCCATTTCCGTCCGCGCTCATCCGCGGACCTGCAGGAGAACCCAGTGAGCGATAAAGTAACCCACGTTGGCGATGCCGATTTCGACGCCGCCGTGCTGCAGTCCAGCGAACCCGTCCTGGTCGATTTCTGGGCTGAATGGTGCGGCCCGTGCAAGATGATCGCCCCGGTCCTGGACGAGCTGGCCGAGACCTATGACGGGCGCCTGAAAGTGGTCAAGCTCAACGTGGATGAGAATCGCGCGACCGCCATCAAGTACCACGTGCGCAACATCCCGCTGCTGTTGATGTTCAAGGACGGCCAAGTGCATGCCACCCAGGTTGGCGCGGTCGGCAAGGGTCAACTGACCCAGATGATCGACAAGGCCATTGGCTCCGCCCACACCGCCTGATCCTCCGTTCTCCTTCGGCCGGCTCACCGGCTGAATCTGCTCGAACCCGCTGCCGCGCAACGCTTGCCGTTGTTGCGGCACGGTGTTAGTGTCCGCATATCCGGCGTGGTATCCAGCGCCGCACCCCTTCTGAGAATCACTCTCCCACCCAAAAACGCCCGCACTTCCGCCGGCGCTCGCCACTTAGCGAGGAATCGCACTTGTCCGACAGCAACAATGAAACCGGCGCTATCGCCGAGAAGCGTGTGCGTAAGCCGCGCGCTCCGAAAGCCACCGCCGAATCCGCGGCAACACCCGCCGCAGCGCCCAAAGCACCCGCTGAAGCGCCCCCCGCGCCCGCAGTAGCCGCGCCGCCAAAACCGACTCCCGCTCCCGCACCGGCCGCCGAAAACACCGCGCCGCCTGCTCCGCGTGAACAGACCCCACGCGAGCACGCTCCTCGAGAGCAGGCCCCACGCGAGCCGGCCGCTGCGCCCAGGCAGGAGCCGACCTCCTCTTCAGCTCCGGCGCCGGCTTCCGATGGCGGCCAGAGCGGCGCCTCGCAGGACGGCGATCAGCCGCGCGAAGGCAATCGCTTCGGCGGCAACCAGAACCAAAACCAGAATCAGAATCGCCGCGACCGCTTCCGTAACCGTCGCGAACGCAACCGCGAGCGCTTCGGCAACGAAGGCATGCCCAACGACGGCGGTAACGGCAATGACACCTACGTCCCGCGCCCACCGGCCGCCAATGTGCCGGAAGGTTTCCCGCAGTATTCGCTGAGCGACCTGAAGCGTATGCCGGCGCAGAAGCTGCTGGACATCGCCGAGCAACTCAGCATCCAGGATGGCGTGGCCCGCGCGCGCAAGCAGGACGTGATCTTCGCGCTGCTGAAAGTGCTGACCCGCCATGGCGAAGGCGTAGCCGCCGACGGCGTGCTGGAAATCCTGCCCGATGGCTTCGGCTTCCTGCGTGCCGCCGAGGCCAGCTACCTGGCCGGTCCGGACGATGTCTACATCTCGCCCAGCCAGATCCGCCGCTTCAATCTGCGCACCGGCGATCACCTGTCCGGCCGCATCCGCTTCCCGAAGGACGGCGAACGCTATTTCGCGCTGTCGATCGTCGACACCATCAATGGCGAGCCGCTGGAAGCCAGCAAGAACAAGGTGCTGTTCGAGAACCTGACGCCGCTGTTCCCGCGCCGTCGCTTCACGCTTGAGCGCGGCAACGGTTCCAGCGAGGACATCGCCGGCCGCATCCTGGACCTGATGGCGCCGCAAGGCAAAGGCCAGCGCGCACTGATCGTCTCACCGCCCAAAGCCGGTAAGACCATCATGATGCAGCAGATCGCCACCGCGATCACGACCAACCACCCTGACGTGCACATGATCGTGCTGCTGATCGACGAGCGTCCGGAAGAAGTGACCGAAATGCAGCGCACCGTGCGCGGCGAAGTGGTCTCCTCGACCTTCGACGAACCCGCCGCTCGCCACGTGCAGGTCGCCGAAATGGTGATCGAGCGCGCCAAGCGCCTGGTCGAACACAAGAAGGATGTGGTGATCCTGCTGGACTCCATCACTCGTCTGGCCCGCGCCTACAACAACGTGGTGCCCAGCTCCGGCAAGGTGCTGACCGGTGGTGTGGACGCCAACGCCCTGCATCGCCCGAAGCGTTTCTTCGGCGCCGCACGTAATGTCGAGGAAGGCGGCAGCCTGACCATCATCGCCACCGCGCTGGTCGACACCGGCAGCAAGATGGACGAAGTGATCTACGAAGAGTTCAAGGGCACCGGCAACAGCGAAGTCCACTTGAACCGCCGCATCACCGAGAAGCGCGTCTACCCGGCCATCGACATCAACCGCTCCGGCACCCGCCGCGAAGACCTGCTGATCGAACCGGAACTGCTGCAGAAGATCTGGATCCTGCGCAAGCTGCTGCACCCGATGGACGAAATCGCGGCGATGGAATTCCTGCTGGACAAGATGAAGAACACCAAGTCCAACGACGAGTTCTTCGCTTCGATGAAGCGATAGTTCGCTCGGTCCGAGCCACGAGATAAAAAAGCCCCGCAATGCGGGGCTTTTTTTTGAGGGCCGCTAGGTCAAGAATCCGCCTGCGACTTCGGCTCGGCGGATCTTCAGTTTCGCTGCAAGCGGATTAGCTCGGGCACCGAAGCCTGGCCTACCGCCTGCACTCAAACCATGCGCGCGAAGCGCAACCACTCGCCGGTGCGGCGGGCGCCGAGCTCGAAAGAATGCGCCGGCGCCCAGCCCAGCCGAGCCTTCGCTAGATCGTTCGACACCCAGGATCGGTACGCCTCGCGCACGACCCGGCCTTCGCTGGGCATCCGCACCGCCGGTGCATGGTCGGCATGCGTTGCGACGCTCCTGCCCTGCAGTCGGGATTTGATCATCATCTTCTGCTCGGAGGTGATTCGACGGGCGACCAGTTCCTTGGTCCCGCGGATCAGCGTGCCAACCGGTGGGATGGTACCGAGTTGAGCATGGAAGGCCGGAGACGCGGCCAGACGCATCATCGCGGTGACGCTGTCGCGCGCGCGTGGGCGCTTTCCCTGCCAGTAGGCGGCGATTTCGTCTAGCGAATGATCATGGATGGTCTTCTCGCCATCGACCATGTCGGCGAACGTAGTGATGAAGTCGCGCCAGGTGATGCGGGTATCGCCGTTGATCAAGCATGCCGCGCCAACCGCGTCGTCGCGATCGAGTGCCGCCATGATCGCGCTGCAGACGTCGTCGACGTACACCGCGTTGCAGATGCCCCGGCCACCGTCGATCATGCTGATCTTCCCCGCGCGCGCGTCCTGGACTATCGGCGTGACGAAGAAGCTGTAGGGGCCGTAGACGATGGTCGGGCGGAGGATGACGCTCGCGAGCGCGCCGCGCTTTCCGGCCGCGGCGACCACGGCTTCGGCGGCGGACTTGGCATCAGAGTAACCCTCACCCCATCGCTTGATCGACGCAGTGCTCTCGGTGAGCACCGGCGGCTTCGGCGACGGCCCGTGCACTGCCATCGAACTCATATGGACGAAACGGCGAACACCCGCGCGTACGCAGGCATCGACCAGCAGGCTGGTCTGCTTCGCGGCGCTCTGGTCGTCGCCGTGGGCCAAGTGGACGACGGCGTCGCACCCTTCCACTGCTCGCGCCAGACTGCCGGCGTCCAGCATGTCGCCGGCGACCAGTTCGGCATCCAGCCGGGCGATCCGCGCAGCGCGCGAAAAGTCGCGGACCAAGGCGCGGTACGGAAGCCGGTATTCGAGCGACAGGAGCTCGCAGAGACGCGAGCCGATGAACCCGGTGGCGCCGGTGATCAGAATCTTGGCGGGCGTCATATCGCGGGCTCCATCCGTGCCAACCAAGGCTGCGCCATCGGCGTCCGCCTCGCATACGCCGTCTCGATGACCGCCAGCGCGTGCAGCGCCGATTCCGCGGTAACGAACGGCGCGCGCCGCTCGCGAACCGCACCAATGAAATCGTCGAGCTGCGCCCGGTAGTGACTGCGCCCATCCCATCGCTTGGCGCATGCGATCTGCATTTCCATTGGTCCACGGCGGGTGCTGCGGTGAAGCGTCAGGGTCCGCGGGTCGGAAGTCGAGGCCTCGAGCGTGCCGCGCTCGCCGACCACCCGAATGCTGCGGCGAAGCCGGTGCGACCAGCTGAACTCCAAGCGCGCCGGCACCGGTCGCTCATTAATGTTCAGCACACCGGTCAACTTCGCATTGCTTTCGAAGCCGCCAAACGAATCGTCCTCGTAGGCGATCTCGGTCAGATCGCCGAACAGCCAGAGCATCCGGTCGAGGAGGTGCACGCCGCTGTCGAACAGGACGCCGCCGCCGGTAGCCTTGCGGTCGAAGTAACTGTTGCTCGCCATCGGCCAGTCGAGCGGGGCGCCGTCTTCGACGATGACCTCACGAACCTCGCCGATTTCTCCTTCCTCCACTAGATCCGCAAGCCACCGGTTGTGCGGAAAGAACCTCATCATCAGCGCCACGGCGAGCACCCGCTCGGTCTGGCGAGCGGCTTCCACCATCTTGCGGCCGTCCGCGACCGTGATCGCGAGCGGCTTCTCGCACAGGACGTCGATCCCCATCTGCATGAGCTGGATCGCGACGGGAGCGTGAAAACGCGGTGGCACGGCCACGACGGCGGCGTCGACCTTGCCGGCGAGCTCGGCGAGCTCAGTGGTGATCGCCGCCTCGATGCCGTGCGCGCGGGCGGTCTGCACGGCGTTGGTTCGATCACGGTCGCAAAGTACGGTCACCTCGACCCTGCGGTCTCCGGTGATCACCGGCAGGTGCGCCTCACGCGTGATCGCACCGCATCCGACGATGCCCAGCCGCACAGGCGGCTGGATGGAATGAAAGTTGGTCAAGGATACCCCCGGTTCTCTGCACACTAACGGCAATTGCAGCCGAATCCGGACGTGCTGCTTGACGGCTGCAGCGGGCAGCTTGCGGCGAGGAGCCTCAGGAAGCCCGGGCAGCACCAACCAAACGCCGGTCATTCGGCACAGGCGAACGCAATCCTGACCGCCGCAGAGGTTCGTTTGAGCGGCTGAGGTGCGATGACTTGGCGATAGCTGAAAAGCTCGCTTCTAGCCGCCAATCAGTCACGGCCCTACCGATTCCGAAATAGGCCCCGCTCTCTTGGCTCTCATAAAAAGCCCTACGAGCTGTCTGAGCAGCTCGTATGCGCTGCTGAACTAAAGGCGCACGCTATCGCTGCTGATCGGAATCGCAGCTAAATTTGAAGGCTTAACCAGGTGAGACTTCAGGTCCAACGACGAGTTCTACGCTTCGATGAAACGCTGGCTATTTCGATATCCAATCAAAAAAAAAACGCCATGCACTGCAGGCGTTTTTTGCTTTTAAATGTGCTCAATACCGTGAACCAGAGCGCCATGGAATCGCAGCAACTAAACACCAGACACCCGCGACCACCGCCGCAATGAGGCTGGCGAGAGCCGCCAATCTCCATGCGCCATGGTCTGCGGTGGCTGGAAGGTTCCTTCCTATGATTGCGCCTATGACTAACGTGATCGCGAAAGCTCCGGCCACGCAAGGAACAACCGTTAGTCGACCCAAGCGACGGAGCAAAAAAGCGTAAGGAAGGCCAATTATCAAAGTAGCAAGGTATGCAAGAGGAATTGCGGCCACGAAGATGATTGGCGCCGCTAGGAGACTAATATCGGAGTCCAATAGTGGGCCAATGAGAAGCGTTGCAATCGGTGCCGCCAACGGCGCAACTAAGGCTCCTTTGAAAATGGCACCGTCCGTTACTCGAGGCGTTTGCCCAGGCATAAGTGGACCTCTTTTTTTGATAGACGCACAGATATGACGATTGCCGATGACTTCGTTCAATCCGTTATATATTTGAACCGCGGTAGTGAGCCGCCAAGCTAAGGATGGATTATGAACCTACGGAAGTTAGTTCTAGTAATTATAGGAATTGTAAGCTTTTCTGTTTTCGCCCAGATACCGACACCCCCTCCACCACCGCCGACCCTGCCACCCGTGACGGTTACCGCTCCCACCGTCACCGGCGGCAGCATTCTATGCACGGGAGAGGCTTGCGGTTGGGTAGTACAGTCCATGTCAATCCAATGGAACCAAGACCAACTGGATTCCCAGAAGCCTGAGGAAGATTTCATTGTCGACAATACAAAGTTCTGTCGAGAGTTGAGGGCAAACCGCCCAAGTAACTGCAGCATGAGCTCGCCACCTCCCTCGCCTGGGCTCAGCTCCAGTTGGCAGCCAAATGGGTGTGGTTCCGGCGCTTGGAGCAATGCACTAGCGTCGGCAGTTCAGTCCGCCGCTTCGCCTGACACCTATTCTGGTGATTTGGATGCCCCCTATTCTGGCGTGAGCTTTAGAAATGCATGCGACGGCCATGACAAATGCTACGCCGAAGCGATGGATAAGGGATCGTGTGACATGTCATTTTTCAACGACATGATGCAGGGCTGCTCCGGAGTATCCGATGCAAGCGGACGGAGTTCCTGCGAAGGTTTTTCCGCCACCTATTTCGGTACAGTCAGCAACTCCCCGTTGGCGAACCTGGCCGCCATTACCTCTGCCGCTGAACGCACATGTGCTTTATGGGTATATGACATGCAGAACAACGGATGCGGAGAAAGCGAATGAAAAATATAGCTATTGCGGTCGCGATTATTGTCGCCATCACCGCATGTGATCGCCTCGAAAACCAACCGGCTGAAACGGGATCTGTCGTCAAAAATCAGATCGAGTCATCTCCCAGACTTGAGAAGAGGGAGGATAGCCAATTTATACAAATTCCCAGCTCACTGGCATTTAGCACGAGTATTCGTGTCAATAAGGCAACCAGCTGGGATGATCGCCTTGCCTCGCTGACTACCCAGGAGCAAGCCTTGCTCCGAGATGTCGCCACGCGCTATTACGGCGCGGTCAAGTTCTATAGCTCCGAGGAACAGATCGAGTTAGCGCAAAATGGATTCCCTATGCCAGAAGAATGGCTTGCTGCTAGCCAGCTGACCGATGACGAACTAAAGCGCCAAGCAGATGCTGGAAACATAAAGGCACAGATGTTCTATTCGGATCGGCTGGGCAGCCGCTTGATGGAAATGCAAGCTACTCGCAAGGCGGATATTGCTCTTTCTGATGAAGCGCAAGCACGGATAGTGGGGCTGGCGAGCCAAGCACTAAGTAGCAGTGCAAAGCTAATGAAAACGTCCAATAGTCCATTCGCAGCGTATGTATACGGGCGCTCACTCTCGGGCTCCACTCCAGGCGCTCAGCCCGAGGCCATGGCGGGTGCGTTCTTCGCAGCGCGTGATCGTGGCGATATCCGTGCGAATAACCTTATGGCTACCTTCACCCGCCAGAATCCTGGCATGAATAACCAGACGATTATGTCGGCGTATTCAGCAATGACAACATTAAGGTCGCAATAGCTCCGAACTGCCAATCGCTTCACCTCAATGGCTCATAGCAATGACTTCAGTCATTGGTCTGTGTTGCTAGAAAACGCCCCACAACATGGGGCGTTTTTTTACGCCCTCATTTATCGAGCCAATCGGAATCAGGCGTCATCAAGCACAGTCAACAATTTCGGTTCGTACCGGTCCAGCATGTATATCCCACCGTCGGCCAGCGCATCCGATCCTGTACCGAATTTTTCCTTGTTCCATGCTGGCGTTTCGCGCGGCCCTGGCACGTACGGCTGCCAGCTCCCGTATTTGGGCAGCGACAGACCCAGGAAGAAATTCACCGGCGTACGCACCACCCAGTACGGTTCGTTTACCAGATCGCCTTGGGTCGGAGGCACGAATTGCCATTGCCTGGCGGTGCTTTTGGCGGCATCACCCAGCATGCGACGCCATTGCGTCATTGCGCCATCGCTACCCACGTTGCGCAGGTTGATCTGCTCGGCGACGACATCTTCCACGCGTCCGTCGCGGCCGATCCGCAACAGCAGGTACACCGTCCCCGAGACGCCGCCCCTGGCTGCGGCGACCGGATAGCGAGGGGGATTCATGTGCTTTGAGGTGACACGCTGCTCTTTTGCTTCCTTCTCGGGATCACCGAAGGTGGCACTGCGTATCTCCACCGTGTAGTCGCCAGCGTCCAGCTTCTTGCTGACCACGCGCACGCTCATCTTGGTCTGCACGTGGGCCGGCTTTTCATCGATGACGATCGGCTCGAAGCGCCAGTCGCGCACCTGTTTCTGGACGAAATCCACCACGCCAGGCGGGAGCTTCTCAGGAGAATCCAAGGCCGAATCGCTGACCGTGCCATCCGGCGCTATCCCGATCGTCCCTGTGATCAGCATGCTGGCTTCCACCTGCTTGCGAACACCCCCCGGACCTGCTGCCAGAGCGGTGCACGCCAACAGCATCAACGCAAGACCAAATCCAATTCGCTTTTTCATTTTCGGTTCCTTGTTCCGTGGAACGGCCATCGGACAATATCGTCAGCCTACGTCTAATGCGTTGCTGTGCTGTATACCCAGCGCAATACTAACCACCCGACTGAAGCAATTTGAATGGCGAATCCAAAGCGACCGGTGCAAGTGTATCGCCGGCGGCTTTCTTTGCCACCAAACACGCATCGGAGTTCTTTGCCTCGAGCGCCGCGACACGCAGCTGTGCCTGCTGCTTCGATGTGCCTCCCATCGAGAAATTCACCCGAACACCCGAATGCGTGCTCACCGGCTTTCCAGCGACCTGCTCCGGTAAAAAAACGAATTGCTCGATCCACTGCTTCAGTGCAGGCCTGAAGTATTCGCGCCCTCTCTGTCCACTCTTCTCTGGCCGGATAGTATCGACAGTGGCACGACCATCCGCTCCGATGGTGTAGTCCACGTACCAGGTGCCCATGATGCCCCGTGAGCCCGCGCCGTCGGGATAATTTGGCGCAGGCAGGCTCGGCGAGTTCGCGGGATTGCCGGGGCCGTTGCCGCGGTATTCCAACGCCAGCCGGAAAGCACCAGGCTGCTCCGTCTCGACAGCGCAAACGCCCAGCGACAAATAGGTAATACCTTCGCTGGCAACGCTGTTGATCGTTGGGGGTTCGAAGCGCCATGTCGAAACCTCTTTCGCGACATACGCACGAACCGCTTCCGGTGTTTGCTCTGAAACTTCTACCTTGGCGGGAACACCCGCCGCATCCACCCAGACCTTGGCAGCCGCCGGGAAGATCACCGGCTCCCCTGCTGAAGCACAAGCCGCCCACAGCAACATCGCAGGCAGCAAGCTCCATGACTTCCTTTGCACGCCGTCACGCATCTTCGTCCCCTTGCGCCTTGGCTAATCCCATCCGAGGCGCACCGGCATCGGCCCTGCCTCCCAGCCCCGAAGCAGAGCCCGCAGCCTATCCCACCGGGACGAGGCGCTCAATCAGATCTTCGCGCTGTCTGGAGTTTATGAAGAGGCCGCATAATGCGACACGAGGTGACGCATGCACGGTAGTGCCCTGGAATTGACATTGGTGTTTTTGCTGGCGGCGGTGATTGCCGTGCCGGTATTCAAGCGGTTCGGACTGGGCGCCGTGTTGGCGTACCTGGTGACCGGCGTGGTGCTGGGGCCGTACGGCCTGGGCATGGTGCAGGACGCTAACCGCATCCTCAACGCGGCGGAGATCGGCGTGGTGATGATGCTGTTCGTGATCGGCCTGGAATTGTCGCCGTCGCGGCTGCGGGTGATGCGCAAACCGGTGTTCGGCGCCGGCGGCCTGCAGGTGGTGCTTACCGGCTTGGCGTTGGGCGGCTTGGCGCTGCTGGCCGACCAGCACTGGAAAACTGCGCTGATCATCGGTCTGGGGCTGGCGCTGTCGTCCACCGCGGTAAGCCTGCAACTGTTGTCCGAACGCAAGGAACTGACCAGCGAACACGGTCGCCTTGGCTTCGCCATCCTGCTGTTCCAGGATCTGGTCGCCATCCCGCTGTTGGCGGCGATCCCATTGCTGGGCGACGCCAAGAACGAAACCCTCACCTGGACCACCGTATTCCAGGCGGTGGGCGCGGTTGCCATCGTCGTCCTTGGCGGCCGCCTGCTGTTGCGCCAGCTGTTCCGGGCAGTGGCCCGTACGCGCATGCCCGAAGTGTTCACCGCCAGCGCGCTACTGGTCGTGCTGGGCATCGCATGGTTCATGCAGGCAGCGGGGCTGAGCGCGGGGTTGGGCGCGTTCCTGGCCGGCGTGCTGTTGTCGGACTCGGAATTCCGCCACGAACTCGAATCGCAGATCGAGCCGTTCAAGGGCCTGCTGTTGGGCTTGTTCTTCATCGCTGTCGGCATGGACGTGGATCTGGACAGGGTCATGGCCGAGCCGCAGATCATCAGCGTAGGCGTGCTGGTCCTGCTGACGGTCAAGTTCCTGATGCTGTTCCTGATCGGCGTGGGGCCGGGCAAGCTGGACATGCGCGGGGCGCTGATGCTGGGCGGCGTGCTGTGGCTGGGCGGCGAATTCGCGTTCGTGGTCTTCAGCGAAGCGGTACGTACGAATCTGATGGATGACGAACTGCGTGACCGCCTGGTCGCGGTAGTCAGCCTGTCGATGGCGCTGACGCCGTTGCTGTTGATCGCCATGAGCCGGATGTTGGCGGGTGTGGCCAAGCGCAAGCCGCCAGCGCGCGCGTTCGACGATATTCCCGACGATCACCCGCAGGTGCTGATCGCCGGCATGGGCCGCTTTGGCCAGATTATCGGCCGTCTGCTGACGGCGCAGCGGGTGCCGTTTGTGGCATTGGAAAACAGTCCGGAAACCGTCGATACCCTGCGCCGTTTCGGCAACGCCCGCATCTACTATGGCGACCCGACCCGGCCCGATCTGCTGCGCGCAGCCGGCGCCCAGCACGTCAAGGCGTTCGTGGTCGCCGTGGACGACCCGGACACCAACATCAAGACCGCCCGGTTGATCCGGCGCATGTTTCCGCAAGCCAAGGTGTTCGCCCGTGCCCGCAACCGTCAGCATGCCTGGCGACTGATGGACCTCAGTGCGGAACCCGTCCGCGAAACCTTCGCGTCGAGCCTGGAAATGGGCGAGCAAGTGCTGGTCGCACTTGGACTGCCGCCGGACACCGCTGCGCGACAGGCCAAGCGCTTCCGCGAACACGACGAGAAACTGCTGCGCGCGCAATACCTGGTCTACGACGACGACGTAGCCGTGATCCAGACCGCCAAGGATGCGGTCGGCGATTTGGAGAAATTGCTGGAAGCCGATGCCGGCGGTGTCGTCGATACGCGCGAGAGTTAAGGCGCGCCAGAGTCGACCATTGTCGGACGGTGGCAGTGCCATGGCGGCAGCGTCGCGGCATAGCCCTTGTGGGAGCGATGGCTTTTAACAGCCGAATGGCTGGTCAAGTCGCGACGTTGATGTTCCCGGTCGCCACTGACGTCGCTCCTACAAGGAGTTCCCTCAAGAATCGAATTCTCGCCGGATCAATTGCGTTCGCGCAGGAAGCGGGCCATCGATGCGCCCGGCAGGGCTGGCGAGAATTCACCGGCGACGTCCACGAAACCGCGCATGATGGCGATCTCGCGTGGCGTGCGATTCAAGGCGTCGCGCAGCTCCGGGTCCGCGCCGGCGCGCATCAGCCGTTGCACCACGCGCAGCAGTCCGTGCAATGCGGCCAGGTGCAGCGGGCCAAAACCGCGTGGGTCCTGCACGTCCAGGGAGACGTCTTCGTCGAGCAGACGCTCCAACCCGGCCAGCACGACGTCTTCATCGCAGGCCGTACCCGGTTCGGCGCGGGCACCGAGCAACAACAACAACGGCGTGACTGCACCGGCGGCGATCTGCTCGGGTTCGGCCCCGGATAGCAGCAGGGTGTCGAACAACGCCACCAGGCGCGGTTTGTCGCGCGCGGTGAAGCCATACAGTGCGGCGCAATGCAGTGGCGTGAGTCCCTGCGCATCGCCGGCTTGAACATTCGCGCCGGCGGTCAGCAATTTCGCGACGATTTCCGGCAGGCCCAGCGCCGCGGCAAGCATCAGCACGGTGACGCCTCCAGGCAGGCGGTGTTCGAGCTGCGCGCCGGCAGCCAATAGCGCGTTGACGATATCCGCTTGGCGCATGCTGACCGCCGCCGACAATGGCGTAGCGCCGGTGTTGGCTGCGCGTTGCGGATCGGCGCCGCGCGAAATCAGCAACTCCACGGTGGTGCGATGACCGCCGCCAGCGGCTCGAAGCAACGCCGTGCAGCCTTGCGCATCCGGCGAATCGACGGTGAAACCCAGGTCCAGCAAACGGCGCACCGCCTCGGTGTCGCCGGCCATCGCCGCGGCAGGCAGGTCCGATGCACGCAGGGCGCGCTTAGGCAGGTTCCAACCGCGCCAATCCAACCAGTCCGCCAGGTCTCGCCGGCCGGTCGACAGCGCCACGCCCAGCGGCGTCTGGCCGTCCGCCGCCCGAGATTCGGGCGAGGCGCCCTTGGCGATAAGCCGCTTCAATGCGGTTTCGCGGCCCAGCGCGGCAGCCAAGTGCAACGCCGTCATGCCGTGGCTATCGCGTGCTTCGCGATCCACGCCGATGTCGAGTAGCCGATCCAGCAACCGCGTCCAGCCCAGGCGCACCGACAACGACAAGGAAGAATCGCCTTGCTTCGACGGCGCGAACGGATCGGCACCGCGCTCGACCAGTTCCAGTGCGAACTGTTCCAAGCCACGCGCAGCCTGTTCGTCCTGCGCGCAAGCGGCCAGGAACCGCGCCAGTCCGCCGCCGCCAGCGGGCGAAACGCCACGGCGCAACAACGCATGCAACGCCGGCAGCGCATCCGCGCCCTCCGACAGCAGGAAGAACACCAGCACGTCGCCGGAATGATTGCGGGTTTCGGGGTCGGCACCTCGTGCCAACAGCCATTCCAGGCGCGTCGGCGACAGCGCCAACTCCGGATCGTGCAGCAGGCTGCCGAGCTCGTGAGGCGAACAGAGCTTCGCCAACTCAGCGAGGCCGTCGTACTGGCTGGCATGAAGCCCGTCGCGCACCAGCGCCAGCGGCGCACGATCCGGCGTCGCCTGCTCTTCGGCACCCAGCGACACCGCCGCAGGCAGCGGATAGTCGGGGTCCAGCACGGAAACGATCGCCCAGCGGCCTGCCGCTGCCGCCAGGTCGACCGCGCGCTTGCCTTCGATATCGGTGTGGTCGGGCGCCACGCCTATTTCCATTAGCCGGCGGATCAATGCCGGCGAAGCGGCTTCGGCGGTGCAGGCGAGCATCACCGCGTTGCGCTGACTGGCATCGACCGCGGCGGTGTCAGAGCCGGCTTCGGCGAGTTTTTCCAGCGCACCGATGCGTCCGCCGCGTGCCGCGTCCAGCCAAGGAGTACGTCCTGCACTGTCGCGGCCTTGCAGGTCGGCGCCGGCGGCGATCAGCGTCGCCAGGATGTCGATATGCCCGGCGAATGCCGCCTCGTGCAGTGCGCTGCGCTGCTGGGCATCGCGCGCATCGATCTTGGCCTTGTGCTTCAGCAGCAGCTGCACACCGGCGGGGTCGTCTTCTTCGGTTGCGGCGGCCGCCAGCAGCACGGGTTGTCCGCCTTGGGGATCAGGACGCGCGCCGCGTTCCAGCAGGAATTTCGCCAACCGCCAATTGCCCGCCACGCAGGCAATGCCCAGCGGCGACAGGCCGTCGTGATTCAGTGCATCGACTTCCGCCGCCGCATCGCGCAGCAAAGCGACCACGCCGGGGTCGGAACTGCGGGCGGCGAAATGGAGCGGTGTGTTGCCTTCGTTGTCGGCGATGCGAGGATCGGCGCCATTGGCGAGCAGTGTCGTTACCGCGTCCGGACGGCCGTGCCAACTGTCGCGGGTGGCCGCCAAAAGCGGCGTCATCCCCGCGTGCGCCTGATTGAGATCCACGCCCTGGGCGATCAATGCGCGCAGCAGTCGCAGGTCGGGCAGCACTGCCGCCAGCACGCTCAGGCTGCGCTGGTCGCGCGAATCTTCCGGCGGCTCCGCATGCGGATCGGCGCCGGCGTCGATCAGGTCCAGCGCGCGCTGCACGCGTCCGGCGCGGGCGGCTTCGAACAAGGCCGCATCCAGATCGGCGACCGGCTGCTGCTGAAGATGATCCTGCTCAGGCGCCGCGAACATCGGCGCGGCGGCATCGCCGGATGCCATTTCCACCACCGGCAGGGTTCCGGCGCCACTGGTGCGCTGAAGAGCCCAGTGCAGAAGCGGCGACAGCAACGCGTACGCCAATGCCGCGGCGACGCGTCCGCCGTCGGGTAGCAAATCCGGCCAGGCCAGCAGCAGACCGCCGCCCACGGCCGCACCCACCAGCGCCGCCACACCCAGACCGCGCCAGGCATGGAAGTCGCGTTCGGCCAAACCACGCCAATGCGGAATCAGCGAACCGCCATCGCGCTCCAGGCCATGCCACAGCGGCCAGGTGCGCCAGAGCCCGATCAGAACCGCGCCGACGATCGCACTGACCCCCAATGCTGCGGGCAGGCTGCCGCTTTCGAGCAACGAAGTCATCGGCCAGGCCAGCAGGATTGCGGCAGCGGCAAACGCCACCGCCCAGGCCAGCAGCAGCGCCGGCAGATCCCTACGCCAGCCACGCTGCGGTGCCAGCACTCGGGTTCCGCGCCACCACGACATACCCAGCGCCAGCACCGGCTGCGCCAGCCAGGCGCCCAACGCCGCCGTCACGCCGCCTACCGCACCCAATCCGGCCAGCAGTACGCCAAGCGCCAACGTAGCCGCGGCGATCTGTCGGATGGAGATGTCCCGGAGGGGAAAACGGCGCTCAAGCATCGGCGCGTTCGTCCGAGCCACGGTCGTCAGGGGCGCGCTGGTCGGAAGTGCGCTCGCCAGAGGCACGCTCACCAAAATCCGGCACAGGTGGAAATTGGATATGGAAGCCGCGGGCTGCCAGATTCTTGCGGACCACGGCCGCGTCTTCGCGCGCCAGTTTCCGCTCGGGCGTCAGCGCCACTTCCAACACGAAGGAAAGCGCTCCCACTTGGCTCCGCAATGGTTCGGGCACGCAGGCGAAATCATCGCGCTGGGCAAGGTAGACGAAAGTGTCGGCCTTGCGCTGGCTTTTATAAACGTAGGCTTGCATTCGCGCGTGCCGCGCCCTGCAGTGAAAGAAGATCGGCAGATTGTGTCGGAAATGACAGTTCGGCGAAACCCGCACGATAGACGCGCTGTTCATGCGGAGCCTGACGCGATGGGCTGGTAATCTTGCGTTTCACATCGCACTAACGGAAAACCGGATGCGCCCTGCCCCGTTCGCCCTGCTGCTGTCGCTGTTATTCGCTCCCCCGCTGCACGCTCAAGACACCTCGGCGTTGACCATCGAGCAGGTAATGGCCGACCCGGATTGGATCGGGCCGCCTGTCGAGCGCGCCTGGTGGGCCTGGGATGGCAAGCGCGTGCAGTACGACTTGAAACGCGACGGCAGCCTGATTCGCGACACCTACGAACAGTCCGAAGATGGAGCGGCGCACAAGGTGGAAGATGCGCAACGCGGCAGCCTGGATGCCAATGCGCCGGTTTACGACGCGCAACGCCAGCGCATGTTGTTCGTCCGCAACGGCGACGTTTTCATCCGCGATCTGCGCAGCGGTGCCTTGAGCCAGCTCACCCGCAGCAACGACGCGGAGACGCGCGCACGCTTTGCCACCAATGGCGGTGCGATCTGGCGCAACGGCAACGATTGGTACCGCAGCACTCCCGGCGGCGTGATCACCCAGGTCGCCCTGCTGAAAGCCGAAAAAGACCCGGCAGCCGAACCCAAACCCGATGCGTTGCGCGAGCAGCAGCTGCGCACTTTGCAGACGCTGGCCCAAGACCGTGCCCTGCGCGAAGCGGCGCAGAAGCAGAACGAAGCCTGGCGCAAGGCAGACCCCAGTCGCGCGCCGGCGCCGATCTTCCTGGGCGACGACGTGCAGATCGAAGACAGCGCGCTTTCGCCGAATGCGCGCTGGCTGCTGGTGGTCACCCGCAAGAAGGGCGCCGATGCCGGCCAGGCCGGCAAGATGCCCAAGTACATCACCGAATCCGGCTATGAGGAATTCCAGGAAGTCCGCACCCGTGTCGGCCGCAATTCACCGGTGGCGCATACGCTGTGGCGGATCGACCTCAGCGACGGCAGCATCAAGGAGCTGAAGTTCGATGCCTTGCCTGGGATCGACAAGGACCCGTTGGCCGGGCTGCGCAAAGCCGCCGGCAAGGACCCGCTGAAGGGCAACCGCGATGTCCGCGTCGAAAACGACAGCGACGGCAATGCCATCATCTGGAGCGACGACGGCAACCAGGTCGCCGTGCAGATCCATTCGGTGGACAACAAGGATCGCTGGCTGGCCACCGTCGATCTGGCCGCCGCCAAGCTGCAGCCCCGCCATCGCCTGACCGATGCGGCGTGGATCAATTGGGGCTTCAACGAGTTCGGTTGGCTGCCGGACAACAAGACTTTGTGGTGGCTGTCCGAACAATCCGGCTACGCGCATCTGTACGCGATGGACGGCAACAAGCCGCGCCAGCTGACCAAAGGCGAATGGGAAGCCTCGGCACCGCAGGTGTCCGCCGACGGCCGCGGCTTCTTCTTCCTGTGCAACCGCGAGTGGCCCGGCGACTACGAAGTATGCAAGCTGGACCTGGCCAGTGGCCAGGTGACCGAGGTGACCTCACTGGATGGCGTGGAGGAGTTCGCGCAGTCCCCCGACGGCAGCCGCTTGCTGGTACGTCATTCGCGCAGCTATCTGCCGGCGCAACTGTCGCTGGTGGACGCTGGCGGCGGTCCTGCGAAAGCGCTTACCGACACCCGCACTCCAGGCTTCAAGGCGCGCAGCTGGATCCAACCCGAGATCGTGCAAGTACCTTCCAAGCACGGCGCCGGCACTATCTGGGGCAAGTATTACGGGCCCAAGCAACTCGAAGCCGGCAAGCGCTATCCCGTCGTGATGTTCGTGCATGGCGCCGGCTACCTGCAGAACGTCCACGCCCGCTATCCGGCGTACTTCCGCGAGCAGATGTTCCATAACCTGCTGGTGCAGCGCGGCTATATCGTGCTGGACCTGGACTATCGCGCCAGCGAAGGCTATGGCCGCGACTGGCGTACCGCGATCTACCGGCAGATGGGCCACCCGGAGCTGGAGGACTATCTGGACGGCCTGGATTGGCTGGTCGCCAACAAGCAGGGCGACCGCGATCGCGCCGGCATTTACGGCGGTTCCTATGGTGGGTTCATGACCTTCATGGCGCTGTTCCGCCAACCCGGCGTGTTCAAGGCCGGCGCGGCGCTGCGGCCGGTGGTGGATTGGACCCAGTACAACCACGAATACACCAGCAACATCCTCAACACGCCGGAACTCGACCCGGAGGCTTATCGCAAGTCTTCGCCGATCGAATACGCCGCCGGCTTGCAGGATCATCTGCTGATCGCGCACGGCATGATCGACGACAACGTTTTCTTCCGCGATTCGGTGACGCTGACACAGAGGCTGATCGAACTGCGCAAGGACAACTGGGAAATCGCGCCGTATCCGATGGAGCGCCACAGCTTCGTCCGCGCCGATGCCTGGCTGGACGAGTACAAGCGCATCCTGAAGCTGTTCGAGAACAATCTGAAATAACCGCCATGGAGATTCCTGTCGCCGCCAGCCGCGCTACCACCAACGCTGCCACGCCACCACGGTCGCAAGTGGTGACGGCCATGGCCATGATTTCCATCGTGCTGGGAATCGTTTGCACGGCTTATGGCGTGTTGCAAGCGGTGATGGTGACGGTGTTCGTCCGCAACGAGCCGCTGAGAAGCGCATTGACTGAACTCAAGGCGGTGGACTTGCCGGCATTCGCCGAATGGCTGTTGAGCCATCTGCCGGCGGCGGGCTGGAGCTTCGCGCTGCTTTCGGGTGCCTTCCTGGTCTCGTCCGTGGGTCTGCTCAAGCGCCGCGAGTGGGGCCGGCAGACCTTCATCGCCTTCATGGTGGTCGGTGCGGCGGCGAATTTCCTGGGTGTGTGGCTGTTGATGGCCGTGTTCGACTGGGTGGAGTCGCTGCCGATGGCGGCGGAGTCGCTGGCGATGCAGGTGGAACTGGCGCGGCTGCGCATGGTGTCGCTGACCACCACGGCCGGCAGTGCGGTGGTATTCGCCGCACTGCATGCCGGAATCGTCTATCAGCTCTGCACATCCGCCGTCCGGGCCGAGTTCCGGCGCTGACGCGATCCACGCCTCGCCAACACGAAAGCACGCCGCCGTTAGAATGCGCGGCATGAACGAATTCGATGCCGTACGAAACTACCTGACCGATCTGCAGGACCGCATCTGCGCGCAGATCGAAGCGGCCGACGGCCCCGGCCGTTTCAAGGAGGATCTCTGGACGCGAGCGGACGGAGGAAGCCGCTCCCGGCATCCTGCCTCCGGCGACACTGGCCCGTCCCTGGGCGGCGGTGGTCGAACCCGCATCCTGCGCGATGGCGATGTGTTCGAACAGGCCGGCATTGGTTTCTCCGATGTTTCCGGCGATAAGCTGCCGCCGTCCGCTTCCGCCCATCGGCCTGAACTGGCGGGTGCGTCCTGGCGCGCAGTGGGCGTTTCGCTGGTGTTCCATCCGCGCAATCCATACCTGCCGACGACCCACGCCAACGTGCGCCACTTCCGCGCCGAGCGCGAAGGCCAGACCGTGGCATGGTGGTTCGGCGGCGGCTTCGACCTGACCCCGTTCTACCCGATCGACGAGGATGTGCTGCACTGGCACCGCACCGCGCGCGCCTTGTGCGAGCCATTCGGTGGGCAGGCACGCTACGACGCTCACAAACGCTGGTGCGATGAGTACTTCTTCATCAAGCATCGCGACGAAACCCGTGGCGTCGGTGGATTGTTCTTCGACGATCTGGGCGAAGACTTCGACTCCGATTTCGCTTATATGCGCGCGGTTGGCGATGGTTTCCTGAATGCCTACCTGCCCTTGGTCGAGCGCCGCAAGAACATGGCGCATGGCGAACGGGAACGCGAATTCCAGCTTTATCGTCGCGGCCGCTATGTCGAGTTCAATCTGGTCTACGACCGCGGCACTTTGTTCGGCCTGCAAAGCGGCGGCCGCGCCGAGTCGATCCTGATGAGCCTACCGCCACGCGTGCGTTGGGAGTACGGCTACACGCCGGAACCCGACAGCCCGGAGCAACGCCTGGGCGGCTATCTAAAGCCACGCGATTGGTTGAGCGAACTGGCGTGATGCCTGTCCTTGGCACGCCAGTGCCGATGCATTTGGAGGCAGGTTGCTAGTCAGCGTGGTTGGATTCTTGCTTGTCCGCTTTCGCGCAACAAACGTCATCAATCGCGGCGGACAACCGTGATGTGGCCGTTGGTTTCCAGCACCGCCAGGCGGATATCGCCAACGTCTTCGATGCCGGCTTCGCGCATTGCCTTCTCGAAATCCTGCCCGCTGACCAGTTCGCGCCGCAGCACGTCCTTGTAGACCTTGCCATCGTGCGCCAGCAGCACCGGCGAGCCTTCCACCAGCGCTTCAATCCTGTCGCTGCGGGCCGACATCAGACCGACCAACCCGTTCAACCCGATCAGCGTCGCTGCCAGCAGCAAACCACCGGCCACCGAGTTGTCGCTTCCCAACAAGGCGTTCTGCACCGCATTGCCCAGCAGTACAACCAGCAACATATCGAACGCGGTGAACTGCCCCATCGTGCGCTTGCCCGACAGCCGGATCATTGCCAGCAGCACGAAATACACCAGGCAGGCCCGCAGGACGAATGCCCACCAGGGCATCGATAGTTCGAACATCTGGGCGAATTCGGTTTGCATGGAGAGTCCCCTTGGCGGATGCGGCGTTCGCTATTGCTGTTGTAGGAGCGCCGTCTCGGCGCGGGCTCTTCGTTTCTATCGCAATCCGGCAGCAATAGCTCGCGCCGAAACGGCGCTCCTACGACGGCTTTGATTCGCCGATCATCGGCAAACGGAGTTGCTAGACAAGGGCACCACGAATCGTCAGGCAATAAAAAGCCCCGCAGACCAGGGGGGGGTCAGCGGGGCCAGGGGAACGTGACCTGGGGAGGGGTCGCCGTTCCGGGGGAGATCACTCCAGGGGATGGGAGAGATCCAGCGACAGACCTTGCATCTGTCGCGATCTATATGACCACTTCGCGCATGGATGGTTCGTGAAGATTTCCGTTAATAAACCGTAAGATTTACACAAGATTCAGTTTATTGAACCAGAAAGTTCATTAATTTACCTTTCTGAAAATCACCGAAGCTCACCATAACTAGCTGTTCTGCAAACGTTTTGTGCTCGGGGGCGTCAGTGCGCCTCATCCCAGTTGTTTCCGACCCCGCTGTCGACCATTAACGGGACCGACAACTGGGCTGCGCCGGCCATCAGACGGGTGGCCTCGCTGAGCAGCGTCGGCACGAAGTCCTCATCCGCCTCGAACACCAGTTCGTCGTGCACCTGCAGGATCATCATGGCCCGCTGGCGATGATCCGCCAACCAGGCATCCACGGTGATCATCGCGCGCTTGATGATGTCCGCCGCGGTGCCCTGCATCGGCGCATTGATCGCGGCGCGCTCGGCGCCGGCACGTTGGCCCTGGGTGCCTTTGTTGATGTACTCCAAGTACAGCCGCCGGCCGAAAATCGTCTCCACGTAACCGTACTCGCGCGCCTGCTGGCGAGTGCGTTCCATGAAGTCGCGCACGCCGGGATAACGGCTGAAATACAGCGCGATGTAGTCCTGCGCTTCGCCGCGACCGATACCCAGCTGGCGCGCCAGGCCGAACGCGCTCATGCCGTACATCAGGCCGAAATTGATCGCCTTGGCGGCGCGGCGCTCGTTGGACGTGACCTCTTCCATCTTGCGGCCGAACACTTCCGCAGCGGTGGCCTTGTGGATGTCGGCGCCGGATTCGAAAGCCCGCACCAGGCCGGGATCTTCGGACAGGTGCGCCATGATGCGCAGTTCGATCTGCGAGTAATCGCAGGCGATCAGCTTGCGGCCCGGCGGCGCGACGAACGCCTTGCGGATGCGGCGCCCGTCCTCGGTCCGGATGGGAATGTTCTGCAAGTTGGGATCGGTGGACGACAGCCGGCCGGTGGCGGCGCCTGCCTGGTGATAGCTGGTATGCACGCGGCCGGTCTGGGAATTGACCATTTCCGGCAGCTTGTCGGTATAGGTACTGCGCAACTTCGCCAGACCGCGATATTCCAGAATGACGCGCGGCAGTTCGTGCTGGTCGGCGATGGCTTCCAGCGCTTCCTCGTTGGTGCTGGGTTGCCCGGTCGGAGTTTTCAGCACCGCAGGCAGCTTCAACTCGTCGAACAACAAGGCCTGCAGTTGCTTGGGCGAATCCAGGTTGAAGCTGCGCCCCGCCAGTTCGGTGGCTTTTTGCTGCGCGGCCAGCATGCGCTTGGACAGGTCGGCGCTCTGCCAGCGGAGCTCCTCGCTGTCGATCATCACGCCGTTGGCCTCGATCGACGCCAACACCGGTACCAGCGGCATTTCGATGTTGCGATAGACACTCTGCAAGCCGGGCTCGACAGTCAGCTTCGGCGCAAGCACGCGATGCAGGCGCAAGGTGATGTCGGCGTCCTCGGCGGCATAGCGAGTGGCGTCGTCCAAGGCGACCTGCGAGAACAGGATCTGCTTGGCGCCCTTTCCGGCGACGGCTTCGTACTTGATGGTCTCGTAGCCCAGGAAACGCTTGGCCAGGCTGTCCATGTCGTGACGGTTGCTGCCGGAGTTCAGCACGAAGCTCTCCAGCATCGTGTCGTCGCTATAGCCGGCAACCTCTACGCCGTGGCGACGCAGCACATGCAAGTCGTACTTGCCGTGCTGGCCGAGCTTTTTCTTTGCCGCGTCGGCGAACAAAGGCGCCAGCTGCGCCAACGTTGAAGCACGATCAAGCTGCGCCGGCACGCCGGGATATTCATGCGCCAACGGCAGGTAGGCGGCCTTGCCGGGTTCCACCGCGAAACTCAGCCCCACCAGGTTCGCCTGCATGGGGTCCAGGCTGTCGGTTTCGCTGTCGAAAGCGAACTCGTCGGCTTGGCGCAGACGCTCGATCCAGGCTTCGAGTTGCACCTGCGTCAAGATCGTCTCGTACTCGCCCGGCGCGGAAAGTGCCGCGTCGACGACGGCTTCGGTCTCGGCAGGCGCCGCGACGCGGCCGGTACCGCGTGCGCGCCCCGGTTCTTTTTCCTGCAGCGGCGCGCCGACACCGCCGTCCAGTTCCTTTAGCGCCTGGTTGAAGCCGTAGCGCGCGTACATTTCACGCAAGGTATCGACGTGACGTTCGCGCAGGGCCAGTGTCGCCGGTCCGCCTTCAAGCGGGACATCGGTCTTGATGGTGACCAGCTCGCGGTTCAACGGCAGGCGTGGCAGCGCGGCGCGCAGGTTCTCGCCGATCTTGCCCTTGACCTGATCGGCATGGGCGATGATCGCGTCCAGCGTGCCGTATTCGCCCAGCCATTTGGCCGCGGTTTTGGGGCCGCATTTGTCCACGCCGGGCACGTTGTCCACTGTGTCGCCCATCAGCGCCAGCAGGTCGACGATCTGCTCGGGGCGTACGCCGAACTTGTCCATCACGGTGGCTTCCGAATCCAGCCGGCTGCCGCTCATGGTGTTGACCAGCGCGATGCCAGGACGCACCAACTGGGCGAAGTCCTTGTCGCTGGTGGAGATGGTCACCTCCATGCCCTCGGCTGCGGCTTGCAGGGCCAAGGTGCCGATCACGTCGTCGGCTTCCACTCCATCGATGCAGAGCAAGGGAAATCCCAATGCCTCGACGATCCGGCGCATGGGTTCCACCTGTGCCCGCAGTTCTTCCGGCATGGGCGGGCGATTGGCCTTGTATTGCGGATAGAGCGCGTCGCGGAACGTCGGCCCGCTGGCATCCAGCACGAAGGCCACGTAGTCGGGCTTTTCCTTCAAGGTGGAGCGCAACATGTTGACCACCCCGAACAGCGCGCCGGTCGGCTCGCCGGCGGCGTTGGTCAGTGGCGGAAGCGCATGGAAGGCGCGGAAAAGGTAGCTGGAGCCGTCGATCAGTACGAGTCGTGTCATGGCTGGATTCTACCTCCCCTGCGTCTCGCGTCCGCCGTCACGGCGCGGTTCGGGGCGCCTGGCGCATAATCCGGCCAACGGTGAACGAGGAACCAGCATGTCCCGCACGACTCTGCAATTCGCGCTGCTGTTGTCCGGCACACTGGCCTTGGCCGGCTGCGCTGCCTTCGGTGGCGCTCAAGACGATCCCAACGTGGATCTCGCCGATGCCCAAGTAGCCGTCCGCACCGAGAAGAACGGCGACGTGATCGAGGAGTACCGCGTCGCCGGGCAGCTGAAGATGGTCAAGGTCGTGCCGGCGCGCGGACCTACCTATTACCTGATCGACGAAAACGGCGATGGCCGCCTGGACAGCAGCAAGGGCGAAGGCCCGGTATCGCCGGTGTATTGGAAGCTATACGGCTGGTAGGGCGAAGCCCACCGACGTCCATAGTGTACGAAGCAGCCAAGTGGAGCGGCGTCCCGCCGCGAGCTCTATATCGGAATCGTGGTGATCCGGCCGAAGAGCTAGCGGCGGGACGCCGCTCCCACGTCGCGGGGAACATCGCTGCTATACCGCCAGCAGATTGGCGTAGGCCAACACCCGCCCCTTGCTGCCGTCGGTGT